>JANOKA010000080.1:0-28117 GCA_031418995.1 Sphingomonadales bacterium | reverse complement strand
TTTCGCCAGATGACCCCGATATCCGAGATTGCCACGCTGAAAATCGGGTCGCGTCCCGCCAGCCGCAAGGCCAGCGACCGGATTGAAGATTTGCGCGCAATCCCCTGGGTATTCAGCTGGGCACAGGCCCGCGTGATGCTGCCCGGATGGTATGGCACGGGCCAAGCCTTGCATGATTTTGCCGACAAGGGATTGCTAAAAGCAATGGCGGGCGAATGGAGTTATTTCCAGACGATATTGGCCAATATGGAAATGGTACTGGCCAAATCCGACATGGCGATTGCGGCGCATTACGCCGATCTGGTCGAGGACAAGGCGCTGTCCGCCGCCTTGTTTGGCACAATCACCGATCATTGGCGCAAAGCGCATGACGGCGTGTTGGACGCCAGCGGACAAGGGTTCCTGTTGGAGGCCAGCCCCGCCCTGCGCGGCTCAATCATGCTGCGGCTACCGTATATCGAACCGCTGAACCTGCTTCAGATAGAATTGATGAAACGCCACCGCGCAGGCGAAGCCGATGAGCGTATCGGCGAGGGTATACAGCTAACGATCAATGCGATTGCAACGGCATTGCGGAATAGTGGGTAACAAGCCACGCACACGAAAATACGGCGTTGTAATGTAGGATTTGCGCTGCCAGCGTTGTAGTTATGAATTTTGTAGCTTCTGTTACGCCTGTGTGCAGCCACCTTGTTCGGCGTGTAGCTGCGCAAACTAGACTAACTATACATTATGTTGACAGTTCCCCCGGACGTGTCGTCTATGTTTGTAAAGTTAGGCAGGTATTGGGGCGGGGCCGGTGGCGCGGTAAATCATACAGGTGTTCCCTCAAAATCTCATGCTATGTCATCCCCGCGAAGGCGGGGATCCATGGTCTAACCTATGGGCTTCAATTGCGATGGCCTGACAAGACGAAAGTTCAGGCCTTGGATCCCCGCCTTCGCGGGGATGACAATGGCGGAGTCGCTGGCGCGACGCCTTATTCCTAAGGCCCCTCCGCCTCACTCACCTTACTTCCCCGAAAATCGAACCTTATTCGCACCCAAACGCCCAGTTGCGGTTTATTGTCGATGCGCGGCGGGCGGACCAGGAATTGCCATGCTGCCAGACGTAACGCTTTGGCAAGGCCCGTTCCGCGCGGGTTTTCGTTCAGGATTTGGCAGTTTTCGACATGGTAATTCTCGATCATCCGGCATGCAATTTCGGCGGACGCACCTGCTGGAACCGACTTAGCGGCGGCCAGATACGGGGCGAGTTCAGCATCGTAAGGCTCGCGGTACCAAGCCACTGGATACAACTGCGCGCCGCCCGGGCCAGCGCCGGGGCCGATGGGGCCCTTGCTGCCTGCGCCTTGTCCTTGGCCAGCACCTGTGCTCTTGGCGCCTGCCCCGCCATTTGAAGGGATTTTGGCCAAGTCCATCGCGTCGAATTCAGACTTGCTTACCTTGATAAAATCGGGACTAGGCGGTGGGGTTTTCAGGGGGTTCGCGGACGGCAAAATCGGTTTTGGAATGGGGGGCAATATATTGCGCGGTACAGATTTGGTGACGGGCGAAGCGGCATCATTTTTTGCCGCATCGGCGGGTGCAGCTTCCTCTGCTCCCTCCAGGCTGAACGCGCTCAGGCCGCGTCTTTCGGCCTTGGGTCCGGCCGTCTGTAACGTCAGGCTTAAAAAAGCCAAAATAAGTAACGCCTCGACCACCAAAGTGGCGATGACGCCAAAGGCCCTGCGCCGTAGCGCCGACGGGTCCAGTTCTGTTGGGTGTGTATATGCCATGCGCTGGGCCGTCTTTACGGGCGGCATCGCATGCTGGCAATGCCAAGCCGTTATTGCAGCGGAACCAGCCTTACCTGTAGGCCATCTTTGGGCCGCGGGATCGGCCATGCCTGCCACTGCGGCTCATATCCATCTGCAATCTCGATACGCACGTTGGTCAGCACATGATGCATGAAAATCTTCACCTGCAAATATGCGAAATGCAGGCCCAGGCACATATGCGCGCCGCCGCCAAAGGGGACCCACGCGTATTTGTGCCGCGTTTTCACCAGATCAGGAGTGAACCGCATGGGATTAAATTCACGCGGATTATCCCAGTGTTCGGGCATCATATGGACATAAGCGGGGCTGATGCTAACCGATGTACCCGCCGGAATATGGTGGCCCATAAATTCGAAATCGCGCAGCGCGCGGCGGGGCAACGCGGGGACGGGCGGGATCATCCGCAATGCTTCTTTGAACGCATATTCGGTCAGTTCAAACTTACTCAGATCAGCATCGGTAATGCTGGCACCGGCAGGCGCAATGGCAAGGCATTCGGCGCGCAGTTTCTCTTGCCATTCGGGGTTTTTGGCAAGCAGCCACACCATCGAAGTCACCGACGATGTAATGGTGTCATGCGCCGCCATCATCAGGAAATTGATGTGATCGATCAACTGGCCATCAGACATGTAACTGCCGTCTTCATGCTGCGCCCGGCAGAACTGACTGAACATATCCTGCCGGTTTTCGTTGCGGCGGCGTTCCTCGATTTGTGGTCCGAAATAGTCGATCAGATATTGCCGTCCGGCAACGCCCCTGCCCATTTTGGTGAATGGCAATGGCGCGCGGATTGCCCCTACCGACGCCGCGACCATATGCGCAAATGCGGTATTCACCTTATCTGCCTCTGGCCCTAGAGGCACGCCAAGAAATGCGCTGGCCGCGACATCCAATGTCAGTTGCTTGATCGCCGGATAGAACAGCATATCACCGCGCCATGCCGGCAATTTTTCCGCAAAAATATCGTTCATATTCTTGGCATAGGCGCGCAGCGGGCCGGGTTTGAACGCAATACCCAGCGCGCGGCGGTCCATCCGGTGATGGTCAAAATCCAGCAGCATCAAACCGCGCGGGAAAAGCAGGTTGAGCACTGGCCCCCAGCCTTGTTCCGACGAGAACAGCTTGTCCCGGTCAAACAGCAGCAGCTCGTTGGCCTCTGCGCCCATCATCGATACGGTCGGATTGCCGAGCGAATTGGTGCGAAACACTGGACCATACGTGCGGATCATATGGTCACAATAGCCTGGCGGATCGCGCAGTACACGCAACGTCGTACCGATAATCGGCGGGCCGTCTTCACCCGGAATATGCGACAAATCGCGCTTGGGTGTCCGCTTTGTCCAATGCGGATTTGCGGCTTCGCTGCTGGCCAATGCCATATTCTTTTCACTCCGGTTTAATCAAACGATTAATAGTCCATTGCCATTCATGTCAGTATGGCACAAGCATAGAATAAAACTTGATGAACGGCAGCAAACAAATATGTTCACCCACAATTCAACTATGCGATCTTAGTATAGCATAATAGCAACAATCCAGTCGGCAACCGGGCCAGAATTCGGGGACTGCTGGGCAACAGGGGTGAGACATATGAAATATTTGATATCCAAAATCCGTACATCGCCGACCATGAAGCTTGCGGCAATCGCTGCGTTGGGCATGGTCACATCGGGATGCGTTTATGACGGCAGCGTGGGACTAGGCTATGCCAGCGACGGTTATGCGTCGGATTGCGATTCCTACAACGATTTCGATAGCTATTACGATTGCGATTATGGCTACGGTTTCAGCAATATCGGCTATGGCGGCGGCTGGTACAGCGATTATTATTATCCCGGCTATGGTTATTTCGTCTTCGACAGCTATGGCAGACGATATCAAATGCATAACGATCACCGCCGCTATTGGGGCGGACAACGGTATAATTGGTACCGCGATTACGGACGCAGGCATGGCCATGGCAATAATTATAATGGTGGCGGATATGGTCACAATAATGGCGGAAACCATGGAAATGGGGGACATAACGGCAATGGTGGCCATGGCGGCAATAACGGCGGCAACCACAATGGCGGCAATCATAATGGTGGTGGCCATAACGGCAATGGCGGTCATGACGGCGGCAATGCAAATGGCGGCAATAATGGCTATCATGGACCGCGGCCCGGCATATTAGACGGCGGATTTGGACGGCGTCCACAAAGGCCTGGCAAGCCCAGCATAGCGCCAGAACCGATAAAGCAATCTGGCGGGGCCAAGCAATATGATAACAGGAACAATGCTCCACCGCCGCGCAATATGGAAAGCGTTAATCGCGGCAATGGTGTATTGGGCGGCGGTTTTGGCCGCAGACCCCAAGACAGCGGCGTATCTGCGCCGGCGGTCAGGCAAGCGCCGCAAGCGGCACGTGCAGCCGCGCCTATAGCTGCGCCGCGTCCAGCGCCTGCACCTCGGCAAGAAGCGGCAGTCTCCGCGCGCCGTGAGACTTCACGCGAACGGCAAGAACAGCAAGAACAGTAATAAAGAAGCCATTGATCCCAAGCTGGCTAAAGCTGGCTTGGGATCAAGAGAATCTAGCGCATTAATCCGCCCATTAGGTTACGAGCGAAACGGCCGAGCCCCGGAAAGCCGATTGATTTGCCAAGCTCGGTTGCAATCGTTCCAGCAACCGCGCTCGCCGCCGATGCTTTCGGATTGGCGCGGCTTTTTTTACCCAGCATTGCGCTGGCCGCCATTGAACCTGCGGATGACAAAGCGGCACCTGCCGCAGCGCCAGCAACCTTGCCCCATAGGGATGTTGACTTACGTTCGCGCTTGCCCACTTCTTCCTCACCTTGCTCCGCCACTTCTTCGGCGGTAGCAGCAGCGTCGGTAGATTTTTGGCTCAAAATTTCAAACGCCGAATCACGGTCAACCTCGGCCTCATATTTTCCATCAAATGGCGAAATTGACTGGATAATTGCACGTTCCTTGGCGTCCAATGGACCGACCCGTGAACGCGGCGGTTTTATCAATGTCCGTTGAACAATCGAAGGAGAACCATCGGGCAGCAGTGTCGAAACCAGCGCCTCGCCCACTTTCAGTTCCGTAATCGCCTCGGCAACATCCAAATCCGGGTTGATCCGGAAAGTCTCTGCCGCGGCCTTAATCGCTTTTTGGTCACGCGGCGTAAAGGCACGCAGCGCGTGTTGCACGCGGTTGCCAAGCTGGCCTGCCACTTTTTCAGGAATATCAATCGGATTTTGCGAGATGAAATACACGCCCACACCCTTTGACCGGATCAGGCGGACGACTTGTTCCACTTTCAGCATCAACGCATCAGGTGCATCTTCGAACAATAGATGTGCCTCATCAAAAAAGAACACTAGTTTGGGTTTTTCAGGGTCGCCAATTTCTGGCAACGTCTCAAACAATTCAGACAGTAGCCACAATAGAAACGTCGCGTATAATTTCGGACTTTGCATCAATTTTTCAGCAGCCAGAATGTTGACCTGTCCGCGCCCTTTATCATCGAGCTGAATGAAGTCGGTAATTTCCAAAGCTGGTTCGCCAAAGAATTTGGCTCCGCCCTGATCCTCTAATGTCAGCAACTGGCGCTGGATTGATCCCACCGATGCCTTGGTTACGTTGCCATATTTTGTGCCAATTTCAGCGGCATTTTCGGCGCACCAGATAAGCATTGCCTGCAAATCTTCCAAGTTAAGCAGCAACATGCCCTGATCGTCGGCGACGCGAAATGCGATGTTCAATATGCCCTCTTGGGTTTCATTCAGGCCCAAAATGCGCGCCAGCAATAATGGCCCCATTTCCGATATAGTAGTACGAATGGGATGGCCTCTTTCGCCGTAAAGATCCCAAAAAACGACTGGATTATCAGCGTAACTGTAACCTTGGTAACCAATTTCTGAGGCCCGTGCCGTAAACGCGTCATGCATTTTGCCAGTGGGTGATCCTGCCATGGCTAAGCCTGCCAGATCGCCCTTAACATCAGAAACAAAAACCGGAACGCCCAGCGCAGAAAAGCTGTCGACCATTCCTTGCAGCGTTACCGTTTTACCCGTGCCCGTTGCGCCCGCAATCAAGCCATGCCGATTGGCCCGCTTCAGATTCAGATACTGGGCCTCGCCCCCGCCCATACCCAGAAAAATGCCGTGCTCATTATCCATGCTCATTATATCGCCCTTGTTGATCGTTCAGCAAAGGACAACATTGCCGGAGGCATAAGGTCAAGTCAAAACATGTAAGCGCCGTTAAATTCGGTTCGTCTATGGCAGAGAATCGTTCATCGCAAAGCGCGGGATAGCCAATTCCAATGGAACCCGCACCGCGTTACGCAGTGGAATACCTATTTGGAGAAATTGATTGGCCCTTACACGATTTACAATATCAGGCGTTCTCCGGACTGTTTCGATCCTGTTATTAAGCGCGAGTGTGGCGGCCTGTGTTTCGGTTGAACAGCCACGCCCTGTGCCGCCTGTGCGCAAGGATCGGCCCGTTGTTTCTGCCCCGCCACCGCCGCGTCCGGTTACAGCGCAGTTATCAGAATCGCTTGAAAGCTATATCCACGAAGTTTGGCGAGTATTTCCGGGCAAAACAGGCGTAGCGGTACTTAAGATTGATGGCGGCGGACTGGCCGGAAAACGGCTGAATGATTATTTCCCGCAGCAAAGCGTATCCAAAATGTGGGTTGCCATGGCCGTTCTGGATTTGGTTGACCAAGGCAAGCTGACATTGAATCAAACGGTCCGGATTACACCTGATGACTTGGTAGTGTTCAACCAGCCAATTGAAAAACGCGTCCGCAACGAAGGGTATATCGACGAACCTATTATCAATCTGCTCGACATCGCGATCACGGCCAGTGACAATGCAGCCAATGACAGCCTGATGCGTGTTGCAGGCGGGCCAGAGGCGGTTCGCGCATTCATCGCCAAAAAAGGACTGGGCCAAATCCGATTTGGTCCGGGCGAAAGGCAATTGCAAACAGGTATCGCAGGCATGTCGTGGCGGCAGCAATATTCGGTTGGACGGACATTCTATTCGGCGCGTGCACAGGTGCCATATGCAGAGCGTAAGGCGGCAATGGATCGGTATCTGGCCGATCCGGTTGACGGCGCAACGCCGCAATCCATTGCCACCGCGCTGTCGCGGCTGGCCAAGGGCGAACTGCTATCGCCATCTTCTACGCGGGTTTTGCTGGACCTTATGGGCCGCGTTAAAAGCGGACCAAACCGCCTGAAAGCCGGCGTACCGTTTGGCTGGAGCTTTGCCCATAAAACCGGAACGGGTCAGGACTTACCGCCAATATCAACCGGCTATAATGACATTGGCATTATGACAGCGCCCGATGGCACGCGCTATGCCGTGGTAGTGATGATGTCGGATACCACCGCGTCTGTGCCACAGCGTATGGAGTTTATGCAATCTATCTCCCGCGCTGTTGGATATTATCATCGTTGAGCCAAGGGGGATATATCTGCCTTTGCCATTTTTGCTCTGCCCTCAAGTCGGGTTCGCTTCGGTAATCCGAACGATACCTGTTTCTTAGCAAAATCAATGATGACACGGTCGAATAGTTGCAAGGCGTCCATTCCCAAAAATATTGCAGGGCGTTTTTCCAAACCCAAAGTTTTCATTGCGTAGTTTTCTGAAAACGTAATCGGCAAATCGCCAATTTCTATTCCGCCAATTTCAATTGACCTGATCTGGGTATAATCACCCTGTAACGTCTTGCCCGTTACACTGGTCATGGCAACAGGCAGAAATCCGCCCTTGCGGTTTTGGCGTTCCAGAATATTGCGCAGTTTTTGATTGCCAAGGCTGCTTTGCGAGCCGGTATCGATAACGATATCAACGCCTTTGCCGTTTACCTTAGCATCTGACAATATCAGTCTGCCCGCTTTGCGGCGCGCCAGAACGACGATCATCTCACCATCAAAGCGGCCCGTAACATTGCGGTTTTTTGATGCAGAAACCGTCATTATATTTGCACGCAAATCAATATCGATCTTCTTGTCCTGCAAACTATCAAGGCCAAGCAATCCGAATGCGCCCAGATTTTGCTGATCCAGCCCGGGCGCCAACAGGCCGTCAATGCGCGTCGTCGATGTTGTCAGGCTGTCAACCAGATAAGAATTAACGGTTGCAGGGCCAGATACCGTGGCCAGCCGCAGCCGCTCTCCGGTCTTTAACGACAATATTTTGGCCAGTTCGTTGGCAATCACCGTGCGTTCGGTTCCTGTGTCAACAATGAACGAATATTCCGCACTTTGATTGATGCGCACAGGCACCGTAATCCGCGATGTCGTGTCATACACAAATTCTTGCATAGCTGGCGCAGCCAATGCCGCGATTTCAGTCACCTTGCCATCAGATATCTTATTAGTGCCGTCTTGTCCTATCGCCACTGGCGCTGCGCCCGATAGCAATGCAGCCGAAATATAGGGACTGATTAGCAATAATGATTTAGCCATTATGTTTATCCTTCGTCCAAAGGCTAATCTCGTTGTCAGGTTTCGGCAAGCAAGTCTTTTGCGCAAGATCAAGATCAATTTCTTTTCAGGATCACGGCGTCATGGCGATCGACGCCAGCGATTCCGCCTCCATCAACAATGCATCATCCGCACTGCCCTGCGCCACGCTTTCGCGGCCAATCATGACCATTACGGGCACTGCGAGCGGGCTAACGCGGTCGAGTTCTACATGCAGCATCGTTCCTGCCGCCCGGTCTAATAAATCGCCCAGCCGTCCCACATCGGTCAGCCGCGCCCGCGCATCGGCCCATGCCGCCTGTAACAGCAAGTGATCGGGCTCATATTTACGCAGAACATCATAAATTAGGTCCGTCGAAAATGTCACTTGCCGCCCTGTTTTGCGCTTTCCCGGATGTTGGCGGTCAACCAGTCCGCTAATGACCGCAACTTCGCGGAATGCACGTTTCAACAGATAACTGCCCTCAACCCATGCTTTGAACTCATCCTCCAATATGTCGGCGGAAAACAACCTTGCGGGTTTGGCAATAGGCTTGTGGCTCCACACTGCCAGCGCATAATCATTGGCGACAAATCCCAATGGCATTAAGCCCCGGCTCTCCATCCGGCGCGTTATCAACATGCCCAGCGACTGGTGCGCATTCCATCCTTCGAACGGATAACAGACCATATAATGTCGGTCCTGATGCGGAAAAGTTTCTACGAGCAGCTGTCCGGGATCGGGCATCTGGCTACGATAATCCTGCATCTCCAGCCATTCGCGCACATCATCGGGGAAGCGCGCCCACCCGGCCCGGTCAGTCAAAAATTCTCGCACGCGGCCTGATAAATGCGTTGTCAGCGGCATCCGCGCGCCCATATAACTTGGAATTTGGGCCGCTTTTTTGGCGGCGCGAACAATCAGGTCGAGATCTTTGATACTCTCCACCTCCAATGCCAAGCCAGCAAAAGTGAATGTGTTGCCCGGCGAAAGCGTAGCGGCAAAGCTTTCCTCGACCTTGCCCAGATTGCGGCCATTTCGGAAACGCACACTCAGCATCGGCGCATCCACGATAATCCCGGCGTTAAACCTGTGCTGCGTTACAAATTTGGGATGGGCAATCCGCCAAGTGCCATCCGCCTCTCGCACCAGTTTTTTGAACTTGTCATACGCCCGCAGTGCATATCCGCCTGTCGAAATAAATTCCAAAACACGGCCAAATGCCTCCGCGGTAATACCGCTATAGGGCAGCGCCGATTGCACTTCGTCCAGCATTCGTGCTTCGTCAAACGGCGCGGCGCAGGCGCAACCCATGATATGCTGCGCCAGCACGTCCAATCCACCCTCGCGGAATTCTTCGCCGTCGCGTACACCTTCATTCACTGCATCAAACGCGGCCTGCGCTTCCAAATATTCAAACCGGTTGCCGGGCACCAAAATCGCTTTGGAGGGTTCATCCATCCGGTGGTTTGAACGGCCTATGCGCTGCAACAACCGCGATGATCCCTTGGGCGCGCCCATTTGAATGACACAATCAACATTGCCCCAATCGACACCCAGATCAAGGCTGGCGGTGCATACCAATGCTTTCAAATCACCGCGCGCCATTGCGCCCTCGACCTTGCGCCGCGCCTCGGTGGATAATGACCCGTGATGAATGCCGATTGCCAGATTGCTTTCGTTCAATTCCCACAGCTTTTGAAAGATAAACTCGGCCAAAAACCGCGTGTTGCAGAATATCAATGTAGTCTGGTTGCGCCCGATTTCTTCCAATATTTGTGGCAGTGCATACATGCCGCTATGCCCCGCCCAAGGCACGCGCCCTTCGGGTAGCAATATGTCCAGATGCGGCGGTGCGGCGGCCTCGCCCTCAACCAAATGCACCGCATCAATATCGCCATAGGGGGCAAGCCATGCGCGATATTCATCCGCGTCCGCCACCGTTGCCGACAGCGCCACCCGTTGCATACCCGGCGCGATTTGCTGCAACCGGGCCAGCGACAAGCTGAGCAAATCGCCGCGTTTGCCATTGGCAAAGGCATGCACCTCATCAATGATAACGCGCTTCAGCGAAGCAAACATAAAAAGGCTGTCTTCATGAGTTAACAGCAGCGAAAGTGATTCCGGCGTAGTCAGCAAGATATGCGGCGGCTTTACCCTTTGCCGCGCTTTGCGGTCCGACGGGGTATCGCCGGTGCGTGTTTCGATGCGTATGGGCAGCTCCATCTCTTCCACGGGCGTCAGCAAATTGCGCTGCACGTCGACCGCGAGCGCTTTGAGCGGGGATATATAGAGAGTGTGTAATGTACCAACAGGTTCGGTAATCAATTCCGTCAACGTTGGCAAAAAACCGGCGAGCGTCTTTCCTGCTCCGGTGGCTGCAACCAGCAAGGCATGCCTGCCATTTGCCGCCGCTTCTAACATCTCCAGTTGATGCCGCCTTGGCGCCCAGCCGCGTACGTCGAACCAATTTGTGATGATCGAGGGTAGCGGGGATGGTGGCATATATTGGATATAGACATTCGCAAAAGTTGTGAAAGAGTAACACTACATATAAACGAACTCTTCGCTGCTCCAGCGCAGGCTGGAGCCAATCACGGCTGTAAGGCTCGGACTGATGTTGCGTATATGAATTGAAAGCGTAATAGGCTCCAGCCTGCGCTGGAGCGGCGGGTTGTTTGGCTTAACCCTTGCGCGCAAACCAGATCACGTGGCGCGGTCCTTTACCGTTGGTGCGCGCGCGGACAGCGACTTCATCCACCGCAAATCCGGCTTTCTCCAAACGCTTGGTGAATTTCTTGTCATCGCCAGCAGACCAAACAGCCAATATCCCGCCAGATGAAAGCGCCCGTTTTGCGACCTGCAATCCCGCAGGCGAATATAGCCCGTCATTTCCCGTCCGCGTCAGGCCGTCAGGGCCATTATCGACATCCAGCAAGATCGCATCATACGCGCCGTTGCCCAGTGCAATAGCCTCCGCCACATCGCCCATTCGCAATGTCACACGTGCATCATCAAGGCACCCCGCCGTAACCGCCGCCATTGGCCCCCGCGCCCATTCGATGATACCGGGAACCAGTTCGGCCACGGTAATTTTTGCAGATTTACCAAGCGCCGCCAATGCGGCGCGAAGCGTAAACCCCATGCCATATCCGCCGATCAGTATATGCGGCGCAAGGTTACTTTGCAGCCGGGCAATCGTCATCTCGGCCAGCGCAATTTCCGACCCGTTCATCCGTGTGCTCATCAACTCATTGCGGTCGAGCACAATCATAAAATCATCGCCGCGCGAATACAGATCAAGCTGATCCCCGCCGGGAACCTGGGCCGTGCCGTGATGGATGCGGGGGGTCATGGGCAGGGGTTCCTTTGGATATATAACAAGTTTCAATGGCAAATGATTGTTTGTTTCAGATTATAGGTCACTATAAAGCTATCGAAACACTTTATATTAAATCGGGCTTCGCTATAAAGTGATGCATGCAGTTTATAGCGGAGTATAATATGAGAAATGTGGATTTCATTAATGCAAAAGCCGGAAAACTGGTTCCGACCATTTATGGATTGAGTGCATTTGTTCCTGCGCCTTTACCACCAATTATTGATCATGCTGCTATAACATTTCAGCTTGCTGAAGCAATGAGCGCATTAGGCGAATTAAGGGGAGCATGCCGATTATTGCAAAATCCCTATATTTTAATCCGGCCACTACAACGTCAAGAGGCGCTAACTTCATCGGCAATGGAAGGAACATATACCACCGCTGATAAACTTGTTCTTGCCGAAGCTGGTGTAGAGCAAGAGATAGATGAATCAACTCGCGAGGTTCGCAATTATATCAGCGCACTCAATCTAGCACTAGAAATGGAAAAAGAATTTGCATTGACGCATCGTGTTATCAAAGCGGCGCATGCAAAATTGCTTGAAGGTTTATCTTCAGAACGCGGATCAAAGAAGCGTCCTGGCGAATATAAAGCAGACCAAAATTTTATAGGCAGCATAACGCGAAAGATAGAAGATGCGCGCTTCATCCCGCCACCGCCAATTGAAACTGAAAAATGCATGGACGATTTAGAGAGATATTTGAATCGGCAAATTGATAGTTCGGCAGAACGGCTAATTGATATGGCATTAGTTCATTATCAAATCGAAACTATTCATCCCTTTGGTGATGGCAACGGCCGTTTGGGTAGAATGCTGGTTACACTCATGGGAGTAACACATGGATTACTTGAGCACCCAGTGCTTTATATCAGCCCTTCAATCGAACATGATAAGGATCGCTATATTGACCTTATGTATAATGTGTCTTCGAAAGGAGAATGGACAGCGTGGCTAAGTTTCTTTTTCGAAAAGATCACGCAATCATGTCAAGATACAATAGCAACAATTGGTAGGCTGTTAGAAATGCAAAGGCGACTACGAAAGCAGGTAAGTGACGCCGTTAGATCTGCAAATGCGCTGACTCTAATAGACAGTCTGTTTGAGAGCCCTGCTCTAACTATAAGCCAAGCTTCCTCGAGAATGGGAGTGACATATACCGCCGCACAAAACCTTATTAGTAAACTGGTTGAACTAGAAATTCTTTTAGAAGTACCAAATAAATATCCAAAAACTTACATCGCTTGGGAAATCATTTTAGGGGTGCGGCCAGAAGCCGAATAGCAAATTCAATGCCCCGCCTGCTCCCCGCGCACGAGGCCGCTAGCCGCCAACTGCGCGTCGATCATGGCCATCAACCGCTCCAGCCCCTCTTCGCTCGACGCCTCCGCCCGCGCGACCAGCACGTCTTGTGTATTTGATGCGCGCAGCAGCCACCAGCCGTCGGGCGTGTTAACCCTTGCGCCGTCGGTATTGTTCACATCCGCGCCGTCCGCTTCCAGCCGAACCAATACTTCGTCAATCACAGCGAACTTGCGGCTTTCGTCCACCTGAAAACGCATTTCTGGGGTGTTAATCATTTCGGGCATGGCGCTGCGCAGTTCAGTCACGCTTTTGCCTAGCTTAGCAGAGGCCCGCATTAAACGGATCGCGGCATAAATCGCATCGTCAAATCCGTAATATTCATGCTTAAAGAATATGTGCCCGCTCATTTCACCCGCCAGTGGCGAACCCGTTTCCTTCATTTTGGACTTAATCAGGCTGTGTCCGGTTTTCCACATCAGCGGCTGGCCGCCCAGTTCAGTCACGCGGTCGAACAGCGCCTGACTGGCCTTTACATCGGCGATAATCGTAGCACCGGGCAGTTCGCCCAGCACGTCCTCAGCATATATCTGCAGAAGTTGATCGCCCCAGATTATCCTGCCTTCACCATCAATCGCACCGATCCGGTCCCCATCGCCGTCAAAAGCCACTCCGAAATCGAGTTTCTTTTCCGCGACAAGCCTTTGTAAATAGATCAGGTTTGCCGGGTCGGTGGGATCGGGATGATGATTGGGAAACTGGCCATCCACATCCACAAACAACAGGTGATGCTCACCCGGTATCATCTGAACCAGTCTCTCAATGACCGGTCCTGCCGCGCCATTTCCGGCATCCCAGCCAATCCGGAACGCTTTTTCCGGCGCGGCGCTTGACAGCGAGTCCAAATATTGATCCAGAATATCATAATGTTCAAACGTGCCGCTGCCCTGATCCCAATCGCCCGCCGTGGCCATGGTCCCAAGCCGGAGGATGTCCGCGCCAAAAAACGGCGCGCCATTATGCACAAGTTTGAAACCATTATAATTGGCGGGGTTGTGGCTGCCGGTTATTTCTATGCCGCCGTCAACATTGTCCAATACTGCCTCCGCATAATATAGCATCGGGGTTGGCCCCATGCCAATGCGCAGGGCATTACAACCGCTTTCATTCAACCCGCGCACCAATGCGGCTTCCAATATTGGCGAGCTTAAACGGCCATCATATCCCACCGCGACGCATTTGCCGCCGCCGCGCACCACAATGCTGCCAAATCCGCGGCCAATAGCATAGGCGTCATCCTCGCCCAATGTTTCGCCAATAATCCCGCGAATGTCATATTCGCGTAAAGATGTTGCGTGGAATTGATGCGTCATTGGATGCTCCGGTTTGAAATTATAACTGCCGCTTTTCGATATCGGCCAATAGCAGATCGCGCGCTTCATTCAACGCGCTGGCCCGTGCATCGGTTCCGCCAGTATCAGGATGGTTCTCTGCGATTAAGCGCCGGTGACGAACCCGGATTTTGTCGGCATCATCATTACGGTTTGCGCCCAGCAACATACGGGCATTATCGATTTTATATTGGGCGCTTTGTTCGCTTTTTAATCCAAACATCCGCCAGTGCAAGCCGCGATACCATGCCGCCGCTACGCCCAGCAGTGCAATGCCGGGGATAAGCGCACCGCGCGCCGCTGCGAAAACCCCCGCAAGGCCAAGCAATATCGGCGGGACTTGCGTTGGTTTAATTTTACCCTTCCAGAGCGCCCAACCAAATGCAGAAGCGATCAAGATCAGCACGAACGCCATTATATCAGGCTGCCGCTATGCAGATCGGGTAAATTTAGCCCGGACAGCAATTCGCGCAGTTCCTGACGCGCCACAATATGCGCGGTTGCCAATTGCCCCAGATGTCCCTTGTCAATCAGCGTCAGGCCGGATGGAAACAACTCTCGGTAAATTACCCGCTCATTCAATCCTGGCAGGGCGCGAAAACCGACCCGCTTGGAAAGTTCCGCAATAGCTTCTGTCATGCGCTGCTGATTGCGCGCCTCCATATTGTGCAGGCGGTTGCGCACTACGACCCAGTCAATCGTCACACCGTCCGTTTTGGCGCGCTCCTTTCGTGCTTCCCAGATCAACTCCGCATAAAAACTTAGGCGTTTAACCTTGAATGTTTCCGCATCAACCTGACCAATCAGGTCGAAATCAACAAAACTGTCATTGATCGGTGTGACCAATGTGTTGGCCCTAGTAGCGACAAAACGCGCATAAGGATCATCGCGTCCGGGTGTATCGAAAACAATAAAATCATGCGTCTGCGCAAAGCTGTCTGTAATCCGTTCCAGATTGGCAGTGGACTCGCCGTCGAATACTACAAAATCAGGTATCGGCAACGCAACCCCGCGGCGTTCAATCGTTGCTGCACGGTTTTCCAAATACCGGAACATCGTGCGCTGCCGGGTATCCAGATCAATGCATGCCACCTGTGCGCCGCGCGCCGCAAGCGCAATAGCGACATGAACAGCCGTCGTCGATTTGCCCGTACCGCCCTTTTCATTGGCGAATACAATATGGTGCGCCGCGTGGTGATCCCCAGCCATTTACCCGTTTTGCCCCTGCACCTGAATATCGTGATATGAATATGTTCAACTTTTGCCTTGAAATGCCAAGGCTACGTCCCGCATAGACGCGTCAGAGCAGCCATAATCAAGGCATAATCTGTATGCAAACTATCAATAATCTTGTTTCGTTAAGAGATCATATTTGCGCATTGCGTAAATCCGAACGCATTGTAGCCTTGGTTCCCACAATGGGCGCGCTGCATGCCGGCCATATGGCGTTGGTGGCACAGGCAAAGGCGCTGGGCGGCGCGGTAGTCGCGTCGATATTCGTTAATCCAGCGCAATTCGGCGTAAATGAAGATCTGGACGCCTATCCCCGCCCATTAGCGCGCGATCAGGATATGTTGGCAGCAGCCGGCGTCGACATTTTATGGGCACCGCCGCCAGCCGCTGTCTATCCGGCCGGATTTGCGACAAATGTTCACGTAAAAGGTCCTAGCGAAGGATATTGCGGCGCGGCGCGTCCCGGCCACTTTGACGGTGTTGCATTGATTGTGGCGAAATTGTTTAACCAAGTGCAGCCAAGTCATGCTTTTTTTGGGGAAAAAGATTTTCAACAATTGGCCGTAATCCGGCGCATGGCAGCTGATCTGGATTTCAATTTGCGAATTATTGGCGTACCCATTGTGCGTGATACAGATGGGTTGGCTCTATCGTCGCGCAATATTTACTTGACCGCGGACGAGCGTATCGCTGCTTTGGCGCTGCCCCGCGCCCTGCAATCAGCCGCAGTAAAAATAAGGGACGGCGCAAAGATTTCATCCGTTTTGGAAGGTGGCAAGCAAGATATTTTGGATGCCGGATTTCAATCCATAGACTATTTTTCTCTGGTCGATGCAGAAAATCTGTTTCCAGTTGAATGCCTTGATGATCGCCCCAGCCGATTGCTCGCCGCCGCCAAGATCGGCAAAACGCGTCTGCTCGACAATATACCTGTTTTGTAAAATCACCGATGCGGATGAAAAAAGCGCGGCGGCGTTAACCATTTGTTATCCATAATCGGGTGAATTGGCTTCATCACGTGGATGTGGGGGAGTTTGATTATGGGTAACAGTATGAAGAGTGCAGGCTTTCTGATCGAAAGCCGTCTGGCCGATGCAGCACGCGGCGATACCAACGCTTTGTTCGATCTGGGCATAGCCTATTCAACAGGATCGGGCGACGTCGAGGTCGACCTGATCGAAGCACATAAATGGTTCAACCTAGCCGCACTGAACGGCAGCGAAGAAGCCATGATGTGCCGCGCCGATATTAGCGACGACATGACCGCCCGCGAGATCGCCGAAGCACAACGCCAAGCACGCGCATGGCTACAAATGACAGAACGCCGCGCGGCTTAAAATGGATAATAGCGCAGGCAGGGCTCCATATCCTGCCGCGTAGACATCAAATTGATGTGATTAAATTTGGCTGGGCAGAATTAGCTTGGTCTTTAATGATCGCTGTATTGACAAATGATCCCATATGCGGTATCAATAACTATGAGCAAAACGGAAAAGCTAATTGATAGCATGCGCCGCAATCCGGCGGGTGACTGGACTATTAGCGATGTTCAAAAACTATGCGCCGGACTACAATGGCCATGCCTGCCGCCACGTGGCGGAGGTTCGCATTGGAAAGTAGCCGTGCCGGGAAGTGAGACAATCCTTACTCTCCCTGCAAAGCGGCCAATCAAAGCCGTCTACATCCGCAAGCTTATGGAATTGGTAAAAGGATATGTCGATGAACAAAGTGACTGATACAGCGGCCGAATATGCAATCATCGTTGAGCCGCTATCGCAAAAAGACGGCGGCGGATGGTTGGCAACTGTGCCCGCGCTTTCGGGCTGTTTGGGCGACGGGGCAACGCCAGAAGAAGCGTTGGCCGACGCAGAGGCCGCAATCTCCGAATGGCAAAATGCGGCGGCTGAACTGGGCCGGACCACGCCCAGCCCCGCATCACTTGGCCAATGGCGTCAACGCGTGCCGCGCAGTTTGCATGAGAAACTGAAAATTGTGGCGGCGCGTGAAGGTGTGTCTTTGAACGCATATGTCGCGAATGTCTTGGCAGAGCGTGTGGGACGCAGTGTAGCATAGTAACTTGGCGGGGATAGGCAGGCTAGCCAAAAAGCGCGCTTCCTTGCCATAACTTGGGAGCCGTGGGGAAACGGGTATGGATAATGCAAGCAACGATGTAGCGACTATTGACCACAATGAGGGTATGTCAGATAACCACTATAACTTAAACAAATGCGCTTTTTGGGCATTGAAAGGTTATGCGCTAGATTCTGTTGACGCCGTCATCGAATTGCTACGTTCAGACGCTCCAATCCATAGCGCCACGCGCGAAATGCTTGCACAAGCCCTTGACGACGGCACGGCAGAAAATGTGAAATTGAATATTAGCGGCAACGGAAAAATTCGCCGAATGGCTGACGGTATGCGAGCGCGCAAAGAATGGATGCAAATCGGGGCTTGGATCACTGAACAAATTGGCGGAGGTGCAACGCAGGTGTATGCGATTGCAAAAGCAGGGCAAGAATTTGCAGATAGCGAAGAAGCCAAAGTGGATTTGAAAGCGGAAAAGCGCTGCGAGGCTGCACTAAAATATTTTAATGACGTGAGTAAGTGGGTTAATAAAAAACTAGGTGGCAGTTTACTGAATTGTATTTTGGATCAGGCGCAGCGTCGACAGTTTTTAGAAGATTTGTATCATGAAAGACATAGTAAGGGGGACTTGGAAAGCATTAAGACGTTGTAATATTTGCGCCTATTCGACTTGAAGTCCAATAGGTCGGCATAGACGCACACCACGTCTAAATGATTCTCCAGCAGCATCCAAGCAATCATGCACGGATACTCGGAGACCAATAATGAACACACCACTTGCCTTTACAATTCCCGAAGCAATCAAAGCTTCGGGATTAGGCAGAACCACTCTTTATAAAATTTTGAAACGAAGGGACCTGAAGGCCCATAAGGCTGGGCGTCGTACGTTAATACGTTATGCCAAATTGCAACAGTATATGGCGGCTTTGCCAGCATACACCCCAAATAAACAGCCGCCAGCCAATGCTGCAATGAATGCAGTGCATTGGTGTTTACTAAACCGCGCCCTATTGACCGATTTCACAATCCAGCTTCTGAAATTTCTGATTTTTTTGCAAGAAAATGGTGGAGCCTAGGGGATTCGAACCCCTGACCTCTACACTGCCAGTGTAGCGCTCTACCAACTGAGCTAAGGCCCCAACCTGCCGCTGCACAAGGCGGCAATTTATAGTGCGAGATTCTGATCCTGCAAAGCGCCTCTACTCTGCGTAGTGACGCACTTGCAAGTCAGAAACGATCAAATGTCTTCGACCTTGTCGTCGTCGCTGGCCGCAACGCCCAGATCATCATCACCACCAAGATCTACGTCGTTATCCGGCGAATCGTCGCTGTCGACGGCGTCGACATCAATGTCGAGTTCGTCATCAGCCAGATCGCTATCGTCTTTCTTTTTCTCGGCTTCTTCAAACGGCATTGGTTGTTTGGATTTCAACACAGGCTCTGGAGTCCACTGGTTGCCGCATTCGATGCACTCAACCGGGTCCTCTTTACCCAAATCGTAAAAGCGGGTGCCACATTTGGGACAAGCGCGCTTTGTTCCCCATTCAGCCTTAATCATTTTGGCTATCGTCCTTCTAAATTTCTGTGAGATGCGGTCCCTATCGAGACTCAACTACAATTCGCGCCGCCATTGCCACAGCAAAGCCGTGCTGTCAAAACCTCTATCGCCAAAATGGGCATCCGCCGTTGACTTAATCAAATCCACCCAGCAAAGCGCGCTATGCATAGCGATAACCCTCAGTCCCGAACTTTCCGAGCACTTGGCCCTTTGCGCGGGACCGTGCGCGTTCCGGGTGACAAATCCATTTCCCACCGCGCTTTGATGTTCGCTTCGCTCGCTATTGGCAAAAGCACCATTACCGGATTGCTGGAGGGCGAGGACGTTTTGGCCACGGCGGCGGCAATGCGCGCCATGGGCGCAGAGATTTCCCGTGATGATGATGGGGTGTGGACTGTCTATGGCGTTGGGGTCGGCGGGTTGATGCAGCCTGCCACGGCGTTGGATATGGGCAATAGCGGCACATCGACGCGTTTATTGATGGGCCTAGTCGCCAGCCATGACATAACCGCGACCTTCATTGGCGATGCCAGCCTGTCAAAACGCCCGATGGGCCGCGTGTCGGATCCATTGTCGCTAACCGGTGCCGAATTTAACGCCAGCCCCGGCGGCACATTGCCGATGATGGTGCGCGGTATATGCCCTGC
Organism: Sphingomonadales bacterium; assembly: GCA_031418995.1. Classification (GTDB taxonomy): domain Bacteria; phylum Pseudomonadota; class Alphaproteobacteria; order Sphingomonadales; family Sphingomonadaceae; genus Sphingorhabdus_B. Next base: position 8,230 of record JANOKA010000080.1, on the reverse strand, counting down.
TGTGCCGATCAGCTATACCCTTCCCGTGGCCAGCGCACAGGTCAAAAGCGCGGTATTGCTGGCGGGATTGAATACGCCGGGCATTACAGAAGTGATCGAACCTATCCCCACCCGCGACCATAGCGAGCGGATGCTGCGCGGATTTGGCGCGGATTTGAGCGTCGAGGTGGACGCAGACGGCATCCGCACGATACGGCTGATGGGCGAGGCCGAACTTCAGCCGCAGAATATCGAAGTACCCGGCGACCCGTCTTCCGCCGCCTTTGCTGTTGTGGCCGCATTGATAACGCCGGGCAGCGAAGTGACCGTCACTCATGTCGGCATGAACCCCACCCGCAATGGCATATATAAAATGCTGGAGGCAATGGGCGCGGACCTGACCTACAGCAACGAACGCGAAGTGGGCGGCGAGCCGGTGGCGGATATCACCGCGCGCTATTCAGCTTTGACGGGCATTACCGTGCCGCCCGAAGTTGCGCCCAGCATGATCGACGAGTTTCCGGTGTTTTTTGTCGCGGCCAGTATGGCGACGGGGCGCACGGTAACAAGCGGTTTGGACGAACTGCGCGTTAAAGAAAGCGATCGGCTGGCGTTAATGGCGGCTGGCTTGAAAGCCATTGGCGCAGCGGTTGAAGAACGCGATGACGGCCTAGTCATCGACGGCAGCGGCGGCGAGCCATTGGAGGGGAGCGCAGTCGTCAACAGCGCCCTCGACCACCGCATCGCCATGAGTTTCGCTGTGGCGGGGCAACATTGCTATCACGGGGTTACTGTAGATGACGTATCCCCGATTGCGACTAGTTTCCCGACGTTTGAGGCGATGTTGGCGGGATTGGTGGATAATTGACATTAACAAAAATCATTGTCCTGAATGGGATTGGTAGCGCCGGAAAGACGTCGGCGGCGAGGGAATTGCAAAAAATTACCAAGCTTCCGTTTTTGCATGTTCAGGGCGATAGCTTTTTGGAAATGCTTCCGCCGCGATTGTTTGGGCATCCAGATGGTATAATCTTCAAACAATCGAGGGAAGATGCCAACGCCTCGATAGAAATTCAGATGGGCGATGCGGTCGCCCGCCTACTTTCAGGTTTCAGACATTCGGTGGCTGCTTTAGCAGCGCAAGGCAATAGTTTGATTGTTGATGACGTAATGCTGGAGGCTGCAGATCAAGAGCTTTATTACCAAGCTTTATCGCAGTTCGATTTACGCTTTGTCGCATTGCATGCATCTTTGGAAGTGCTGGAGCAGAGAGAACGTGACAGAAAAGACCGCTTGATCGGATTGGCGCGTTGGCATTTTGATCGCGTTCATCTGGGTATTAGATATGATTTGGAAATCGATACCGCAAATATGACGTCATCTGAAATCGCAGCACAAATTGCCAAGGCATTTGAATTATGATTATCGCCGTCGACGGACCAACCGCCTCCGGTAAAGGCACAATTGCCAAAGCATTGGCCGTGCATTTTGGGTTGCCGATGCTGGACACCGGGCTGCTGTACCGCGCCGTTGGGCGTCAGGTGCAGTTGAATGGCAGCGATGCGGATAATGCCGCCGATGCGTTGGCCGCGTGCAGCTTTGATGATAGCTTGCTCGATGATCCTATATTACGCACCGAATTGGTTGGCGGCCTTGCCAGTCAAGTGTCGGTGCACCCCGAGGTGCGCGCCGCGCTAAATCAGCGGCAGGTCGATTTTGCCAACCAACCCTGCGGCGCTTTGCTGGACGGGCGGGACATCGGTACGGTGATTGCACCACATGCCGATGTTAAGTTGTATGTCACGGCCAGCAGCAATGTGCGCGCGCAGCGGCGGCATGCCGAGATGCTGTCGCACGGCATCGATACGCAATTTGATGCCATATTGGCCGATATAAGAGCACGCGATGAACGCGACATGGGACGCGCCGATTCGCCGCTGAAACCCGCACAAGATGCGGCCTTGCTTGATACCAGCATTTTGACTATAGGCAGCGCCGTTCAAGCCGCAATTGCGCTGGTGGAGGCTCGCCTTCGCCGTGTTTGAGTGGCCGGAGTGTTTGGATAGAACACACCGTCACCCTGAAAATTTTTCAGGGTCCGTTTATGCTCGCTGACTAATGGTCTAAGCTGATGGATGGATGCTGAAACAAGTTCAGCATGACGTGGTTTTTAATTCCTTATGTCCTGTATTTGAACACCTTTAGTAGCATTCGGCCCTAAAGGTAACTCTGGTCAAAGACCGCCGGAACCAACCGGCTGGCCGGAAAAAATGTAACGCAAGGAACTCTAACCCTATGGCAACTTCGCCAAACCCGACCCGCGACGATTTCGCGGCAATGCTCGACGAATCACTCGGCGGCGCAGATGGCGGCTTTGAAGGCCGTGTAGTAAAAGGTACCGTAACGGCAATCGACAACGATCACGCGATGATCGACGTTGGTTTGAAATCCGAAGGCCGCGTGGCGCTTCGTGAATTTGCAGCCCCCGGTCAAAAATCAGATTTGAAAGTCGGCGACGAAGTCGAAGTATTCGTTGACCGCGTTGAAAACATGAACGGTGAAGCCATGCTGTCGCGCGACCGCGCACGCCGCGAAGCCGCGTGGGATGTGCTGGAAGGCGAATTTGAAGCCGAAAACCGCGTTGACGGTGTTATCTTTGGCCGCGTCAAAGGCGGATTTACCGTTGACCTGGGCGGCGCAGTGGCGTTCCTTCCCGGCAGCCAAGTTGATGTCCGCCCCGTGCGTGATGTTGGCCCGTTGATGGATATTGCCCAGCCTTTCGTGATCCTGAAAATGGACCGTAAGCGCGGCAACATCGTCGTATCACGCCGTGCAATTTTGGAAGAAACCCGCGCAGAACAACGCACCGGCCTGATCCAAAACCTTGAAGAGAACCAAATCATCGAAGGTATCGTAAAGAACATCACCGATTATGGTGCATTTGTTGACTTGGGTGGCATCGATGGATTGCTGCATGTCACCGACATCAGCTACAAGCGGATCAACCACCCATCGGAAATCATCAACATTGGTGACACCGTTAAGGTACAGATCGTTCGCATCAACCGTGATACACAACGTATCAGCCTGGGCATGAAGCAATTGGAAAGCGATCCTTGGGACGCAGCAGTTGCCAAATATCCCGTTGGTACGAAATTGAGCGGTTCAGTTACCAACATCACCGAATATGGCGCATTCATCGAGCTGGAAGCCGGCATCGAAGGTTTGGTCCACGTTTCGGAAATGTCATGGACCAAGAAGAACGTCCATCCCGGCAAAATCGTTTCGACGAGCCAAGAAGTCGACGTTGTTGTTCTCGACATCGATATGGAAAAACGCCGTATCTCGCTCGGCCTGAAACAAGCGCATGACAATCCATGGGCAAGCTTTGCTGACAAATTCCCGGTCGGTTCGGTTGTTGAAGGCGAAGTTAAGAACGCGACTGAATTTGGTCTGTTTATCGGCCTTGACGGCGACGTTGACGGCATGGTTCACATGTCCGACATCGCATGGGGCATCACTGGCGAGGACGCCCTGCATCTTCACCGCAAGGGTGAAACTGTTAAGGCCGTCGTCCTTGACATTGACGCCGAGAAAGAACGCATCTCGCTTGGTATTAAACAGCTTGAAAAAGGCGCGCCTTCGGCAGCTGGTTCAGCTTCGGCAAGTGGCCTGAAAAAGGGTGCAACGGTTACCGTCACTGTCCTTGAAGTCCGCGATGGCGGCCTTGAAGTGCAAGCCGGCGATGACGGCGCAACCGGATTTATCAAGCGCGCTGACCTTGGCCGTGACCGTGATGAGCAACGTCCCGACCGATTCCAGGTTGGCCAGAAATTCGACGTTCAAGTTGCTGGTTTTGACCGCTCCAAGAAACCGAACTTCTCGATCAAAGCGCTGCAACTGGCCGAAGAAAAGCAAGCCGTTGAACAATATGGCTCATCTGATTCAGGTGCGAGCCTTGGTGACATTCTTGGCGAGGCGTTGAAAAAACGCGACAAGTAATCAAGTCTTTCAAAGATAATTGAAAAAGCCCGCCTTGCACAACAAGGTGGGTTTTTTTGTACAAAAACGACAATTTTTATTAATGGTTACAAAGCAGGGGATTGTAAAATCCTAAAGTTTCTGTCACGTTATACAGGCTACGCTTTAAGCATAGGCCGCACGTATATGGGGATGTACGCTCGGCAGGGTCGCAGTTAAAAATGTTCGTCTATTCTGAAGGGTAAAAAAATGATCCGGTCCGAACTGGTCAAGAAACTCGAAGCCGAGAATCCAGAACTCAAAACCGAGGAGGTTGAGCGCGTGGTTGATTTGTTTTTCAACCAGATAATTCAGCGTCTCGCCGATGGTGGCCGCGTTGAATTGCGCGGTTTTGGTGCGTTTTCGACCCGTGATCGCAACCCGCGCCGTGGCCGCAATCCGCGGACAGGGGCTTCAGTCGACGTCCCATCAAAACGCGTGCCTTATTTTAAGCCAGGCAAAGAGGTGCGTGAGCGCCTTAATAAATAAACCCAATTTATCTAATCCAATGCATTATGCTTGACCCCGGCAGCGGAATATTGTTTCCGCTTTCAGGCGCGTTAGCGGACGTGGCGAAATGGTAGACGCTACAGACTTAAAATCTGTTATCAGTAATGGTGTGCGGGTTCGAGTCCCGCCGTCCGCACCAGCAGTTTCATAACATTGCAAATCCTTCCCCGATTTCACTTGTCGCACGGCATTGCGCCGCGCTAGCTAGCAGGATGCGCGAAATTGGTTTGTTCCTGATCCTGATGGCTCTCGCTGCTTGCAGCGATACCAAAGTGGCTGGCTCTCGCCCTGTGTCCACGCTTATTCGGTTAACCGACGCTGATGCCCGCGGGCTAGACCCACAAATGGTTTCCGACCTTGCCTCCACACGGATCGCAGCCGACCAATTTGAGGGATTAACCCGCTTTAATGCCGCAGGAGAGCCTGTGCCTGCAATGGCCGCGCGATGGACAACATCAGCCAATGGCCTGATATGGACATTCAAATTGCGCACAGATTTGAAATTTTCGGATGGCACGCCAGTAACACCGCAGGTTTTTGTTCAAGGATTGGAACGCATTCGTAACGCAGGTTCAGGTTCTCCGCACACGGCCTTATTTGATGTCATTGTTACAATCGCGGCGCCAGATAACCAGACAACTATAGTCCAATTAAAAAACCCGTTTCCGCAGCTGCCGGCCTTGCTAGCCCACCCCGCAATGGCGGCATTGCCATTCCATTTAATTGCAAGGCGCGGTGAAGACTGGACAGCCATGCGGCCGATGGTAACCAGCGGCGCATACAGATTGACAGAATGGAAACTGAACCAACATCTGAAACTATCCGCCAACCCGAACTGGTCGGGCGGGGTATTGCCATCGGCCGAGCTGATATGGCGGCCAATGGACAATAAACAGTCGGCAATGCGCGCCATGTTGGCGGGGGCCGCAGATGTCAGTTCCGATTTTCCCGACAGCCGTTTAGAATGGTTGAAATCAAAATACCCGAAATTGGTGCGAAGCGACGCGTATCTGGCAACATATTATTTCGCGTTTAACACCCGGCGTCCGCCTTTCGATGACATACGCGTAAGGCGCGCTTTGGCAATGGCGATTGACCGGGAATGGATGACTGGAAAGATGATTGCTGCGGGCAATGCCCCGGCATGGGGGTTGTTGCCGCCCGGTCTGCGCGGCGGAACAGCCTATTATCCTGAATGGGCAAAGCAGCCCTATGCGCAGCGTTTGGTGACGGCAAAACGGATACTGCGTGATGCAGGCTATGGCCCCGGCCATCCGTTAACTTTTGAAATACGCTTCAACAGTTCAACCGAACACCGCCGCGCCGCCGCCGTCATGGCGACAATGTGGCGTAGTATCGGCGTCGAGGCATTATTGCTGAACAGCGAGGCCAGCTTGCATTTTGACAGTTTGAAGCGCGGCGATTTTGCATTGGCCCGTTCGGGCTGGGTTGCCGATTTACCGGCACCTGAAAACTTCCTGTCCGTCCATCGCTCCACCGCTGGTCCGCAAAATTATTCGGGCTATAATGATGCCGCTTATGACCGCGCACTGGACGCAGCCATGGCGCAGCCCGAACCTGTAAAGCGCGCCGCCGCCATGAGAGCCGCAGAAGCAATCCTTATCGATGCCGTGCCCATATTGCCGCTCTATTTCTATATCTCCAAAGCACTGGTACAACCCGGTGTTTCCGGGTGGCAGGACAATATATCCAATATCCATCCAAGCTATACTCTGGCAAAGACGGACAGATGATCTGCAAACCTGCCATATTGATTGCGCTGATATTAACCCTTGGCGGATGCGCAGAGGGTATCAACAACGAACGGCTGCGCGTTGATGTGATTGAGGATGTGCCACTAGATTTTGCCATAGGCCGCCTGCCTTTGCCTGAACCATCGGCATATTTACGGGGTGCAACAGCGCAGGGATTGGTTACATTTGATGAACGCGGTCGGATCATCCCGGCGCTGGCATCGCGGTGGATCATCACCGATGATGGCATGAGTTATATCTTTCGCTTGCAAAAGACACAGTGGAATGACGGCGCTGATATTAGTTCCGATGATGTTGCCGCCGTATTGAATGCCCGGCTGCGCGAACTGAAAGACAGCCGTTTCGCCAGCGACCTATCTTTGATCGACAAATCGGTAGCGATGACCGGAAAGGTGGTCGAAATCCGGCTGCGTGCACCGATGCCCAATCTGCTGGAAATTATCGCGCAACCCGAATTCGGGTTGGTACGCAAGGGACACGGATCGGGACCGATGCAGGCAAAGCGCACTGCTGGGGCCATGCGGTTGCAACTGCGCGGCATGAATATCAAGGGTAACCCGGTATTGGAAAAAGAGCGCGCTGACCTGCGCAATAACACGGCATCAACTGCACTTGCGCGGTTCAAAAACGCCGATACCGATGTGGTCAGCGGTGGCCGGTTCCAGCATGTGCCACTGCTAGAGGCGGCAAATCTGCCGAACAGGGCGCTGCGTTTCGACCCCGTCCCCGGATTGTTCGGACTGGCCTTTACCGAAGCAGGTCCGTTCTTGTCCGACCGTGACAACCGCGAGGCGATTGCCATGGCGATTGATCGGCCCAAAATGCTATCGTCATTCGGCTTGCTCGCGTGGCAAGAGGCGCTGACGATTGTACCTGAAACCATGAAGAACCGCGATCCCGTACCGCGTCCCGATTGGGCGGCGCAACGCATTGCCGAACGCAAAGCATTGGCGCGGCAAACAATCGCTCGCTGGAAAAGCAGCAACGGCGAAATCCGTCCTTTACGCATCGGTTTGCCGCGCGGCGCAGGCAGCCGGATCCTGTTTGCCCGGCTGGAAAGCGATCTGGCCGTGATCGGCCTTCGGGCGCAGCGCGTGACCCTGTCGCAGCAGCCCGACCTGCAATTGATCGACCGCGTCGCGGATATGTCCACCCCCAGCTGGTATCTAAACCAGCTATCATGCCGCAATCTGGCGGTATGCAGCACCAAAAGCGACCAGTTGGTCGATCAATCGCGGCAAACCAAGAACAATGCCGAACGGCAGCGCCTGTTGGGGGAAGCCGAGATTGAATTGCAGGCCGCGCGCAACTTTATCCCGCTGTCCAATCCGGTACGGTGGTCGGTGACCCGCGACGGGTTGCTGGGGTTTTATCCCAATGCACGGGGGTGGCACTTCCTGCAATATCTGGGCCACGACACCAGATAGTGTCCTAAGGAGTTCCATATGCCGATTTCACCCGAACAATTTGACCAGATGGCCGCACAAATACCTGCAATGAGCCGCGAGCCAAATGCCGTGCGCAAACGCGTCGAGGCGCTCGAAATGCTGCTTGAACGATCTTTCCATATTCCCGGAACCCGTATCCCATTTGGCCTTGATTCGATTGTAGGATTGGTGCCGGTATTGGGCGATCTGGTGACCGCCGCGATGGGCGCATATATGATTTGGGAAGCACGCAATCTGGGCATGTCGAGATGGCAATTAACGCGGATGGCCGCCAATTTGGGCATTGATACTGCGATTGGCGCGATCCCATTGGTGGGCGATGCATTCGATTTGCTATGGCGCTCCAACAGCAAGAACCTGCGGATTATCAAACGCCATCTGGACAAGCATCATCCCGGGACCCGGGTGATTGATGTTTAGAAGAACATAGCCTTAAATAATCTCGTCATTGCGAGCGAAGCGAAGCAATCCAGAGTTGGACACGCTGCCCTGGATTGC
>JANOKA010000079.1:0-21043 GCA_031418995.1 Sphingomonadales bacterium | reverse complement strand
TGTCAGCGAAGAATCGGGCGGCATCGGGCTTGGCCGTATGGAAGCTGCGTTGATAATGGAGGCGATGGCTTATGGCTGTCCGGCAACATCGGCGTATATCTCGATCCACAATATGGCGGCGTGGATGATCGATTGTTTTGGCAGCGCAGAATTGAAAGACAGATATCTGCCTGATCTGAACTGTATGGATAAAATGGCGGGATATTGCCTGACAGAACCCGGCAGCGGGTCCGATGCAGCCGCGCTGAAAACCACCGCTGTGCTGAATGGCGACCATTATGTCGTCAACGGAACCAAACAGTTTATATCCGGCGGCGGTGTCAGCGATGTCTATGTCACTATGGTGCGTACCGGAGCCGATGGCCCAAAAGGCATTAGCTGTCTTGTCATTGACAAAGATATGGACGGCGTCAGTTTTGGCGCGCCGGAACGTAAGTTGGGCTGGAACGCCTCACCCACAGCGCAGGTTATTTTCGACAATGTGAAGGTGCCCGCCCAAAACCGCGTCGGTGCAGAAGGCGATGGTTTCCGCTTTGCCATGGCGGGATTAGACGGCGGACGGCTGAATATCGGGGCTTGTTCGCTGGGCGGGGCACAGCGGTGTCTAGACGAGTCGATCAAATATACCAAAGAACGCCAACAGTTCGGGCAGCCTGTGGCCGAGTTTCAAAATACACAGTTTACGCTGGCTGATATGGCGACGGATTTAGAAGCGGCGCGGGCTTTGCTATATCTTGCTGCGGCGAAAGTGAATGCCAATGCGCCCGACAAATCCCGCTTTTCCGCGATGGCAAAGCGGCTTGCGACCGACAACGGATCCTCGATTGTCGACCGCGCATTGCAGCTGCACGGCGGATACGGGTATTTGAAAGACTATCCCATCGAACGGTTCTGGCGCGACTTGCGGGTGCATTCGATATTGGAAGGCACCAATCAGGTAATGAGAATGATTGTAGGCCGCGACTTATTGCGCCAATAGGCCTGTTATGACCGATACACTTATTATTCGTACCGAGGGCAAGGCTGGCTTTATCAGTCTGAACCGCCCCGCCGCGCTGCATGCGCTGAACCTTGAAATGTGCGAGGGCGTAACAGCTGCTCTGTTGGAATGGCGCGATGATGCCGAAATCAAAGCGATTATCATCGATCATAGCGAAGGCCGGGGGTTCTGCGCAGGCGGCGACATCCGCATGCTCGCGCAAAGTGGCGCGATGAAAGGTGCGAACAAGGCCGTGGAGGCCAAGGCGTTTTTTCATACAGAATACCGTCTTAATCATTTGTTGTTCGAATATAAAAAGCCTGTCATCGCATTCATGGACGGGGTCTGCATGGGCGGCGGGGTCGGCATCACGCTGCCATCAAAGTTCCGCGTGGCGACCGCCAATACCCGCTTTGCCATGCCGGAAACGGGCATCGGCCTGTTCCCCGATGTTGGCGGCGGGTGGTTCCTGCCCCGTCTAGAGGGCCGCGTGGGACAGTTTCTGGCGTTGACCGGTGCCCGGCTAGACGGAGCAGAATGCCTCGCTCTGGGTCTTGCCACGCATTATCTACCGCCTGAAAAACTGGCAGTGGCAAAGGAACGTATTGCGCAAAATCCGAACCGGATCGGCGGCATATTGGGCGATCTTTCGGTGTCACCGCCGCCTGCGCGAATTGCCGAGAATATCGACAAGATCAACCGCCACTTTGCCTCTGACGTGTATGAAGAGATATTGGCATCATTGGAAGCAGACGGCAGCGACTGGGCCATGAAAGAACGCGATACGCTGGGCACAAAAAGCCCGCAAACCTGCAAGGTGGCGCTGCGTCAGTTGAAGGAAGGCGCGGCCATGCCCGATTTTGCCAGCGAGATGAAACAAGAATATGCGATTGGTGCGCATGTAGTGGGGATGCATGACTTTATCGAAGGCGTCCGCGCGCTGATTATCGATAAGGACAATGCGCCGGTATGGCAGCCCGCAACACCCGAAGAAATGACCGATAAAATGGTCGATGCGATATTTAAACCCCTGCCCGAAGATGAGGAATGGACGCCGCTTTGAACGACGGTTTATCTAGGGTCAGGACCTATTAAATACGCATCTGAGGTTTGCGGCGATTTTGTTCAGAGTTAGGCGGCAGTGCGCAGGAATATGAATATATTTCAAGCGATGCCAACGGTGCACTGGACAAAATCGGTCAAATCCAAAGGACGTCAAAATGGCTTCGATCCCGAAACAAAATGCCCTTGTGGTTAGAATAGCTATCCACTGCAGGCATTTTGCTCCCGGTTCTTCACCATTTTGACGCCTCAGGTGCGTATTTAATAGGTCCTGACCCTACGGCACTAAAATAGTATCTGCGCCCCATCCCCTGCTGTATTGGTCACGGACAGCGTAAAGGGACCGCCCGCTTTCATCGCAGGCAAAACGGCGCGCCACCTGCCGTCATTACCAGCATTTATGCGAACCATTTTGACGGCAATTTTTACCGTCACCTGCTCGGAAGGTTCGGCATTACCCCATATTATTACGGGACGGCCATGTTGCAAAACGGCGTTGTCGGTAAATATCTCATGCAATGTAAGCTTCGCAGAGACAGTGCAGGCCGCGATTATTATCGCCAGAACGGTTGCTGTCATGGCACGCAAAAAGCGGCGAGCAATGAGAATTCCAGTCTTGTTACGCATGGAGGCGCTTCCAGATATGAGCGCGATTATGAAAGAATGATAGCGCTATCACCAACATTATTTTGTGTTAAGCGATTTCGATATTTGGCAGGATACATTATGTTTAGATTCGATCAATCGGTATCGGCGCGTTCGGGCGTTACACGGGAAATCTTTGATGACGAAATTGTGCCTGCGGGCAAACCGGTTATCCTGAAGCAAATTGTTCCGCACTGGCCCGCCGTGAACGCAGCGATAGAATCCCATCATGCATTGGGCAAATATCTGAAACGCCATGATAATGGCACGCCTGTCGAAACGCTGGCTGGCCAGCCGCAGATGAAGGGACGGTATTTCTATAACGCCGATATGTCCGGATTTAACTATGACAAGGGCTTAACCTCGCTTTCCAGTATTGTGGACCAGCTGCTGAAAATGGCAGATTCAGTGCCGCCGCCCTTGATGATTTATGCCGGATCCGCGCCTTCGGGCGATGCTATGCCCGGTTTTGCCGCCGAAAATCCGATGCCTTTGCTGCCGCCTGATGTCGAACCCAGATTGTGGCTTGGGAACACATCGCGTGTGGCGGCGCATTATGACAATAGCCGGAACATCGCGTGCTGTGTCGCAGGAACGCGCCGGTTTACGGTCTTTCCGCCTGACCAGATCGGCAATCTTTATCTGGGTCCGCTTGAATTTACGATGGCCGGTCCGCCCGCCAGTATGGTTGATTTCCATGCCCCGGATTACGAAAAATACCCAAAATTCCGCGATGCTGAAAAGGCTGCTTTGGTCGCTGATTTGGAACCGGGCGATGCGCTATATATGCCTGCGTTATGGTGGCATCATGTTGAGGCAGAGGGGCCGTTTAACCTGCTCGTCAATTATTGGTGGCAGCCGCCTGTCGCCGGGTCTGTATTTGAGAGCGTTATGCTGGCGATGCTCGATCTGCGTGAACAAAGCGATGCAGACAAGGCCGCATGGAAAAGCTTTTTCGACCATTATGTGTTCGGACCGGATGCCGCAAAAGTGTCCGATCATTTACCTAAACAATGGCGCACTGTCACGGGCGCAAAAGGACCGGAGCGCGATGCAATGGTTATGGATTTCATCATGGGGCGTTTGGCGAACCGGATGCGATAATCTATCGTGTCAACCGCGCATTTCAACCGCGAATTCCACCGATGTCTCCCATTTTTCTTGCGTTGCAAGCCAGCGCATGGGGTGCGGACACCTAGGCATATTAATCGCATTGGCGAGGTGGCTGACAGGTTCGACACAGAAAAAATCTTCGCCAGGGGGAATATAAATCACCGTGTGGGGCAGGTCCGCGTTCGGGGTCATCGTCAAAATATGACTGGGCCAGCTGATCGAAATTGCGCCTGTATCGCTACGATCAAATCCGTGGTCGATCAGCGTATCGTCAAACCAGATATGCGTGGGCGCAACGGGTTCTGTGTGCGTAGCTAGGCGGTTCGCGCCCACCGCCCAGCGCGTCGTAAATCGAGTGTCAATTGACGCGTCAGTGCGGGGAAAATAGGGGTGTAGGCCAAGCCCCGCTGGCATGGGTGTATCCGACAGGTTCTGTACCGAAATGCTGTGACGATATCCTGTTGCCGTCAGCTGAAAATGCTGCTCGCTGCGATATTCCCATGGCCATGCGCCGGCGGGATGATCGTAACGCAGGCGAATTTCCGCAACATTATGTTCGATTACGTCCCATGCCGCCATCCAGCCATCACCATGAATCGCGTGTTCCGGATCAACCGATGGTGTCGCCGGCAATACTACCGCAACATTTCCGGCGGCAAATTCTCCCGACGCGATCCGTCCCGAAAATGGCACAAGCGGAAAATTGGATAGCACGAGCGGGGATGAACCTGCGCCAGCCAGCGGCCGGAAAATATCTGTCCCGTTCACACAAAACTGGGCAATACCGCCGCCGCGTTCCGGCAGGATTTCCAATTCGATATGGCCGTTACCAATCCGCATTTGATTTCATCCTATTCCAATGCGCGTTACCTAAAACTGCGGCGGTGAAAGTCAACCGAACCGGTTATATTGCTGCACCGCGCCGCGCTCTATGGCCAAAGCAGCATTCGTCGCCTAAAGGCGAGCCATGCATTTTTTAGACCAAGCAAAGATTTTTATACGTTCCGGTGCGGGCGGCCCTGGGGCTGTGTCGTTTCGCCGTGAAAAATACGTTCAATATGGCGGCCCTGATGGCGGCAATGGCGGCAAAGGCGGCGATATTATATTTGAGGCTGTCGCCGGGCTTAATACGCTGATCGATTTTCGCTATACCCAGCATTTCAAGGCGCAGCGCGGGATACAGGGCATGGGGCGTGATCGTCACGGCGCGTATGGCAACGAAATGGTCATCAAGGTTCCGGTGGGAACACAGGTTCTAGCCGATGATGAGGAACGCAGCCTGCTGCTTGATATGACCGAAGTTGGTCAGCGCGCCGTATTCCTGCGCGGCGGCGATGGCGGACGCGGCAACGCCAGTTACAAATCCTCCACCAACCGCGCGCCAACGCAGCATGGTCCTGGCTGGCCCGGCGCGGAAATGTATGTGTGGCTGCGCCTGAAACTGCTGGCGGACGCGGGGCTTGTCGGCTTGCCTAACGCCGGAAAATCAACATTCATCAATCAAGTTTCGAACACCAAGGCAAAGGTCGGCGCGTATCCGTTCACCACATTGCGTCCGCAATTGGGCGTGGTGGAACATAAAAGCCGCGAATTTGTGTTGGCCGATATTCCGGGCCTGATTGCTGGCGCTGCCGAGGGCGCAGGGATTGGCGACCGGTTTTTGGGGCATATCGAACGTTGCCAAATTCTGATCCATCTGGTCGATGCCACCCAAGATGATCCGGTTCTGGGATGGCAAACCGTCTGCGCTGAACTCGCCGAATATGGCGCTGGGCTGGAGGGTAAGCCGCAGATTGTCGCGCTGAATAAGGGCGATTTGCTGGACCCAGAAATCATGGCCGATATTTCCGCGCAATTGCATGCTGCAGGCGCAGCTGATGTCATTGCAATATCAGGTGCAACGGGACAGGGCGTGCCGGATGTCCTTAACCGCGTGCTAGAGGCTTTGCCGAGCAAAAGCGGTATCGAAAGTTCCCGCAGCGACGGCATCGGCAAAGACGGAGAATGGTCCCCGATATGATCGGTAACGCGTTCGCGCCTGACATTTGCCCATTATTGGTGGTAAAGGTCGGTTCGTCATTATTGGTCGAACCGGATGGCAGTGTACGGCGGGTTTGGCTTGAATCTCTCGTCGCCGACATAGCGCAGCAGCACGCACTGGGTCAGCGGATCATTGTGGTCAGTTCGGGCGCGATTGCACTGGGCGCACGGCGGCTGAACCTTGAAAAGGGTGGACGCGGAAGCCTTGCAGATGCACAAGCCGCAGCATCGGTGGGGCAGATCATCCTGTCGGGTACTTGGGCGCAGTTATTGGAGGCGGCGGGATTAACCGCGGCGCAGATGCTGGTAACGCTGGATGATCTGGAGGATCGGCGACGCTATTTGAATATCGCGGCTACGCTGGACCGTTTGCTTGGCGCAGGCGCGGTTCCGGTTATCAATGAAAATGACAGCGTGGCGACCGAAGAAATCCGCTTTGGTGATAATGACCGTTTGGCCGCGCGCGTGGCGCAATCGGCGGGGGCATCGGGGGTGTTGCTGTTATCCGATGTTGACGGTCTGTATGACCGCGACCCCAAAAGTGACGGCGCGCAAATTGTGCGCAAAGTGGCGCGCATTGATGACAGCATCCGGGGCATGGTAACATCAGGATCGTCATCGGGAATGGGATCTGGCGGTATGGCATCGAAACTGGATGCCGCCGATATTGCGACGCGTGCGGGTATTTCACTGGCCCTGTCATCGGGTCTTCCGCCGCATCCGCTCCGCCAGTTTTTGAATGACGGGTCATCGACTATATTTCAGGCCAGAAAAGGTCAGGCCGCCCGCAAAAGTTGGTTAAGCGGTCGTTTGACAGCCCGCGGCATCATACATGTGGATGCTGGCGCAGCAAAGGCATTGCGCGCGGGCAGCAGTTTATTACCCGCAGGTGCAGCGTCGGTTTCGGGTGCTTTCCGGCGCGGCGATGTTGTCGACATATTATGCGATGGAGCCCGCATTGCACGCGGTCTTTGCGAATATGATGCCAGCGACGCGGCGCTTATCTGCCGCAAACGTAGCGCCGAACTGGAACAGATATTGGGCGAGGTATCGCGCAACGTGCTGGTCCACCGCGATCAAATGGTATTGCTATGACCGCGCCATCTGTGGCTGCGATGACCGGCGCGACGGGGTTTGTAGGCGCAGCCACCATGGAATGTCTTTTGGCCGCAGGATGGCAAATTCGTGCGCTGGCACGGCGGGAACAGCCGCCAAAACAGGGCGTGACATGGATTTACGGCGCGCTTGATAACACCGAAAGCCTGTTTGATCTGTGCGACGGCGCGGATGCGGTTTTGCATATTGCGGGCGTCGTTAACGCGCCCGATGCCGCGGGGTTTGAAGCAGGCAATGTCACCGGAACCGCCAATATGATTGCGGCGGCAAAACGTGCAGGCGTCGCGCGATTTGTTCATGTGTCGTCGCTTTCTGCGCGCGAGCCAAAGCTGTCCGATTACGGCGCGAGCAAAATGCGCGGCGAAAAACTGGTGGCGACCAGCTTGCTCGACTGGACCATCGTGCGCCCGCCGGGGGTGTTTGGCCCTGGCGATACCGAAGTGCTGGAAATGTTTCGCATGGCGCAAAAGGGGTTTGTGCTGTTGCCGCCGCGTGGCCGCGCATCATGGATTTACGTTGATGATCTGGCGCGTCTGTTAACAGTGCTTTGCCCCGCGCACGAAGACGCCACTGCGCAAATTTTTGAACCCGATGATGGCGAACCTGGCGGGTGGAGCCATAGCGGATTTGCCCGGGCCATCGGCTGGGCATTGGGACGGCGTGTCACGACCTTGCACGCGCCAAAGCCGTTGTTATTTGCTGCCGCACATGCCGACCGTTTGTTGCGCGGTGCCAAGGCAAAGCTGACACCCGACCGCGCCGGATATATGGCACACCGCGACTGGACGATAACGCTAGAGACGCGGCCACCTGCGGCATTATGGACACCGCAAGCCAAAACACGCAGCGCCCTGCAAGACACCGTGCGTTGGTACAAAAGGCAGGGCTGGTTGTAGGGAATGAGGTGGTGTTGGCATTCAAAAAGTCAAATTTTTGTAAAAAGAGCTTCGTCATTCCCGCGAAGGCGGGAATGACGAAACATTATATATCAGTAATATAGTATTTGAATGTCAACATCACCTAAGGGCCTGATCCTAAGCCGCGACGAACGCTTTTTCAAAAACAAACAACGCGAATGTCAGCGTAATTCCTACTAGAAACAATCGGTATGCAATCCGTAAGTAACGGTATTTTTTCGTCTCTAGCACTACGCCCAATTGATAAATATCATGCAGCATCGTGCGGTAAATGGTTTCCTGATTGGCCATTCGCGCCAATATTTTATCGGTAAATTGCTCCTCGCTGAATTTCGAAAATGCGCCAAAAAACAGCCAATTTGGTTCTTGCGGTGCACGGCCGCCGGTAAACGGCATGACCGCCAACGCGGCAAACGCCGCCGACAAGAATGAGAATGTCGCCAAAACGAGCAACGGCAAAGAGAAATCGGCTTTGCTATTTTGGCCAATCGCTAAGGTGAATACCACGAAAGTTGCCCCGATTAACATATTGGCCTTTTGATCGGCCATCATGCTTAATTGCACATGATGTTGCTGCGTTGTGCGGATCAACTGGATGGCTTCGTCTGGCCAGATACTGTTGTCGTCCATTGGATCTCCGCCCTGATTAGCAAGCGTAAAGAATGGCATGTTCGTTATGTATCGGCAAGTGTGCTGAATTGCGCGGCATAAAACATCGTTTTCTTGCCCAATTGCAGCCTTAATCACTTGCCATAGGCGAATATTGAACGGCAAATGCGCGCAAGATTTGTACCGAATTTTTACAGGAACTGAAATGACCGACCGCACCGAAATGTATGATAAAATGATCGCCTTAATTACACCGTTTAACAAAAAAGGCGTGGATGTAACCGAAGCGACGACATTCGCAGCGGATCTGGAATGGGACAGCCTGACCGTGATGGATTTTGTGGCCGAGGTCGAGGATGCATTCGATATCGTCATTTCTATGAACCAACAGGCGGAAATCGAAAATGTCGGGCAGCTGGTCGATGCCGTCACGAAACTGGTTGCGGCGTAAATATGGCGGACCTGTTTTCAAAGTTCGATTCCCTGATTGCGCAGCGCGAGGCATTGCTTTCGACGGGCATTACCGATCCCTTTTCACTGGTAATGCAGGAAGTGAAATCGCCAACGGTCGCGGTGTGTAACGGGCGCGAAACGATTTTGCTCGGCACATATAACTATATGGGTATGACGTTTGATCCCGATGTTATTCAGGCAGGCAAAGATGCGCTGGATAATTTTGGTGCAGGAACCACGGGCAGCCGCGTACTGAACGGTACATTCCAGGGGCATAAGGAATGCGAAGACGCGCTGAAAGAATTTTACGGCATGGATCATGCCATGGTTTTCTCCACCGGATATCAGGCGAATCTGGGTATTATCAGCACCATCGCGGGCAAGGGCGATTATGTCATACTCGACATTGACAGCCACGCGTCCATCTATGACGGATGCGCGATGGGCAATGCCGAAATCGTAGCGTTCCGCCACAATGATGTCGAAGCACTTGAAAAACGGTTGAAACGCTTGCCTGCCGATGCCGGCAAATTGGTGGTGCTGGAGGGCGTGTATTCGATGATGGGCGATGTCGCGCCGCTGAAAGAAATGATCCGGGTCTCGAAAGAGGCCGGCGCGATGATATTGGTGGACGAGGCGCACTCGATGGGCTTTATCGGTCCCAATGGACGCGGCGTTGCCGAAGAATTGGGCGTGCTGGATGATGTTGATTTCGTGATCGGGACGTTCAGCAAATCGGTCGGCACTGTTGGCGGATTTTGCGTTTCGAACCATCCCAAATTTGAAATCATGCGGCTGGTGTGCCGTCCTTATGTGTTCACCGCTAGTTTGCCGCCCGCAGTCGTGGCGTGTAGCGCGGCCAGCATTCGCAAATTGATGCACGGCGGTAACAAGCGCGCGCATCTGTGGGAAAACAGCAAGACGCTGCACAAGGGCCTGCGCGATCTGGGCTTTACGCTTGGTACGCCAGAGGCACAAAGTGCGATTATCGCCGTCATCATGCCCGATCTGGAGCGCGGCGCAATGATGTGGGAAGCTTTGCTGAACGAGGGGCTGTACGTAAATCTCGCGCGTCCGCCGGCAACGCCCGCGGGCATGACTTTGCTACGCTGTTCGCTATGCGCCGAACACACGGCGGAACAGGTGACGCAGATTTTGGGCATGTTTGCCGCGGCGGGTAAGGCCGTGGGGATAATTTAAGCCCCATGACAGGTCTTGACCGCAAACGGCAAATGGTTGCGGTCGGCCTTGCCGCTATGGCGGGTATGGTTGATGCCATAGGTTTCTTGGCAAGCGGCGGGTTTTTCCTTTCGTTTATGAGCGGCAATTCCACGCGGCTTGCCGTGGGGATTTCTGATTTTGCGGTCTATAGCGGCTTTGTACTTGCCATAATCAGCAGTTTTGTGTTCGGTGTGTTTGCAGGATCGCTAACCGGTAATATACATCAATGGCCGGACAATCGGCGTCAATCGTATATATTGATGGCAATCGCGGTAATTTTGGGACTGGTTCCTGCCATTACTGGCGCGGGGTTTATTATCCCTGCATTATGCGGCGGCGCATTTTGCATGGGCGCGGAAAACACGATTTTTGCGCGCAAAGGCGCGGTAACTTTCGGGGTCACATATATGACCGGAGCATTGGTAAAAATAGGTCAGGGACTTTCCGTTTTGCTAACCGGCGGTGATACCAAAGACCTGATACCTTATGTCATGCTATGGTCCGGATTAATGGCAGGCGCGGTTACAGGAGCGCTGCTTTTCGGTGAATATGGCATCAATGCAATCTGGCTAGCGGCGGTGATCGCTGCCTTGCTCGCGCTGGTAACTTTTAAGGCCTGACCCTAAACCGGGTACTTTATTTACGGCTTATTCTTAAGCATGGCCGCCAGTGGCAATGTCCGTACGCGGGAATAGCAGGACAATACTGGCATGTCCGCGTCCTGCATGGCGTTCAGCATTTCAAGATCGGCGTGACAGATATCGCCGTCGGGCAATATGATTTGCAATCCGGTGTCGCCGGTCATGCTGTTCAATTCGACGATTCCGTCATATCCGGCGATATACTCGCTGTTGGACGGCAGCGATCGGATTAGGGTGCCGGGGGCAAAGGCTGTGCCGCGTGTATCGCGCAATTGGATCAGCACAGGTTTATAATGCGATACGCCCAAATCAAGTTTGGTCCCGGCACGCGGCCCGACGACGATCATATCGCTTAATTTCCGGGCAATCGCATCGTGTGGTAATGATTTGGGATCGACGCCGATTTTAACCGCGATGAACGGCGGAATTTCCGTGATAAGCATCTTACCGGATTTGCTTGTCTTGCCCGCTGGACGGTTTTCACGCTGAACCGAAACCCCGGCGACTTTGGATGCATCGACGATGACAAAGCCGCCGCCGACTTTTTCGGTTGCGAATAATTGATTGTCGGCAAAAATAAATGATCCGCGCGACGATATTTGCGCGGCAAATTGCCCTTCCTGATTTTGCACCTGTATTTCGGCGCGGTTCCATGTGCTGCGATAACTTAGCGATGCTTCTGCGCGGTCGATGATGCCTGTGCTGGCCAGTGCCGAATATCCAAATTCCCCTGGCGCGCTGTCGGGTCTGTACACCCCGACCTGCGACAAATGGCGTCCGTTTTGGCGGGAATGACTCGCCTGTACATTGGTGCGTTGGCCCAGTTGTACCGATAGACCTATCAGGACGCTCAAATCACTTTTACCGCCGGCGACGCTATTGCTGCGGCGCGAGACATCGGCGAACAGGTTAATCCGCTTGGCCACAATCTTGCGGTAACTGGCTGAAACCACATGCGCATCCCGCCGCACACCGGCGGGCAATATCCCGGCTTGCGATTTTTGCGCAACAGCGGCCAGACTGAATGATCCCAAATCGTCCAGATCAAGGTTTAGGTTGGCGTTGATAACCGATTTTGGCGGCGCGTCGCCTTTTGCACTGGCCAAATCATCATAGCCGTTCGAAACGCGGCGGGCCTCGAACCGGAAAGACAGCGTCTGCCCCGCACTTTCAAATGCCACGCCAAACATATTACCGCGCCGAACCTGGCTTGCACCCGATACGAGCATGCCAAATTGTCCGGCACGGATATTGTGGCGGCTAAAGCGCAGGTCGGCGCTGAATAATCCGAGACTGCCCAAAGCCACGCTGCCGCCGCCGCCCAGATTGACAAAGCCGTCCGACATTTCGGCCGCACCTTCCACGGTCAGGCGGTTGCTGATCCCGCGCCGATGAAACAGGCTGCCGGCAAATCCGCTATATTCGCCGCTGGTGCGGCCAAAATTGCGCCGGATTGGGCCGATATTAAATGCGGTTTGCGATAATCCGCGTGCCAGCAAAGACCGAGAGCTGTAAAAACTGATACTGCGCAGCCGTTCGCGGCCCAGCGCGTCGCGCACCACAACGCCGATCTCTCCCCGGCCCAGCGGCACAGGAATGTTGCGGATGGTAAATTCACCGGGCTCAATATTTTCGCTGGTATAGCGGCGGTCATTGACCAGCAGATCCAGGCTGGTCGGAACGGCGACGTCTCCGCTAAAATCAGGCAATGGGTATGTTATCAAATCCGGGCGCGTGGAAAAATCGGTCGCCCATTGAAACCCACCCATTCGCACCGCACGGTTGTTGGCCGATGTCACCGCAACAAAATCACCAAAGGTCATTTTGGAGGCATCGGACGGACGGTTGATAATCAGCGCCGAATCCAGCCGTAACAGCGCTGTCTCGCCAACGCCGTTATCGGTTTGGATGCGCCAGTTGCTTTCCAGTGCGGTGTTGCCATGGACAAGCCGGGTAGAGATAAAACCGGCAGCGCTTGATCCAAATTGGCTGGTCCGGGCATTGAAATCATAATCCACAATAAATGCCGTCAGCGCCGCCGAGGCTGCATTACGCGGCACCTTTCGCGCTGCAAAATCGATGGCATTGGGGCCATCGGATTCGCGCAGCTTTTTTATGTCCAACCGGTACGCAAGTGTATCGAATGTATATTCCAGTCCGGCGATGCTGGACAGCGGGATAAAACCGTTGGGATCGGCAGATTTTACCAGGCCAGCATATACGGCGCTTGCCCCCGAAATAGACATTGCCCCATCAATGTCCTGCAATTTGACAAGTCTGGATTTTTTTTCGCCGTTTATGGTGATTTCGGCAAACAGGGTATAGTTTGCGCCCTTTGATGTGGCGGCGGATATATTTTGGCCTGCGTTATCTTGCGCAGCCGGGGGCAATTGAAAGGGATCGTCAGCGGCCATCGCGGCCGCGGAAGGCATGACCCCTAAAACAGTGGCTAATCCCGTGCCTGCTTCAAGGGCAAGTTTGTAGCGCAGCATCATTTAGGGTCTTTTGATCGATGCGTGCCAAAACGCGGACTGGCATGACCGAACACGTAAAACTTTGCGGCAATGTCCAATACACCATTGAATTTTTCAGCACAGCGCGCGGTCCGGTATTGTGCGGCAATACGATTTCCCGGTCGCCATATTGCAATTTTATATCGTTGATCCGCGCGGCGCGGCCGCCGTCATTGTGAATAATCAATGTCTGACCATCAATTGCAAACCGCAATTTGGCAGGCGCGGCAACGTCACCACCTGCAAATAATGGCACGGTTAACCGCAGACGGGTTTGCGTTGCACCAGAAATCGCCGCCTCTGCGCCGGGCAATTGGTCGATGACCACCCGGTAAGCGGTTTCATCCGCGGCTGAATTATGCGCTACCGCGATAACATGAAAGGTTTGGGTTTGTTCAGGATCCACACGCACAATCGAAGGCGAGATCACAAAATCCTTGGATGGTACAAACTGGTCCGCGCCGTCATTTTGGGACCATGCAAACAGCCGGACCTGCAATGCCAGTTGTCCGGCGGAATTGTTGCGGACAAATAACTGGTTCGATGCCTGACCCTGCGCCATGTCGATTCGCAAGGGGGACACGTTGAATGATGCTACCTTATTTGCTGCTGGCCCCTGACTATATGCCGGGGCCAGCGCGCAAATACCGCAGAACGCTAATAAAGTTTTGGAAATATATGCTCGCATGACGAGCATGAATAATCACAAATCAAAAATTAATCGTTACCGTTACGGTATCTGAAAAACTTCCTGCGCTGACCGCAGCGACGCCAGCCGGGATACGGCCAAACGCGGTTACGCTTGCAACGCCCAAAGGAGCAGAGCCGGATACTGTATCGGTTCCGCTGGTGTTGCCCCAGCGCTGAGTCCGCGCGTTGCTGGTGTAAATTTCATATGGCAGAAATTCGTTAGCCGTCGCACTTTTCATTCGGCGAACGCCCGATGATGCGTTCAAACCATTGTCCATGGAAATGTCATAATCAGCATTGGGCGTGCACGCCAGTGTCAGCGTCGCGCTGCTATCGACATTTTCCTCGCCGACATCGGTTAAGGTGCCAAAAGCCAATGGCAGTGCAACTACGGTGCAATTGTCCAATACAATCGCCGATACGGGCAATGTTGTGCTGGATGTGCCTGCGTAAGCGGAAACTGGCGCGCCTATTGCAACTGCTGCGCATACTAATTTAGCCGTAAATTTCATTTCAATATCTCCGGAAAGTTATCGACCTGACGATGCAAAAGCCGATGTGTTACTATCCAGATACACAGCCGCCTTTGCCATTTGGTAAAACAGCAAGGTTAATGCGCCATAAAGAAACGGAATATACCAACTAAGTTTGGCTGATATTCGTTACCTGACCGCGCCCTTGACGAGCAGCTTGGGCACCAAGAATACGGCCGCCACCAATGGCCAGCGCCGCTGCCAATCGCGCACTACTATGTCGGTTCCGGCGTGGCGGTTTACTTTCCACGCCAGATAATCAATCCCGCCGGTATAGGTAAACGCCGCCTTTGCCAGCCGCGCTACGGTGAGCATTTTCCCCCGGCGGCGCAACGCGGGCCAGCGGCGGCGTTCTTTGTAAGCGCGGTTTTCAGCGTCGGTTTTCAAATACACCTTGCCGCCGCGAATCTCGTTGGGAACCAATGTGTGATGCAATGCCGCCGCGCCAAATGTAATGTAGCGCTGCGGGTCATGTTCAATAACAGACGCCGGGCGGCTGGTGCGTTCGGCGCGCAATTCCGCGCTATAGGTGAGCGCAAAGCCCGATTGCCAAAGATCGATAATATCAACCTCCCGCTCGGTTTGGGCAAGCGCAAGGTTAAGCAATGTCGGCGCGGCTCCGGCCACCGACATGATGATTTTGCGCGCGGCATTTTCATCCTTGCTCCACACAAGCCGGGACGGCTGGGCAAAGCGCGCCCACACCGAAACCGCCGATGCCTCGGGACGGTTGAGGCAGTGGAAATCATCCTCGCTAAGCACCGCCACCTTGGCCATCAGGCCGCCATGTTGAACCGGAAAAACATTGGGGGGCAACATATGGTTGGCGCGAACCAGCCAGCTTTGCCCATAAGCGTCCGAATAATTCGATACGATCAGATAGAAATCGAGCATTTGCCCTTCCAGCTGTTCGCTGCGCAGGCACGATCCATAAAATAACACGCCGCGCGCCGCTCCCGGGTAGCCAGCGGCAATCGCGGCGGCAAAATCACTGATCTGCGGCAGAACCGCTACAGATAATTCCTGTGCGACAAGTTGTTGTAAGGAAAGCATGGCAGCGCCCATAGCGGGATTTGGCAAAATTGTCGAACGGCTAAACCGAACGGTTTACGCGGCGAGCCGAAGGAACGGTATTGGCGCGGTGGACCGCAGGACAATCGGGCTTAGCGTGCTTGCTTCAAATACTTCGCCGTCCAAAACGACGCTGCTGCGCGCGCTGTCGATGCGGATTTCATCGCCGCGCTCAAAATGCAGCCCATCAACAGCATGGGTGTCGAGCCGCCCGAGCAGTGATGCAAATACCACGCCCAAAATAGACATTGTGCGCTGGTCTACGGCCATGAATTTCAAGCGCCCGATTTTCGACGCGCCCATAATTTTGCCGCCCAGCAACAGCTTTTCCAGCGTCGTAACAATCAGGACCGAAAAAATTCCGTGCAGTTCATTTTTGCGCAGGAAGGATATTTTGACAGGCTCGGACCGGGGCGGCAGGAAATTTGCCTTAAATCCGAAAATCGATGTCAAAATCACCGCCAATGCGGCGATAAAATGGCTAAGTCCGTTGGGCAGGCCCAAGGGATAGATTTTGTTGCGGCAATACAGGATCGTTTCGGCCAGCCCAGCGCCGCCCAGAAACATGCCCAGAACCGGTTTCGCATTTTCGCTGCCATCGCTTAGCGCAATTAACTCGCGGACCACGACATGTTCGGTCAAATCGCCTTTGGCCAGATCAATAATCCGCTGTAACGCCACTATCGGATCCCCCTCTGCGCCCAAATCCAGCGCAATCAGATTGGTTTTGCCGTTGGGCAATACCGCAACGGGCGGGGGATTGCCCTCAAAATGGCCGCCATGATATAATTCGGTCAATGCCGATTGGACGGTTCCGTCGCCGCCGTTTATCACCAATACTTTGGGTTTTACCCGCGCAATCATTTCCAGCGCCTTGGCAATCTGCCCGATTTCCTCAACCTCGTAATGGAACACATCGGGATTGCGCGCACAAAAACACCGCACCTGCGGCAACAGCGAACGGTTGCCGGTAGAGTGCGGGTTTGAGAGGAGTGCGACCAAAGCCAAACGCAAATAATCCTTACATATACTGCATATTGATGGTGATGCGTTTCACTTCATTGCCAACTGCGATCGCTGCTTTGTTCACCGATGGCTTGCCCAAATTGAAAACGGACAGCTTGGGATTGTTTGAAAACCCGCCGCCATCCTGACGAATGTCGGTTTTGCCGTTGCCATTTTTATCATGGCGTACAGCAATGCCATAATTGCCGGGGGTTGGCATCGGCACGCAAAAGGTCATCGATGTCGCGGTTGTGCGCGATTCAATCCGGTTGATCCACGCGCCTTTATTCAACCAGGCCGACGGCGTGGCTTTATACGATTGCACACGGATTTTGCCCGATGCGGCTTTCAATCCGGTAACGGTCACCAGCACAGCAGGACCATCGCCGGAATTGCAGCGGGACAGATTGTTTGAAATCTCTTCACCAGCAAATGCAGATGTAGAAACCGCTGTAGTTATCGCCAACAGTGCCATTCCGGCCAGAGCTAAACGAAAATTCAACATGACTAAATTACTCCTTGAGGCTATTCATCAGCAATCATTTTCAGATTGCTATCGATATTGCCCCTGAACCTACTTGTGTATATCGACATCATTTGCGGCGAAATTACGGTGACGGGGCGACCATAAGTTGAAATTTATCACAGCAACGGATCGCTACATTGCACGGCTGGTGACCATACCCTTGATCGGTACGCTGGTGGTGGCATCAATGTTGCTACTGCTGGAAAAAATGCTGCGGCTGTTTGATTTTGTTGCAACCGAGGGCGGTCCGGTTAGCGTGGTTTGGCGGATGCTGGCCAATCTTGTGCCAGAATATATGTCGCTCGGCATACCCATCGGGTTGCTGCTAGGTATATTATTGGCGTTCCGGCGGCTGGCAACATCATCTGAGCTCGATATATTCCGCGCCGTGGGGCAGGGATATTTCCGTCTTTTGCGCGTGCCATATATGTTTGCAATCACGCTGGCTTTTTTGAATTTGGCGATTGTTGGCTATATCCAACCTTATGCGCGCTATTTGTATGAAGAGCTGCGGTTTGAGCTGCGCTCCGGTGCATTGGGGGCGTCCATCAAGGTTGGCGAGTTTAACAATCTGGGCAAGAACCTGACCATGCGGATCGACCAAAGCCAGAATAATGGCAAGGATTTGACCGGAATGTTCGTATCAGCTCAGAGCAAAAATGGCCAGACCGTATCGGTGACAGCGGCCAAGGGACAGTTTCTGCGCACCGATGATCCCGATACCATCATCCTGCGGTTGTCCAACGGAACGCTGGTGCACAATAGCCCGAAATTCAACAATCCCCGTGTTCTGACATTTTCCAGTCACGATCTGCCGATCCCGCTACCTAAAATCGAGAATTTCCGCGTTCGCGGCAATAATTCCGATGACAATAAAGAACTGACGATACCAGAACTTTATCGTAACGGCGGCGATGCATCGTTGCCCGCCGATGCCCGTAACAGCGCGCGCGCCAATTTTCACTTTCGCTTGGCGGAGGTTGCGATGATGCTATTGCTGCCCTTGTTGGCCATTGCCCTTGCGGTACCACCAAAACGGTCGACATCGGCGCTGGGCGTATTCATATCGATCATCATGGTCGTTACTTATCACAAGATTAACGAATACGCGGCGTCGGTGGGCGCGTCGGGCGCGATTGATCCGGTCATCGCGCTATGGGTTCCGTTCCTTATTTTTGCCGCGCTGATATTGTGGATGTACCATGTGATTGCGCATGTGCCGGGCGGGCAACCGATTGGCGCGCTGGAAAAGGCCGCAGAGGCAATTGGCAAAGCGGCGAAAAAGCTGTTCCGGTTTGGCCGTAAAAATCGTTTAACGGCGCAGGAGGCATAGGACGCAGCCATGCAATTTTTCCCCTCTCGCCAGATAACATTATATATGGGCCGGCTGTTTTTGGTGCGTACATTTGCCGTGCTCGCCATGCTGGTTTTGATATTGCAGACGCTCGATCTGCTAGGCGAAAGCGGCAAGATTTTGGCGGTGCAGGGCAATACGCAGGCCGATGTCATCGCCTATATCGGGATGCGCGCGCCGCAGATTATTGCCCGGATGCTGCCCTTTTCGGTGCTGCTTGGCACGTTGATTACGTTCACGACATTAAGCCAGAATAGCGAAATTGTGTCGATGAAAGCGGCAGGACTTTCCGCGCACCAGATACTCGCGCCGCTAATCGTCGCCAGCCTTCTGGTCGCGGTGACATCGTTTGTGTTTAACGACAACGTGGTTGCGCCAGCGACGGGTAAGTTGAAAGCATGGCAAAACGCCGAATATGAAAAAGTCGGCGTGGACCCTGATCTGAAAAACAACGTGTGGGTGCGTGAGGGGCAGGATATTATCAACGCCGGGTCGGTGTCGGGCGCAGGCAACACAACGAAATTGAACAATGTGTCGGTATATCTGCGCAACCAAAATGTCCTGCGGCAGATCATTACCGCAGATACGGGGGCGTTTACCGGCAGCGGATGGTTGCTGACCAATGTAAAGATTTTCGATGTCGCAACGCTGGAGGAGAAATCCTTTCTTACACTGCCCGTTGGCGCAGGTATAACACCTGACCGTTTCCAATATGTCAAAGTGGACGGCGAGGCACTGGGCTTTGTCGACCTGTATAAAGCCATCGAAGGTCTGAAAGCGGGCGGCCGCCGGACCAGTAGTCTGGAGGGCGTATTATGGCACAAGATTTCGGGGCCGTTATCGGCGCTGCTCATGCCGTTGCTTGCCGCCGTCGCCGCATTTGGATTGGCGCGGTCTGGTGCATTATTCTTACGCGCGGTGATCGGCATGGCGCTGGGTTTCATTTACTTTGTTGCCGATAATTTTGCGCTGGCGATGGGCAATCTGGGCGCGTATCCGCCGATGATTGCCGCATGGGCGCCGTTTTTCCTGTTCTTCCTGATCGGGGAAACCGTGCTTGTCCGCACCGAAGAATAAGGGGCGCAAGGCATGACTGATATCACCATCCGCCGCGTGGACGGCAAAGCCGATACCAAGGCGTTTGTCGAGCTGCCGTACCGGTTGTACGCGCATGATGCCAACTGGGTTCCGCCGCTGCGGGACGAGGTTTACGGCCTGATAACGCCCGGCAAAAACCCGTGGTTCGAACATGGTGAGGCGGTATATTTCTTGGCGCGGCGCGGCGTGCAAGTTGTGGGGCGGATATCGGCGCAAATCGATCACATCGCGCTGAAACAACCGCCGCAGCAGGGCATGGGTCCGGGCGTGGGCAATTGGGGCATGTTCGAGGCGGAGGATGAAGACGTTGTTGCAAAACTGATCACCGCTGCTGAAGACTGGCTGCGCGCAAAGGGTATGACGCGGTCGATGGGGCCGATCAGCCTGGCAATGTGGGATGAACCCGGCCTGCTGGTGCAAGGGCATGACCATCCGCCGACGGTAATGATGGGCCATGATGCACCGCAATATCAGGCGTGGATTGAGGGCGCAGGGTATGAAAAGGTCAAGGATCTGTATACCTATGAAATCCCGATCCTGCCCGAATTTCCGCCGTTGGTGCAGCGGATTGTGCAATCGGGCGAACGCAATGCGCGCATACATATCCGCCGCGTCAACAAGCGAAATTTCGATGCCGAGGCCGCGCTGATCCTTAGCATTTTGAACGATGCATGGTCGGACAATTGGGGGTTTGTTCCGTTTACCGACGCCGAAATTGCCTATGCCGGAAAAAAGCTGAAACCCATTGTGTACGAAGACCTGATCCGCATTGCCGAGGTGGACGGCGAAGCGGTGGCGTTCATGATGACCTTGCCCGATTTGAACGAGAAAATCATCGGTTATGGCGGGACGTTATGGCCGTTTAACTGGGCCAAGCTTTTATGGTGGCTGCGCGCGCCAAAGGTGCGCACAATGCGCGTGCCGTTAATGGGCGTGCTGAAACGGTTGCAATCCACGCGCATGGCCAGCCAGCTTGCCTTCATGATGGTCGACCATATCCGCCGCGACGCGGTCGCCAATTTCGGCGCAAGCCGGGGCGAGTTCGGCTGGGTATTGGACGACAACGGCCCGATGCGCTCCGTCGGCGAAGCGATCAATGGCGAGATTAACAAGGTGTATAGGATATATGAGAAGGCGTTGTAAGCGGGGCGTGTGAACTTCGAAACGCGCGGCCACCCTATCCCCCAGTCAGCCCTCTAATCAGCTACCTATTCCCCCAATTCCACCCATACCGGCGCGTGGTCGCTGGCTTTTTCTCTTGCGCGGTGGTCTTTATCGACGCCGCATGATTTCAGGCGGTCGGCGGCGATGGGGCTTAATAGCATGTGGTCGATTCGAAAACCGCGGTCTTGTTGCCATGCACCTGCCTGATAATCCCAATAGGTCCAAATGCCGCCCGCCGGATAATGGCTGGCCAGTGCATCGGTCCATCCATCGGCCAGCATCCGGCGGTACGC
>JANOKA010000078.1:0-25338 GCA_031418995.1 Sphingomonadales bacterium | reverse complement strand
GGGTGATGAAGTTAAAGCCGGTGAGCGTTTGGCCGAGTGGGATCCCTTCACCTTGCCACTGATTACTGAAAAGCCCGGCGTTGTGAAATTCCAAGATTTGATCGACGGTCGTACATTGATCGAGCAAACCGATGAAGCCACGGGTATTGCCCAGCGCGTTGTCAGTGAAGATCGTTCAGTGACCAAGGCGAAGAAAGAAGATCTTCGTCCGCGTTTGACCTTGCTGGACGGCGACAGCGGCGAAGCTGCCCGTTATCTGCTGGGCCCTGGCACGATGTTGTCGGTTGAGGATGGACAAGAGGTTCTGGCGGGTGACGTTATCGCCCGTGTGACCCGCGAGTCTGCTAAAACCCGCGATATTACCGGCGGTCTGCCGCGCGTTGCCGAATTGTTCGAAGCCCGTAAGCCAAAAGATTGCGCGGTTATCGCCAAGATCGCTGGCCGCGTGGAATTCGTCCGGGATTATAAGGCGAAGCGCAAGATTGCGATTGTACCCGAAGAAGGCGACCGGATTGAATATCTGATCCCCAAAGCCAAGGTGCTTGACGTGCAAGAGGGTGATTTCGTTCGTAAGGGCGATAACCTGATCGCAGGTTCGCCTGATCCGCACGACATCCTAGAGGTTATGGGCGTCGAAGCCTTGGCCGAATATCTTGTGGCGGAAATTCAGGAAGTCTACCGCCTGCAAGGCGTGAAGATCAATGATAAGCACATCGAAACCATCGTGCGTCAAATGCTGCAAAAGGTGGAAATCACCTTTGGCGGAGACACCACATTGCTTCCCGGTGAACAAGTTGACCGTGAAGAAATGGAGGCGATAAATGCGAAGCTGACCAAAAACCAAGCGCATGCCACGGGCAATCCGGTGTTGCTGGGTATCACCAAGGCAAGCTTGCAAACGCGTTCGTTCATCTCGGCAGCGTCCTTCCAAGAAACTACCCGCGTGTTGACGCAGGCGGCGGTTGAAGGGAAAAAAGACATACTGACCGGCCTGAAAGAAAACGTGATTGTGGGCCGTTTGATCCCCGCAGGAACCGGCGCAGCCATGAACCGCGTCCGCGTAACGGCCAACAGCCGCGACGCCGCGCTTCGTGCAAGCTACCGCAAGTTGCAGGAAAGCCTTATTGCACCAGACAACGCTGCCGAGGAACACGCGGCTGAGTTAGCGCAAGGGCCAGAAGCAGCCATTGGTGACGACATTCTGGCATCGGTCGAGGGCGAAACCCACGGTACCGATGCGGATGCCGGTGATTATTTGACTACGGCGGATGATGCCGCTGCGGAATAATCGCTTCAAACCCGTGCAATAACAAAATCCCGCCGGACATGCTTTCGGCGGGATTTTTGTTCGACAAACGGCGTAGGTTATCGATCAATCGCCGATAGCTCTCTATGCAAATAGCCGTATTAGCCATATACCTCACCATAGCAGAGTAAACAAACGGGCGGGGCATATTGTGCGAAATATCGGTTCATGGATAAAGCGGCATCCAATATGGTCGGCTATTATCGCCATTGTTGTATCAATGATATTATGGTCAGCCCTATCGCCCAAACCCGCCGAATATGAATATGTCACCGAAGCTGTCGAACGCGGCGATGTGGTGCGCAGCGTATCGGCCAGCGGCAAGCTGCGTGCGCTGAATACCATCAAAGTCGGCGCAGAGGTTTCAGGGCAAATCACCGACGTTTATGTCGATTTCAATTCGCCTGTTACCAAAGGGCAGGTTCTGGCCGTGATCGACCCCACCCGCGTCAATGCACAGGTCAATCAGGTCGAGGCGCAAGTGTCCTTGGCGCAGGCATCATTGCAACAGGCGCAAGCAAATGTGGCGCGAGCGCAGACCGATCTTGTGCTGCAGGAACGCGAATATAACCGCCGCAACGCGCTGGCCGCCAAAGGCTTTGTTTCAAAAGCCGCGCTGGATGTGGCAGCCGGGCAAGTCAACGCAGCGCGCAATGCTGTGCGGGTTAGCCAGACGCAGATCAACAGCAGCACAGCGCAAATCCGCCAAGCCAATGCGCAGCTATCATCGGCGCAACTGGACCGAAGCCGTACTAAAATCATCGCGCCCGCCAGCGGCGTTATCATTAACAAACTGGTCGAGCCCGGCACAACCGTTGCCGCCAGTTTCCAGACCCCCAACCTGTTTGAAATTGCCGCCGATACCACTAAGATGCAGGTTGAGGCATCGGTGGACGAAGCCGATATTGGCCAAGTGCAAGAAGGCCAGAATGTAACATTCACCGTCGACAGCTACCCCGATGAAGTGTTTAACGCCAAAGTTCGCCAAGTGCGCAAAGCCCCGGTTGAGACGCAAAATGTCGTCAGCTATCTGGTGATTATCGACGTTGATAATCTGGCCGGAAAATTGCTGCCGGGAATGACGGCGAATATCGAGATTATCACCAGTTTGCGCCAGAATGTTATCCGTGTGCCGTCGCCGTCCTTACGGTTCCGTCCGCGCAGTGCCGACCTTCCCGCCGACACCAAAAAAGCCGATGAGGACCAAAAAAAGGACAAGGATAAAAAGCCGCAGCCCAAGGTGTTCATTGCGACCGCTGATCCGTATAAGCCAGCATCGCGCAAGGTGAAGATCGGCGTTCAAGGCGATGAATTTACCGAGATATTGGCCGGCCTGAAACCTGGCGAGAAAATACTGATCCGTAACAAATCGCTCAAGCCCAAACCCGAAACAGACGCCAGCGCGGACGAAGATACAGGCGAAGATGACGACACCGCTGCTTGAGACGCATGATCTGGTAAAGGACTTCATCATTGGCGGTGAGGTGGTGCACGCAGTCAATGGTGTGTCATTGTCGATACAGCGCGGCGAATTTGTGGCGATCATGGGGACCAGCGGATCGGGCAAATCGACGTTTATGAATATGATCGGTTGCCTCGACATTCCGACTGCGGGCACATTGATGCTGGACGGGACCGACACCAAAACTCTTTCCAATGATGATCTGGCATCCATCCGGAACCAGAAAATCGGATTTGTATTTCAACAATTCAACCTTCTGGCCCGTACCAGTGCGCTGGATAATGTTGCCGTCCCGTTGATTTATGCAGGGATTGGCCGGGCCGAACGCCTGCGTCTTGCCGAGGAGAAACTGGTCGCAATGGGCTTGGGTGACCGGCTGCAGAACAGCCCGGCAAAGCTGTCGGGCGGTCAGCAGCAACGTGTGGCGATTGCCCGCGCGCTGGTTACAAATCCGCTGATGCTGCTCGCCGATGAGCCAACAGGCGCGCTTGATACCCAAACCTCGATGGACATTATGGCGGTGTTCCAATCGTTGAACGATCAAGGCATCACCGTGATATTGGTGACCCACGAACCCGATATTGCCGAATATGCCGCGCGCAATATCCTGTTCCGCGACGGCAAAGTTATCGACGATAAAGGCGTTAAATCCCGCCGCAGGGCCCCGGTATTATGAAGAAATTATGGCTGTCCATTGCCAGCTGGGGCATCAACGTGGCCATTGCGTTAACCGCGCTTCGGACCAATTTGATGCGGTCCATTCTGACCACATTGGGCGTGATGATTGGCGTGTTTTCGGTCATACTTGCCGTCGCCATTGGCGCAGGCGCGCAGGTTTCGGTTACAGAAGCCATCGGCGCGCTGGGTTCCAATATGGCAATTATCATTCCGGAGCCCGACAATGAAGGACGCGGCCCGCGCGCAGAACGCGGCCGTCTGACTGAACGCGATATACGTGCTGTGGTGAAACAGGTTCCCGGTGTGCTGGCTGCGGCGCCGCAATTGCGTTCCACCGCACAATTGGTGGTTTCGGGCAGCAATGCGACGACACAGGTCATCGGCGTAACGCCGGAATACGCGATTGTATCAAACGCCAACGCCAGCGAAGGCCGTATGATCGAGGACGGTGATGTCAATGCCGCGTCGCGGGTGGTAGTCATGGGCCAAACCGTTGCCGGAAAACTGTTCGGAACATTTGATCCCATTGGACAGATTGTTCGGATTAACCGCGTACCATTCACGGTCATTGGTCTGCTGGAATCAAAAGGCAGCAACCTTGGCAATGACAATGATGATCTTGTCCTGATTCCTTTAAACACGCTGCGGCAGCGATTGTTGGATACCCCGGTTAAGGGGCCTGATGACGTACATGTCGCCTTTGTCGGCTTCGATGACGAACCGTCGTTGATCGCCGGACAGAAAGAAATCAAGAAACTGCTGCGTGACCGCTACCGTGTTGGCAAAGGCAAAATCAATCCGTTCACCGTGCGCACGACAACCGAAATTGCCGAAACCACAGGTCAGGCAACGCAAATTTTTCAGGCGTTGCTGGTTGCCATAGCGTCCATATCGTTGCTTGTCGGCGGCATCGGGATCATGAACATCATGCTGGTTAGCGTGACAGAGCGCACCCGCGAGATCGGCCTGCGCATGGCACTGGGCGCGAAACGCACTGATATCCGTAACCAGTTTCTGGTCGAGGCGGCGGTGCTGTGTATCATCGGCGGCGGCATTGGCCTGGCGCTGGCCCGCGCCGCAGCAGCAGCGTTTGAGGTTTATGCCGATTTCCCCGCGCCCATTGGTATCAGTGTCGCGGTCGGCGCGATCCTGTTTTCGGCGGTCATCGGGCTTTTATTTGGCGGATATCCAGCGATCCGTGCATCGCGGCTATCACCCATTGAGGCCTTGCGCAGCGAATAAAGCGCGTTCAGCGCTCCCCGTATCTTTATACTGTCAAAGAACCGGACATCGCCTGCCCGTCCAAATCCTACATTTCAAGCGGTAATGACGGTGCGATATGATTTTATCACATTCTCGTTCTTGCTGCCTTTTTCCCTTTGCGGCTTTTATGAACCGTGTAACGAAACAGCAGATTTTGTTGTAGCATGCAGGCCGCACCACCCCTTCTGAAACCCGCAAGAAACCGAGCAAGTTCACAGTAGAATGACCTTTTTTCAAATCCAACAAATCAGGCCTTAATCAACCCGCCTTAAACCGCGTCCAAAACATTGCGCCCGGCCTGCACCCGCATGACATGGCTGGCCTTTGTACCCAGCGATTTGACCTTTACGCTGTCCATGAACACCCATTCGTTTATCGCCGATTTGGGGGTGAGTGACAGCATCATATATCCGCGATTTGACGTGTCCGCCCATTTCAGCTCGGGACTTGCGCCCACCATATCGCGTGCAATATTTTTCGGATCGTTCGTGCCAGTCACCTGCTCGATACCCGGAGAGGAAACGCTGTGCCCCCCAAATTCGACGCCAGCCGGTTTACCGCCCTCGGGCAGGTTATAGGCCCAGCCATTATGACTATCGCCCGTCACCATAATCAAATTGGCATCGTTACGCTGCGCCGCCGATAATAGCCTTGACCGCGCTTTGGGATAGCCGCCCCAATTGTCCATATTGCCCGGCAAGCCGACACTCGCCGATGTTATGCCGCGTTTCACATAAGATACGGCGCGCTTGTCTGCATCGGGCGCAAGCCAGTCCATCGCGTTTTTGGGTGTATAGGAATATCCCATATTTGTGCCAACGCCCACCATCGTCCAACGGGCTTTGTTGCGCGCAAAATGGCGGTACAGCCATTGCTCCTGCTCACTGCCCAGCATCGTGGCGGCATCATCCACCCATTCACCCGCCATGAACTCGCCAAAGGTTTGCGTGGTATCCGCACCGGGCGGACGCGATCGCGCCGCTGTACGCGTATCGGTGCGGTAATAGGTTGCCAGATCGCCTATTTCATAGGCTTTCCACGGCTGTTCGCCAACCGGCATCCATTCGCGCCAGGCCTGAACTGCCGCATTGCGCCGTACGGACCAGTCGCCCTCTGTGTCCTGATGGTTTTGCGCGCCGCCCTCCCACGCGTCATTTGCGCTTTCATGATCGTCGGCGATAATAATCATCGGGAAATTGGCGTGCACCGATTGCAGATCGGCATCCATTCGGTAACTGGCATAGCGCAGGCGGTAATCGGTCAGGCTGATGATTTCGGTTTCGGGCATCATCCGCCTAGCAAATTCGGCCCCGCCATCATATCCGCCCGTGCCATATTCGTAGATATAGTCCCCCATATGCAGCACCGCATCAATGTCGCTGCGCCGCGCTGCATGCGCATAGGCATTGAAATATCCAAAGCCCAGATTGGAGCAGGAAAATACCGCAAGATTGAATTTCTTTGTCCTGCCCACAGGAAGCGTCTTGGTGCGCCCAGCCGGAGATATTGTACCATCGGCGGCGATGAAGCGGTAATGATAGCGGGTGTTTGGCCGCAATCCGTCGACGGTAATTTTTACCGTATAATCGCGCCAGGGCCCTGTCACCATTTGGCCGCCCGATATGATCCGCGTAAATTCCGCGCTGTCGGATATTTCAACGCGCACTTTGGCCATGCCGTTTTTGGCGGGCACATAGCGCGTCCACAACAGCATCGAATCCGGGCCCGGTTCGCCGCTGGCAACATTATGGGTGAAACCCGTCGCCGACAGCAAGGCCTGTGCCGCCAGAGCGCCGCCCGGCAATAATAATCCGGCAACGCCAAATCCGCCAATTGTCAGCAAGCCCCGGCGATCCA
Organism: Sphingomonadales bacterium; assembly: GCA_031418995.1. Lineage (GTDB taxonomy): Bacteria > Pseudomonadota > Alphaproteobacteria > Sphingomonadales > Sphingomonadaceae > Sphingorhabdus_B. Next base: position 18,772 of record JANOKA010000078.1, on the reverse strand, counting down.
AAATCAATGACATTTTATTCCCTTTTCTTGCCCGGACAATACCGGTTCGAAATCATCAAATACCCGATTTTGGCCCGTTAACTTTACAAACATAGACGACCCGTCCAGGTGAAACTGTAAACATAATGTATAGTTTGTCGCGGTAGCGCGCCAACCCATTGGCGCGCTACCATCGAAATCATAAAATGTGTTCAGGCCCATCATTCGGAACCTATAGCGGCTGCGGCGGTGTGTAGGAAAGTGCGCTTAGAACACTCAAGCTGCGCTCCTTTTATGCCGCCCGTATGTGACAATTTGACGGCCCTATCGGTTCAACAATACCCTCGCCTGCCCCGCGATCTGCGCCAGCATTGCAGGCGTAGGGAGTGATCCCACCCGCGCCCGGTCAACCACCGCCTTGAACATCGCGACACGCGCCGCATTTGCATGCAACCAGTTTGCGGCATCGTCAGCCGGTTTTTTGGCCGCACGGCGTTTCAGGAAATCGAGCCGCATCGTTTGAAAATCACGCGCAAGCCCCGCGACAAGCAACCGCTCCCACGGGTCAGCCGGATCAAGCCGCATTGCGGCCCCCTGTGCCCAGCTGATCCCCAAAGCTTCGCCGATGGCGGTAAACGCGCCCGTCAATGCCGTAACCTCGTATTTCTGCGCCGCCGCAAGCGCGGACAATCCTATTGCGCCATCCAGCTGTGCGATACGGACCAGACGGTCGGCAATGGCGCGCGGTGCACCCTGTGCCAAAAGCCGTTCGCCATAGGCCTCTGTCTGTTGCCGGACATCGGCAGGCAACAACTCGTCACGCGCCTTTGACAATTGCTGCACGCCGCTTGTGTAAAGCTGCACTGCGCCTGCGAGGCTGCGGTCTTGCACACTGCCGCGAATAATATCGGCCATTTGTGCGCGCATTTCGACCGCCGTTTGGGCAAGCAGCATCAGGCGCGCGGTTTCCGGAATATCGGCGTCATCAATTTTAGCCCACAAATCACGAATGCCGAAAACCTGTTCTGCAATGAAGAATGCCGATGCCACCTCGGACAGGCCGCATCCTTCCTCTTCCATCAATTCAAACGGATGCAGCATGCCGAGCCGGTTAATCATCCGATTGGCCAATTTTGTGGCGATAATCTCTTTGCGCAAACGGTGCGCTAGTATCGCGTCCTTATGCGCGACCAGCATCGCAGGCGGAAACGCCGCCAGCAATTCGCCTTCCATTGCATCATCAGCCGTGAATGCCGCATGCTCGATTGCCTCTTGCGCCGCCAGTTTCGCCGTCGATAGCAAAACCGCCAGTTCCGGACGGGTCATGCCGCGGTGCGCCTGCACGCGGCTTAACATGTCATCGTTGCTGGTGATGCCTTCGACGGCGCGGTTCAGTTTGCCAGTTGCCTCGAACGTGTCGATTAACCGGACGTAGGCGGGTACATCGCCTGCTCCGCCGGCCTCTGCCACTGACAGCGCCAGCGTTTGCAGGCGGTTATCATCCAGCACTAGATCGGAAACGGCATTTGTCATACTGGCTAGCAACACGTTGCGGTCTTCGTAACTCAGCTTGCCCGCTGCCATTTTTGCGTTCAGCGCGATTTTGATATTTACCTCGTTATCGCTGCAATCCACACCTGCGCTATTGTCGATGAAATCAGTGTTGATCCGGCCGCCGCGCAGCGCAAATCCAATACGTCCGGCTTGCGTTGTACCCAAATTTGCGCCTTCGCCGATTACCAAAGTGCGCAGTTCGGAAGCATTAATCCGGATGGCGTCATTGCCGGGATCCCCCACTTCGGCATTATTTTCGCTGTCATCCTTAATATATGTGCCGATGCCGCCGAACCACAGCAGCTGCGCCTGACAACGCAAAATCGCTTTCATCAACTGCGCCGGTTCCATTTCGCCCGCATCCAAGCCAAGCAGCTTTTGCATCTCCTTGGTCAGTTTGACGCTTTTTTCGGTACGCGCAAATAATCCGCCGCCCTTGGAAATCAGTTTTGGATTATAATCGGCCCAGCTGGAACGCGGCAACGCAAACAGCCGCTTGCGTTCTTTCCAGCTAAGTGCCGGATCGGGATCGGGATCGATGAAAATATGGCGGTGGTCAAATGCCGCCACCAACTTAATCGATTTGGACAGCAGCATGCCATTGCCGAAAACATCGCCCGACATATCGCCGACACCCGCGACAGTAACAGGATCTTTTTGCAAATTGACGCCCATTTCCAGGAAATGCCGCTGCGCCGAAATCCAGCCGCCTTTGGCCGTGATGCCCATGGCTTTATGATCGTAGCCAACCGATCCGCCGCTGGCAAAAGCATCGCCCAGCCAAAATCCGCGCTCTGTTGCGATGGCGTTGGCGGTATCGGAAAATGTCGCTGTGCCCTTGTCGGCTGCAACCACGAAATACGGGTCTTCGCCGTCATGGATAACAACGCCAGCGGGATGGATGATTTTGTCTTTTACAATATTATCGGTCACCGACAATAATGTGCGGATGAATATACGGTAGGCTTCGGTGCCTTCGGCAAACCAGGCGTCGCGGTCGGCGCGCATGTCGGGCAAGCGTTTGGGATAAAATCCGCCTTTGGCTCCGGTTGGAACGATCACGGCATTTTTGACGCGCTGCGCCTTCATCAGGCCCAAGACTTCGGTGCGGAAATCATCACGCCGATCAGACCAGCGTAGGCCGCCGCGTGCAACAGGTCCGGCGCGCAAATGGATGCCCTCGACGCGCGGGCTGTAAACAAAAATCTCCCGCCATGGTAACGGCGCGGGAAGGCCCGGCACTTTGGCGCTGTCCAATTTGAACGCCAGCGCCTCTGCTGCGACAGGCGCAAAAGCATTGGTGCGCAATGTGGCGACCACGACGGCGCGGAACAAACGCAATATCCGGTCCTCGTCAATGGCCGAAACCGCCGCCAAGCCGCTGTCGATCTGTTTGCAGAATTTTACCGCCTCCTTGTTACGGTCGCTGGTTGCTGCCGGATCATTCAGGGCCCGGAACAGCGCGATGACCGCTTGCGTAATGCCGGCATTTTTGGCCAGCGCGGCGACCACGTTGGGCATGCCATATGTCAGCCCCGTTTGCCGCAAGTACCGGTACCACGCCCGCAGCCAGACAACGGCAACAGGATCAAGCGCGGCCAGCGTAATCAGCTGGTTGAAAACATCGTTTTCGGCATTGCCGTCCAGCACGTCGCTAATCGCGCCTTCCAATATTGCGGCACGCGCCGAAATCGCGGCGACCGTTCCGCCGCGCATAAGCAGCCGGAAATCGTGGATATAATTGCCATCCTTCAGGGCCGTTGGCGATTCCTCCAAAACGTCGAAACCAAAATTTTCCAGCGCGGGGACAATATCGCTCAGCGGCATCGCGCCGCCATGACTGTATACTTTCAGCCGTATCTGGTCAGCGCTGATATTCAGCCGGGTGACGCGGCTATTGTCGCGTTCCATTTCCAGCAATCCGGTCATATCCAGCGCAGCTTCGCTTGCCGAATAACTGCTGCGGTAATTATTCGGGAATTGCGGCCCATAACGCAGCAACATCGCCGCGGCGCGTTTTTCATCGGTCAGCGTGGTCAGTGCCGCCTCTACCGCTGGTTCCCAGCCACGTACCATCAAATCCAGACGGGTATCCAGCGCGTCCTCATCCACTTTTTGCGCGCGGTCGGGTAGGTCCAACGTATAACGCAGCAACGCCACGCCGCCATCTTCCAGACCGATCGTCCAACCCAGCAACATACCGCCGGTTTCGGCGATCAGCATATTTTCAATCTGTTTACGCATTCCGGTGGAAACATCATCGCGTGGCAACCAGACGAAAATGTACAAATGCCGCCCCAAGGGTGAACGCACCGCCAGCAATTTGGGGCGCGGTCTGTCGGTCAACGACATCGCGGTCAATGTCACCCGTTCCAGTTCCGCCAGCTTCAGCGATACCAGCAAATCGTGCGGCAAAGATGTCAGCGCATGAGTCATCGCTTTGCCGGCATGGCCCGAAGGATCAAAGCCAAACCGGGAAATCAAAGTCGCCAAATGGGTCCGCAATAATGGTATACGTTCAGGCGAAGTGGCCAGCGCGGCGCTGGTCCATAGCCCCGCTGAAACCGAAAGCCCCGTAATGTTGCTGCCATCGCGCAGCGGTACGACCACCAAATCGAGTTGCACATGGCGGTGCACCGTCGAGAGCCGGTTTGCCTTTAGCACCAGCGGCGCACGACCGCCCTCTTCAAACCATTTGACCGCCAGATCAATACTGGCCTGTGACATCAGATTGGCATCACTGACCCGCGACAGGCCAAGCCGTTCTGACCGCGTTCCATCGCGCTGTATCTGTTCGTGCGCCAATACGGTCATGAAACCATCTAGGAACCAGCGGATCAGGGCGCTGCCTTCTCCATCGGGAAGACTATCGGCGTCATTCGCCATCGCGCCCAGCATTTTGCGCCAATCGGTTACCGCGCCGCGCACATCGCCCAGCACCCCAAGCAGCTCCTGCACCAATGCGCGGCGCTCTTTGGCATCGATACGGTCGGTTTCAAGGTAAATGAACGATTCGCGTTTTCCCGTTAATCCCCGTTTGCTGCTTACTGTTTGCAACACACCGCTATCATCACGCATTATGTCCAATACCGGGTGAATTAGCCGTTTTACGCCAATTCCTTTAGCGGCAATTGCTGCGGAAATCGAATCGACCAGAAACGGCATGTCATCGTTGTTCATCGCAATCCGCATAGACAGCCGCCCCTGCGTATCGGTGAAACTATCCAGTGCGACAGAGGGTTTACCGGATTTGCGCTGCAACGCCATTTCCACTGTAAATCGCGCCGCTTGCTCACAGGCATCGCTGTCAAACCCCTCATTTTCCCCCGGCAGCGCGCTAACGGTGAAGGCGTTTGCCATTGCTTGCAACAAAGGATGGGCTTGCAGCAGAGGTTGGGCTTTCAACAATCCGGGTTCAATCTGCACGGATGATTGTGGTGGTTTGGCAACAGCCATAAAATAGTCTCCTGATCCCGCGAGCGCCGTCATGTATTAACCATGTTACGGCAAAACCGATTGTAATTTTATTTCGCGGCTTATGCATTCGTTCGCGGCGTAGTACAAGTTCAGTGTAACGGGTTGCGGGATAGGATTTGCCTGTGTAGCGTCTCTGCATAATAATGGGTCGGAGAGAGTGGATGGACAAGCGCCTTACGTGGTATATTTTGGCGGCAATGGTTTTGGGCGTGGCCGTTGGCTATCTCATAAATTTGCAAATGGCGGGGGATGCGGAACTGCTGAAACAGTGGGAGGGATATTTGAAAATCCTGCCCGGGATATTTCTCAACCTAATTAAAATGCTGATCGCGCCGCTTGTCCTGTCCACCATTGTTGTGGGTATTGCCCATATGGGTGATACCGCCGCCATTGGCCGCATCGGTTTTCGCGCCATTTTATGGTTCATAACCGCCAGCTTCATTTCGATCAGCCTTGGCCTTGTGTTGGTCAACGTGCTGGAGCCAGGCGTCGGCGTTACCCAAAAAACCCTCGCTGATATTGGCGAATTGAAAACCGAAGATTTTACGCTGTCAAAATTCATTACCGGAATTTTCCCCAAAAGCGCGATTGAAGCGATGGCATCAAATAACATCCTGCAAATTCTGGTATTTTCGGTATTTGCGGGCGTCGCCCTGTCGGCGATTGGCGAAAAAGGCGCGCCATTGGTGCGCGCCTGCGACGCATTGGCTGAGATGATGTTGCAAATGACCGGCTATGTCATGCGCTTTGCCCCTTTTGCTGTGTTCGGCGCGATGGCCGCAGTTATCGCAGTAAACGGGCTGGGCATATTGGCAGATTTTGCCATTTTGATCGGCGAGTTTTATCTTGGCCTGTTAATCCTGTGGGCGATATTGCTCGGCGTTGGCGCGATATTCCTGAAAGCGCGGATATGGACGTTGATCCGCTATATCCGTGAACCTTTGTTGATCGCATTTTCAACCGCGTCTTCCGAAGCAGCGCTGCCCAAGATGTTCGAACAGCTCGACCGTTTTGGCGTACCGCGCCGGATATCGGGCTTCATGTTGCCGCTGGGGTACAGTTTCAACCTTGACGGTTCAATGATGTATATGAGCTTTGCAACGCTGTTCATTGCGCAGGCGTACGGTGTTGACCTGAGCATTTCGACGCAGATATTGATGCTGCTAACGCTGATGATTAGCTCCAAAGGAATTGCCGCCGTGCCGCGCGCCAGTTTGGTTGTGATAACGGCGACGCTGACGCAATTCGGATTGCCTGCCGAAGGTGTCGGGCTGATTTTGGGTATCGATGTATTCCTGGACATGGGCCGCACGGCAACCAACGTCGTGGGCAATGCCGTTGCCACATCGGTTATTACCAAGTGGGAGGGCAAGCTGGAGGATATCGAACCTGAATATGTCGAACATCCCCACGCGCCTGCGCATACCGCGCATGCCGGCGCGCGCGGGCTTGATCTGGCGGCAGACATGGTGGACGATCAACGCAGCGGCGAACGCCGGGATGATGATCGCCGCGAACAGGACCGGATTGGCTTACTAAACGACCCCGCCGACCGCCGTGATGGCGACAGGCGCAAGAGTTAGAGGTATAGCGCGATCATAGGGACTGTGCAGGGAGCACCATATATGGCAGTTCTTCAGCAAGAGTTGAAATAAATTGAAACGCTTCCCCATCCGTTCGTCCTGAGCTCGTCGAAGGATGAGGCAAGCAACCTGTACTTCGACAAGCTCAGTACGAACGGTTATTAATGATATCTGATTTCATCGCACTCTAAATCTACGACTAGTCCCGTCTTAATCCATAAACGGATCGCGCACCAAAATCGTATCTTCGCGTTCGGGTGATGTTGACACCAGTGCCACGGGGCATTGGATCAATTCCTCGACGCGGCGGACATATTTGATCGCCTGCGCAGGCAAATCGGCCCAGCTGCGTGCGCCTGCGGTGGTTTCTTGCCACCCGTCCATCTCTTCGTAAATTGGTTCCACCTTGGCTTGATCGGCGGCGTGCGGCGGCAGATAATCATAATGCCGATCACCGATTTTATAGCCTGTACAGATTTTCAATGTCTCAAACCCGTCTAGTACGTCCAGCTTAGTCAATGCCACGCCGGTAATCCCGCTGACCGCCGCCGATTGCCGCACCAACACGGCGTCGAACCAGCCGCAACGGCGTTTGCGCCCCGTGACTGTTCCGAATTCATGGCCGCGCTCACCCAATCTCTGTCCGGTTTCATCTTCCAATTCGGTGGGGAACGGCCCCGCGCCGACGCGGGTGGTATACGCTTTCACGATGCCCAACACGAATCCGGCAGCAGACGGGCCAAGACCTGTACCGCTCGACGCTGTGCCAGCTATCGTATTCGATGAGGTTACAAAGGGATATGTACCGTGGTCAACATCCAGCAGCACGCCCTGTGCGCCCTCAAACAATATCCGGTCGCCGCGTTTACGCGCTTCGTTCAGCGTTATCCAGACAGGCTTTGCAAAGGGCAGGATATACGCCGCAATATCAGTCAGGTCATCGATCACGCGCTGTCTGTCGATGGGCGGCTGCCCAAATCCGGCGCGCAATGCGTCATGGTGCGCGCATATACGGTCTAGCTGCGCTTCCAAATCATCGAGATGCGCCAGATCACACACACGGATCGAACGCCGTCCAACCTTGTCCTCATACGCGGGGCCAATGCCGCGCCGCGTCGTGCCGATTTTGCCCGCGCCCGATGCATCCTCTCGCAATCCGTCCAGATCGCGGTGGAACGGCAGGATTAACGGACAGGTTTCGGCAATCATCAAGTTTTGCGGATTAATATCGACGCCCTGCGCCTTTAATTTGGCAACCTCATCGCGGAAATGCCATGGGTCCAGCACTACGCCATTGCCAATCGCGGACAATGTTCCGCGCACGATTCCCGATGGCAGCAGCGATAATTTATACGTCTGGTCGCCAACAACCAAAGTGTGGCCGGCATTATGCCCGCCCTGAAACCGGACAACAACATCGGCGCGGCTGGCAAGCCAATCGACGATTTTGCCCTTGCCCTCATCACCCCATTGCGCGCCGATTACCGTTACGTTTGCCAAGTCAATTTCCCTGTCTGAATGGTTCCGCCTGTCCCTAATCAGGCACGCGGGTTGAGTCCAGTGTTAGGACGCGTCTGGTCAAGAATGTCGCTGGCAAAAACGCGAATGCCTGACGAACTATGTGAGTGACGTGGCTTTACCATTGGATAAAATATAGGCGCAATCCAGCTTGGCCGCATCGCAATCCTCGCTTAGTGCGGCGACAGTGATCCATCCTTCGGTGCGCATCCGGCCCGCTTTTACAGGATCGGTTCCCAGCGGAAGGAAAAGCCGCTTATTCTCGACATCCAATGCCGCCAAATCCACTAGCGGATCGGGATAGAGCGAAAATCCGGTGGCAACTTCGGTGCTGCCATCCGCGCAACTGATTGAATATGTTCCGCCCCGGCCCAGCGCAGCGGCGTATCCAGTCGCAAAAATCGTAAATCCGATCCAGCTTTGATATTCAAAACCATGGCGTTCGGATGGATCAAGCGTCAATGTGGCCTTGCCCGACAGCCGCTCTGCAATCGCCTCTAATGCCGCAATGCGCGTGGCCAAATCACCCTTCGCATCAATCGCTTTCAGTTTCGAAACCGCTTCTTCAAACGGACCTGTGGCATATAATAAGGGCAGATATTTTTCCGCACCCAACGATTTTAACCGGCCGGCATCTTTCATATCCAGCGCCGCACGCACATCGCCGACTTTATCTTTCGCAATTTTGAAGGTTTTGGCCGCCAAGGTTTCGACCAGATCAGGTAGCGTGAAATCGACTATTATGCCGCTGACGCCTGCCGCCTCCAGCGCCTCAATCGCTACCGCAGCGATTTCTGCGGTTGCCGCAATGCTGTCATTACCGATCAGTTCCGCTCCCAGTTGCGTCACTTCACGCTCGGGCCGCAACGCCGCAGCGCGCAACCGCAATACGGGGCCGTAATAGGAAAGGCGCAAAGGGCGCGCTACTGCTGCCATGCGTGTCGTCGCAATCCGCCCCACTTGCATTGTAATATCACCGCGCAGCGCCAGCGTATGACCCGATACCGGATCGCTGAACCGCAGCAACCGGTCGCGTCCCGGCGGCCCAGCTTTGCCGCCGCTGCTGCGCGCTGTCATCGTTTCTTCAAATTCGACAATCGACGGCGTAACGCGGTTAAATCCGTGGCTGGCCAATATGTCCAGCATTGCACGCGATATACGCGCCGCAGACTCCGCCTGTGGCGGCAAACGGTCCCGAAATCCTTCGGGTAACAGGTCAGGAGCAATCTTCGTCATGGCTGAGTCCTTAGCGCAAAACCGTAATGGGGGAAGCCCAAAAGCCTAAAACTTGATAAGCTTCCGCCCGGTGCGCGTATTAAAATTTCAGCGCCATGACCCGCTTCACGCCAGGCAATTGCTGAATATTGTCCAGCGTTTCTTTGCCTACGGGCGAATCGACCGACAATAGCAATACAGCCACTCCGCCCGCTTCCTGACGGCCCAGATGGAACGTGCCGATGTTGATTTTCGCCTCGCCCAATGCTGATCCCAGACGACCAATGAAACCGGGCGCATCTTCGTTCACGATGTAAAGCATATCCCCGTTCAGTTCCGCCTCTACATTCACGCCGAACAATTCCACCAGACGCGGCGTCGCATTGCCGAACAGGGTTCCGGCAACCGACCGCTCGCCATTGGCGGTCATCACGGTCACGCGAACCAGCGTGTGGTAAACGCCCTCGCGGTCATGACGGATTTCACGCACATCCAACCCGCGTTCCTTGGCCAGAAACGGCGCGTTGACCATGTTCACGGTATCGGAATACCGGCGCATCAATCCGGCGAGCACCGCGCCGGTAATCGGCTTAATATTCAGCTGCGCCGCTGCGCCCTCTGCCTCGATGGAAATCTGCGTCAGATTATCATGCGCCAATTGGCCAATCATGGATCCCAGTTGCTCCGCCAGCGCCATGTACGGGCGCAGTTTCGGTGCTTCTTCCGCCGATAAGCTAGGCATGTTCAGCGCGTTGGTGACGCCGCCATTGACCAGATAATCCGCCATCTGCTCGGCCACTTGCAACGCCACATTAACCTGCGCTTCGTTCGTCGATGCGCCCAGATGCGGGGTGCAAATGAAATTTGGCGTGCCGAATAAAGGCGATTCTTTGGCTGGCTCGGTTTCAAAAACGTCCAATGCCGCGCCGCCAACCTGGCCGCTGTCAAGCGCGTCTTTCAACGCCGCCTCGTCAATCAAACCGCCGCGTGCACAGTTGATAATCCGCACACCTTTCTTGGTTTTTGCCAAGGCTTCACGCGACAAGATACCGCGTGTTTCCGGCGTCAACGGCGTATGCAATGTAATGAAATCAGCCTTGCCCAGCATCGTATCCAAATCCGCCTTTTCCACGCCAATTTCGATGGCGCGTTCGGGCGACAAAAACGGGTCATACGCGACAACTTTCATCCGCAAACCAAGCGCGCGGCTGGCGACAATCGCGCCGATATTGCCCGCGCCGATTAATCCCAATGTTTTGCCCGTAACCTCAACGCCCATGAAACGGTTCTTTTCCCACTTGCCCGCTTGCGTTGAAACGTCAGCTTCGGGCAATTGGCGTGCGAGTGCAAACATCAGCGCGATGGCATGTTCGGCCGTTGTGATCGAGTTACCGAACGGCGTGTTCATAACGACAACGCCCTTGGCCGATGCTGCCGGAATATCGACATTATCAACGCCGATACCGGCGCGGCCGATGACTTTCAAATTGGTTGCGGCATCCAGTATCGCCTGCGTCACTTTGGTCGAACTGCGGATCGCAAGCCCGTCATAATCGCCGATCATCGCGGCGAGCTCGTCGGGGGTTTTGCCCGTGATAACATCAACATCGCAGCCGCGTTCGGCGAATATGATCGCGGCTTGCGGGTCCATGCTGTCGGAAATTAATACGCGTGGTTTAGTCATTTTATTTGCTTTCGTCATTCCCGCGAAGGCGGGAATCCATCTCCCATGTTCGCGGTTTATAGGTCAGGTGATGGATCCCCGCCTTCGCGGGGATGACGCATTAATTCTAAGCGGTTTTCACTGTTTCATAAGCCCAATCGAGCCAAGGCCCCAGCGCTTCAACATCGGCGGTATCCACCGTTGCCCCGCACCAGATACGCAGGCCAGCGGGTGCATCGCGGTATCCGGCGATGTCATAAGCGGCATGTTCCGCCTCTAGCAATCCGGCCATTTTCTTGATGAAATCGGCATCCGCGCCGTCCACCGTCAAACATACCGAAGTGGCCGAACGCGTTGCCTCGTCCTTCGCCAAATGGCCCAGCCAATTGCGTTCATCAACGATCTTGCCCAGCGCCGCCGCATTGGCGTTACTACGCGCCATCAAACCGGAAAGTCCGCCAACAGACTGGCCCCATTCAAGCGCAAAAATCACATCCTCAACCGCCAACATCGACGGCGTGTTGATTGTCTCGCCCTTGAATATGCCCTCAGCCAATGCGCCTTTTGACATCAGACGGAAAATCTTTGGCAATGGCCATGATGGCGTATAATTTTCCAGCCGTTCGACGGCGCGCGGGCCAAGGATAATAACGCCATGCGCGCCCTCGCCGCCCAGCACTTTTTGCCAGCTGAAGGTCGTAACGTCTAACTTGTCCCACGGCATATCATACGCAAAAACCGCCGATGTCGCGTCGTTAAAGGATAGGCCTTCGCGGGTCTCGCTAATCCAATCGCCACCCGGCACGCGTGCGCCCGATGTTGTGCCGTTCCATGTGAATACCACATCATGCGACCAATCCACTGCGCTCAAATCCGGAATCTCGCCATAGGGCGCGTTCATCACGTTGGCGTTCAGTTTAAGCTGTTTATTGACATCGGTAACCCAGCCTTCGCCAAAGCTTTCCCACGCCATCATGGTAACGGGACGTGCGCCCAGCATCGTCCACATCGCCATTTCAATCGCGCCGGTATCGCTGCCCGGGACAATGCCGATCCGGTGGGTGTCTGGCACTTGCAACACTTCGCGCATCAAATCGATGGCAAGCTGCAGACGCGACTTTCCAATCTTGGCCCGGTGCGAACGGCCCAGTGATTCGGTTGCTAATTTAGATGCTTCCCAGCCCGGCGGCTTTGCGCAGGGGCCAGAGGAAAAATACGGACGCACCGGCTTGGTATTTGGTTTGGTCGGATGCTCAAGTGCATCCTCGTGTTGAGGTTTACTCATAGTCATATAGCGTCTCCTTTCAGAGAGCAGCGCGGCGTTGGGGCCGCGTGGCCCGGCTGCGCATTAGGACAGGACCGGGATTTGGGCAAGCGGGAAAAACGGCTTGCGGTAACCAGACAGGAAACTGCGTCAAACTGCGCCGCAATTTTGGCGTTCGTTATCATTCGTTAACCAAGAAACGCTATTGAAAAGATATGTCTGGACCCGCTTCCCGCAGGCTTATTCTCGGCCTTTCGATCCTAAGCCTTGCCCTTGGCGGGTGCGTCCCGCGCAGTGGCAAAGTGGAAAGCAGCCAGAACAACGCATTTTCCGGCAAAGATGCGCGCATGTGCCTATCCACTCTGAAATCGAACAATGTCAGTTTTGCAGCGCTGCCTGACAAAAATTATGGCGGCGGGTGCAATACGGCCAACACCGTAAATCTGCTCAATATCGGAACAAGAGTGACCAATCTGGGGCCGATGACATGCACGCTGGCAAATAGTTTTACCGATTGGACGCGCGACATTGTGCGCCCCGCCGCGAAGAAATTTCTGGGTAGCGGATTGGCGCGGATCGAAACAACGGGAACTTATAGCTGCCGGCGCGTGGGCGGTAACGGCAACCTGTCACAACATGCCTATGCCAACGCTGTCGATGTGTTTGCCTTTGTGACAGACGATGGCCGCAAAGTCAGCGTGCTTACCGGATGGAATGGCAATGCTGACGAACAGAAATTCCTGCGCCATTTACACAAAGAAGCGTGCGGACGGTTTGGCACGGTACTTGGCCCGGCGTATAACCGCGAACATGCCAATCATTTCCATTTTGATATGGCGGCATCGCGGATGAATGGTACGCCATTTTGCAGATAATGTTTTGCAGATAACGGGTGGAATTGGCCGTCAGGTCCGCTAACAGAACATCATGACTAATAAAGACCTGCAAGACCGCCGCTTTCACGAAGCCAAACAAGAGGCGCGCTTTGTCGAAAAACAAACCCCGTCCACGCCGCAAACCCGAAGCGAGGCATATAAGCTGGCGTTTCAGGACAAAGAATTTCTGCTGCGTGAAGAACTGCGCCCCGTCCGGTTTCAACTGGAACTATTGAAACCGGAAATGTTGCTGGATGAGGCTGGCATCGCCTCGACCTTAGTTATATATGGCTCGGCGCGTATTCCCGAACCTGATAAGGCCGACGCGGCCATTGCGGCGGCCACCGATGAACGCAGCAAGATTATTGCGCAGCGATTGAAAGAAAAGTCGCATTTCTATAACGAGGCGCGCACATTGGCTAGACTGGCCAGTGAATGCGGCGTGGCCGATGAAACCGGGCGGCATTTCGTCGTGTGTTCGGGCGGCGGTCCGTCGATTATGGAGGCCGCCAATCGCGGGGCAGCCGATGTGGGCAAAGATTCCATCGGCCTGAACATCGTCCTGCCGCATGAACAAGCGCCCAATGAATATGTGACCCCCGATTTGAGTTTTCAGTTCCATTATTTCGCGCTGCGCAAAATGCATTTCCTGTTGCGGGCGCGCGCTGTCGCGGTGTTCCCCGGCGGGTTTGGTACGTTTGACGAATTTTTCGAACTGCTGACGCTGATTCAGACAGGCAAGATCGAAGCCATGCCAATCATGCTGTTTGGCCGTGATTTCTGGAACCGGGTCATCAATTTTGACGAACTGATTCTGGAAGGAACCGTCAGCCCTAAAGACGTCAACCTGTTCCAGTTTGTCGACACTGCCGAAGAAGCATGGACGGCGATATGTGGGTTTTACAATCTGACTTGTGATTGATCTGGCTAAGAAATAGAACTTACTTCTGCGCCGCCATATATTCGATCACAGCCTTGCGTTCTTCGGGTTTGCTAAGGCCAGCATAGGCCATTTTTGTGCCCGGCGCATATTTGGCAGGCGCCGCGATATACGCATCAAGCGCCGCTGCGTCCCAGTTTCCGCCTTTTGATTTCAGCGCGGATGAATAGGTATATCCTGCCGCCGAACCGATTGCGCGGCCAACCACGCCGTGCAGCGCAGGGCCAATACCGTTCGCGCCGCCTTTTGCAATATCATGGCATGCGGCACATTTTGCGTAGATTTTCTCGCCCGATATTGCGGCGGTAACCACGCCAGCCGCCGAATTAGTCGCTGGCACGGCTTCGGATGATGCTGCCTCATCTGCTTTACCGCATGCACCCAATGTCAGGATGGCCGCGCCCCATATGATAGTCCGTACGATCATTTCGCTGCCGCCGGAGCAGGCGCCGTAGCGGGAGTTACAGCGGCTGCTGGCGTGGCGGCATCCGCTGGAGCGGCGCCTTCGGCTGGTGCAGCTTCACCTGCTGCCGGCACGGCGGCAACCGCCACGGCCGCTGGCAATGACAGGTTAGACCCTTGACTGTTCAGGTACAGCATCACGGCTGCGCGGTCCTCGGCTTTGCCAAGTCCGGCAAAGGTCATCTTGTTACCTGCGGCAAATTTCTTTGGATTGGTAAGCCAGCTGTTCATCGATTCATATGACCATGCCCCGCCGACGCCCTTCAATGCTTCGGAATAAGCAAACGCGCCGCCGCCGATGCCCTTACCAAGCACGCCGTGCAAGTTGGGACCGATGCCTGCTGCGCCGCCTGCAGCAATTGTATGGCAGGCCGTGCATTTTTTGAACACCGCCTCACCCTTGGCAATGCCATCTGCTGCGGACACTTCGGCCAGAACATTGGCGATGGGAACCGCAGCAACCTCGCCGCCGCCTTCGACCTCACCTTCGATGGCCCAGCCTTGTTTGCCCTCTTCCGGGATTTCGGCATGAAAAATCTCGCCCGACAATATTGAAAAGCCAAGGGCCGCGATTCCGGCACCCAAAACCCAGCCTGCAATTGTGTTGCTACGATCATCCATCGAAATTCAGCCCCATAAGCGTTTGGACAGCAAACAATAAACAAAACTGCCCGTATAATAATCTACCGCTCCTCTAATGCGCCTTGAAATCGGGTGCAAGAGCCGAATCCACCGCCACGCTTGCAAAAAGCGCAAATCCACAATCCATCTTGCCCCCACATTCCCCCTCGCCTATCGCCGTGACATTATGGAAAGCTATCCCAAACTTGCGCTGTCACTGGTCAGTGCCCTTGCCGATGCCGCTGCCAAAGCGCCCGCAAACGCCATCAGTTTTCAAGGCGCACCTGGCGCAAATTCGCATTTGGCTGCACTGGAATTTGATGCCACTTGTTTGCCGCTGCCCTGTTTTTCATTCGAAGACGCGATTGATGCGGTAAAAGAAGGCCGCACCGGCCGCGCCATCATTCCCATCGAAAACAGCCTGCATGGCCGCGTTGCCGACATCCATTTCCTGCTGCCTGAATCCGGCCTATCGATCATCGCCGAACATTTCATGTCCATCCGCCATTGCCTGATGGCCAAAAACGCAGATGCAAAACTATCCTCTGCGATGAGCCATCCGCAAGCTTTGGGCCAATGCCGCCATTATTTGCGCCAACACAACATCATCCCCGTCGCCTATGCCGACACCGCCGCCGCCGCCGCATTTGTTGCGGGTAATGACGATCCCGCCGCCGCCGCCATCGCACCGAAAATCGCAGCGGAATTATACGGTCTGGAAATCGTCAGCGAGGGCATTCAGGATGCCGACCATAATATGACGCGGTTTGTGGTGCTGGCAAAAGACGCCGCGCCGTTACCTGAAAGCGGGCCCGAACGCTCTGGCATATTGATGACCACATTAGTGTTCGAGGTGAAGAACATTCCGGCGGCCTTGTACAAGGCCATGGGGGGCTTCGCCACCAACGGCGTCAACATGACCAAACTGGAAAGCTACCAAAACGGCAACAGCTTTGCCGCTACCGAATTCTACGCCGACATCCAGGGCGCGCCGGGCGACGCCGCCGTCGACCGCGCGCTGGACGAGCTGCGTTTCCATTGCAACACCGTGCGGCTGCTGGGCACATATCATCAGGCACGCGCGCGGGGGTAGTTCAGGCCCAATCCCCCTTAGCCGTCATCTGAAAACGAGGCGCATTTTTGCCACTTTATTCCTTGCCGAAATTTGCTCCTTTTTGCGTGTAAAACGTCGTAAAAATTTGGCCCGATAAGTAGCAAAACAGACATATTTTAGGTGCATTCAAAACAACGCAAAACGTGGTTTTTTTGTGTAGGACTTTTTGGGCCAAATTGTCCTACAAAAATCGCCCATTTTGGGGCAAAAAAGTGATGCTATTTAGATTGTCAAAGAGCCGCAAATATCGCTCCCAAATATAGTCCAACATTGCAAGGCCGCTGTGCCTTTTATGCTTCCACTGTGACGCCAACGTAAATCTTTAAATGACGTTAAGTCAGTTTGCGACAAGTCCCAAATTCCTTCTTAAAATTGTCATAAACTTCGTCCCACGTCCCTTTCGATTCTGAACAATTTCTGTAAGTACAAAGGTCCTTGTAACGCCCTTCATTTCTGAGAGCCGTGCCTCAACTTCCTCAGTAATACATGTTGCGACTAGAATAGTTTCGGCATTTGCGGATTTAAGTAGAATATTTTCAAAGGATTTCATCATTGCGCCTAGGCGTTCTAGCGCGCCAGCTGGGTCAATACCGGCTTTGATTTCTACGCCCGCGGTTACATTCCCGTCCGAATTTACTAGGGTTATGTCAGGCTCACTGGCAAACATTGCCAACGAACCGTTTACAAACGACGCTGATTGCAAATCATTAGTATAATTATCTAACCAAGTATCAGTAATGTTCGCGGCAGGAACAAGCACACCATCTTTTTGCGTAACATGTGATATCTCACTATGCTTTAACGCTTCCTTCAAAAACAGAGATCTAATAACTCGCTCACCTTCTACGCCGATTGCATTTCGCCAACTTCCGTCAATCGTAGTTCCTGCAGTGGCATACATAATGCCCTTGAGCTTTTCATCGCTTGGAATGGAAATAGAATACATCGCTGATAGGTTGCCATTTAATGCGTGGGCCAACCTTTTTGATAAATCGGGCGAACATTGACGTTTACCGGTTTCAATTTTTTCAACCGAAGACACGCCTGAAACACTCTTCAAGCCCTTCTGCGAAAAAGTGGAAATACATCTAAAATAGCTCAACAACCTAAAGTTAGAACTTAAAACATTCGGGTGACAAAAATATAGAGCTGGTTCTAAACCACTATTAACTATGCTCTGAAAGGCCTCATCTTTCACACCAAATTCAGACCTAGAGTCCCAATTCAACTCTATTCCAATTTGATTGAGATTGTGCCACGCAAATTCCAACAATCCAACGAATTCAGATTTTTCTAAACGATTTGAAAAAAAAGTCGCTCGCAGTTCATACTGCTCTACAATAACTTCAGGAGGCACTTTTGGCATTGTTATCTTTCGTAAAGAAACTTTCAATTAGTGCTTTTGCAACTGCTTCAGCCAGTAGTGGCGGTACGGCATTTCCAACCTGCCCGAATTGAGTCATAGTGGTTGTACGCTTGCTGCTATAGCTATCTAAACGCACCCCCACAAATTCCCATTCTATTGGGAACGTTTGAAGACATGCTAGCTCTCTGACGGTTAGCATTCTATCTTCTGTTGGATGAATAAAGTCGCGGTAACCACTCCGAGTAACTGTTGGAGACGGTAGCATTGGATCAAGACGACGATATGTCGATCCAAAACTTTTATCAATTTCAGATAGTTTATGACCCTGAGGGACCTTCCGGATTTTTAGTAAAGTACTAGGTGCATGCGCAGTAACTACATGATTTTTAATAGCCATGATTTTCTCGCCTAGCCTTTATTGTGCCGGAAACTCGAAGTGCAGTAGCAGATGGCGCATCTGGTGCGGGCAGGTCTGAAATAGCTACCCCTACTGTCGAAAAGGGTTTCAAAGATGCTCCGAAATTAAGATTTTGAATATTACCGTGTGTTGGTTGCGGATATAACATTTTCTTTCCAAGCCTGTTGCCGACAACAAATATTCTTTCTCTCCGTTGGGGCGCGCCAAAGTCTACCGCGTTCAATACTCTGTGCTCTACATCGTAGCGAAAGTTGCCCGCACGATGCTCTATAGTATTTGAAAACTCTTCCGAGATAACTTCTAAAACAGCCCCATTATCCCAGTTTGCCATTCCTTTTACATTCTCCATAACAAATGTCCGCGGCGCAATCTCTTTAATCAACCGCAAAAAATGCCCAATTAATTTACCACGATCATCCAATAACCCTTTTCGATTTCCTGCTAAACTAAATGATTGGCATGGAGGTCCGCCAAACACGCAATCTACTTCACCGACCTTTACACCTGCTAGATAGCAAAGTTCTTGTCCTGAAAGTGAGGTCACGTCAGCATTCAACACCACTGTATCGGGCATGTTTTTTCTTAGTGTATCACAGCAAGAAGCATCGATCTCAACTGCCAATCGAACTTGCATGCCAGCGCGTTTAAACCCGATATCGAGTCCACCAGCTCCAGAAAATAACGAAATTGCGGTCAAGTTTTTCATTTTTGAGATTGTAACAA
>JANOKA010000077.1:0-2636 GCA_031418995.1 Sphingomonadales bacterium | reverse complement strand
CCATTTCTTATAATGGCGGCCGGCAAACATCGGGCTGTCGACCAACGTTTCAAAACTGGTTTCGCCGTAGTCGGTGCGGTTGCCGCTGACGATTGCACCGTCCAATGCGGCCACGCCCGTCCAGCCAGCGGGCAATGTGATACTGGGGCGGACTTTTATGGCGCGGGTAAAATGCCCGGCGGGATAAAGCGCAACTTGTTCCCATTGCACATTCATCATATCCGGCGTCACATTGATACGGCCTTCGCTGCCGCGCACAGGGGCAAGGAATTGAAACTCGGCGGTAACTGACGCTGCGCCTGCGGGTACATCGATGTGGAAAGCGTACACCTCAACCGGATCGCGGGTCCATGTCACAGGTTTGCCGCCAGCCGTTATCGTCAAGCCGACCAATTCGGATATCGCGCCGCGCGGGCCATGTTTGCCGGGCAGCCACTGCGGATAGAGCAGCACCAATGGCTTGCCCGCTGTTACCGAAATGGTCTGCTTCACCTTGAAAATCGAACGCGAAATATCGGTGGCATCAACCTCCAGTGTCATTGGCGCGGATAACGGCGTGTCGACAGGACTGGGTATGCTGGAGACAATCGGCGTGATTGTTGGCGCGCTGTTTTGTGCAAATGCGTTGGGGATAAAGGCGATGGTTGCTGCGCTTAGTGCGAGCTTCAATATGGATATGATCATGCCAATTGTTATGCGCATTTTTCTTACCTCGTCCAGCAAGAATCTTCCTGTTTCGTTCATGGTAAAAAGCCGCTAGTGGCATTCGCCATGAGCAAGGTAAAAACTCCCAATCCGGTGCGTGGGACGCAAGATATGTTCGGCGAAACCGAAGAGCGCTTCGCGCATGTCGTGGCCACATTTGAACGCGTGCGTAAACTGTACGGGTTTAAGGGACTGCAGCTGCCCGTGATGGAGCCCACGGCGGTATTTGCGCGGACATTGGGGGAAACCACCGATGTCGTGTCGAAAGAAATGTACAGTTTTGAGGATCGCGGGGGTGACTCGGTCACGCTGCGTCCCGAATTTACCGCAGGCATTTGCCGCGCTTACCTGACCAATGGCTGGCAACAGCACGCGCCGATGAAGCTTTCCGTGCATGGCCCATTGTTCCGCTACGAACGCCCGCAAAAGGGACGGTACCGGCAGTTTCATCAGATCGACGCGGAAATCATCGGTGCAGCGGAGCCCGCCGCCGATGTGGAATTGCTGGTAATGGCGGATCAGTTGCTCAAGGAGCTGAAGATCGATGACGGTGTGTCGCTGCACCTGAATACACTGGGCGACGCCGAAAGCCGCAATGCCTGGCGCGCGGCTTTGGTCGAATATTTCAACGACCATGATGCGGTGTTGTCCGAGGATTCGATGCGGCGATTGAAAACCAATCCGCTGCGTATCCTTGATAGCAAAGATCCCGATGATCGCGGTGTATGCCATGCTGCGCCAAAAATTGACCAGTTTCTAACCGCGCAGGCGCAAGATTTTTTTGCAGGGGTAACGTCGGGTCTTGATGCCGCAGGGGTGGCGTGGAAACGCAGCCCGGCGTTGGTGCGCGGCTTCGATTATTACCGCCACACAGCATTCGAATTCATCACCGACCGTCTGGGCGCGCAAGGCACCGTACTGGGCGGCGGGCGCTATGACGGGTTGATCGAGCATCTGGGTGGGCCGCATACTCCGGCGGTGGGATGGGCCGCGGGTATCGAGCGTCTGGCGATGTTGGTGGATGCGCCGGAGTTGGAGCCGACTGAGTTTGTTATTGTTCCGGCGGATAAGACTGCAAATGCGTTGGCAATTGAAATAATAGGAATACTGCGCCGCAATGAATTTTGTTGCGAAATTGGTTTTTCTGGATCTGAAAAGAAGCGTTTCGATAAGGCAATGAAATCGGGTGCTCGCCACGTCCTAAATGTTGCAGTTGGTTCAACCGATAACATTATTGCAGAGTTGAAAATTCGCGATATGAAGTTTCGTGAGGAGTTAGTTCCGATCCGAAAACGACTTAAAGCTGCACTAGAAACCAAATACCAAGTCAGCGACGACATTGACGGTACTCGTATAATTACCTTGAAGTCATTTAACGCATGAACCTGATAATCAAACACCGTCACCCCCGCGAAGGCGGGGGTCCATCACCTGACCGGTCTGCTGACACGAGAGTGCCGGTGATGGTTTCCCGCCTTCGCGGGAATGACGAAGCGTTAGTTGCATTTAGATTGCCAGTAAAAAGCGCAGCCTCCTCTGCGTCTCTGCGCCTCTGCGCTAATCAGAGAGAATTGTCAGCAAACGTCGTGAATCAGCACATACGTCACCCTGAACTTGTTTCAGGGTCCATTTCACAGCGTAGCTTAGGGCTGGCTGCACGATGGATGCTGAAACAAGTTCAGCATGACGTTGTGTTGTCTTTTAATGGTACGGAAAGATGAAGCCTTTCATTTCTCCACAATATATAAAAATTCTCACGCGGAAGCGGGGAGGCGCGGAGAGTTTTTGGGCAGCCACCAACCCGCCACCGCGCCACCGCCTGAATAACCCACCAACACAAGTTTACTGGCGCCAACGCGCTGCTTGAGCACACTAATCGCCTGATCGCTGGCCGCTATCACCTCAGCGGCAAAACGGCGGTCCGTCCAATA
>JANOKA010000076.1:0-1859 GCA_031418995.1 Sphingomonadales bacterium | reverse complement strand
CCAACTGGAATAGGTGCTGAAATTGATCGTGCGCTGGCCAAAGCTGTTGGCATCGACCGTGTCTTTCAAAGCGCGTTCGAAAATGCCGTATTCAACCTTATTGGCGGCGGACAGATCGGCGGGGGCAATCCGGCGTAACTTTGTCAGAAACCCCGACGCTGTTGCGGCTTGGCGGTCCATGCCCTCTAAACTGCTGTCGCCGACCTCGTTTGCATATGTGTCTATGCCCAGCGAGCTGGCGAATATAGGCTGTAATTTCAACACATCGGCCCAATATTCATCCACTAACGATTTCAGCGCGGCATTGCCATCGGCCGCATCACTGGCGGCGGTGACCGGCATATCCTGCGCTGCTGCGGGGGCAACAAGTGCCAAAGAAAGAGCCGTGCTGAGTAATAAATTGCGCATTCGGGAACACTCCATGCAAAAGGCATTGCCAACCAATTGGCTGACAGCCTAGGTCGGGAAATACCGAGAATCAACCAGCATCTCGTGTTGTGTCACGCGAATGCCATTGTCGGCGGATATCGCGGAAATCTAAGAATTTTGAGAAAGTCCTTCCCATGCCAAAAACCAAGATCACACTTTTTTGCGCCAGTTTGCTGTTGGCAGGATGTGCGGCAACCGGGGAAAACCGGATTGCACCTGCGTCTGATACCAATCCGCAAAGCGCGCATGAAGTATTGCGTCCGTTTTACGCTGGGCTGACGGCGCCATTACCCAAGGCGCCCGCCGGGTTGGAACTGGATACGTCAGCTACGCTAACCCGTTTTTCCTTTGGTTCCTGCGTGAACGAGAATCGGTCGATGCAGTTTTGGGACGTCATCGCCGCGCAAAACCCGCAGGCTTTCCTGCTGATCGGGGACAATGTGTATGGCGATACGGCCACCACCAGCGCCGCGGAAATACCGACATTGACCGCAAGCTACCGTAAGTTGAGCAGCCGTCAGGAATATGTCCGTTTCCGGTCCAAAATACCCATGCTGACGGTATGGGATGACCATGATTTCGGCGCCAATGATGCTGGCGGGACGTTTGCTTTCAAGGAATATGGCGAGAGGATATTCGAGGAATATTGGGGGGCATCGGATGAAGTGCGCGCCCGGCCCGGGGTCTACGAAAGCCATATGGTCGGCCCGGCAGGTAAGCGCGTCCAGTTCATCATGCTCGACACCCGGTTTTTCCGAAGCGATCTGGCGCGCATGAACTATCAAGATCCTTCGCCTAAGCTGGGTTGGACGATGCCGACCAATGACCCGAAAGCCACGATGCTAGGCGGGGCGCAATGGGATTGGTTGGCGCAGGAGCTGTCCCGGCCTGCTGATCTACGGTTCATCGTATCGTCAGTTCAGGTCATAACCGACGCGCATAATTTTGAAGGCTGGTTTGCGTTTCCGCTGGAACGGCAAAAGCTTTACCGGATGATGGCGGATAAAGGGGTCAATAATGCGGTGTTTCTGACCGGAGACAGGCATTCAGGCGCGCTATATTCAGCTCGGATTCCCGGCATAAATCGGCCCGTTTACGAATTTACGTCTACTTCGCTAAACTTCTCGTTTGGCAAGGGAGATTCAGGTGCCCGCGAACCCGATGCTTCGCGGCTTGGCGGATTGTGGTCGGATGAAAATTTTGGCCAGATTGATATTGATTGGGCCGCCAATACGGTGAAATTGGCGCTTAAAAATGTATCCGGCAATGTCATTGAGGAGCGCACGATAACGCCAATGGATTAAGGCTTTAATGCACCGTACCTAGCGTTGTTTCGACACTTAGCAGTATCACCAATCGTTCAATCTGACGCCAACGGCAAAATTGCAGGTGATTGCCGATATTGCGGCTGGCCTCTGCACGGTCGGCGG
>JANOKA010000075.1:0-1752 GCA_031418995.1 Sphingomonadales bacterium | reverse complement strand
ACCGCCGTCGACCTCGCGGGTTACATTCACGCTGTCCCCGTCCACCGAAACCGCATTGGCAAACGTGCCCTGCGGACGTCCGGTTAGCGCGGCGAGCATTTGCCCCGTTTGGTTGCTGTCATCGTCAATCGCTTGCTTGCCCAGAATAACCAGACCCGGTTGCTCTTCGTCCATCACCTTGGCGAGCAATTTGGCCACGCCCAGCGGCTCGACATCTTCGGCAACGATCAGGATTGCGCGGTCCGCGCCCATGGCGAGTGCAGTGCGCAGAGTTTCCTGCGCCTTTTCAGGGCCGACGGAAACCGCGATCACTTCGGTGGCAACACCCTTTTCGCGCAAACGCAGCGCTTCTTCGACCGCGATTTCGTCGAAAGGGTTCATGCTCATTTTGACATTGGCCAGATCAACGCCGCTGCCGTCCGGTTTGACGCGCGGTTTGACGTTATAATCGATGACCCGTTTTACGGTTACGAGGATTTTCATTGCTGTTTCCTTTTATTCGACGCTTTGTTCGACTCACTGGACGGATGTATGCCCGCCAAAACTGTTGTGCATATGCTTGACGTTTACGTGAACGTCAAGTGGATTTGCTCTCTCCTCTTTAGGGGAGAGAATAGACTTGGTTTGGCGCTTTGGCGCTTAACAAGTCTTAGAGAGGGCATGTGCCTCAACGCCCCTCTCCGCTGCGACTAGGCGGATAACCGCCAAGTCTCGCTGCCTCTCCCCTAAAGGAGAGAGGCATGTGTTGCTCAAGCCGCCTTGCGTACTTCCGCCACAATTTTCTGCGCTGCATCGCCAAGGTCATTGGCGCTCACTATAGGCAGGCCGCTGTTTGCCAAAATGTCCTTGCCTTGCTGCACGTTTGTTCCTTCAAGGCGCACGACCAGCGGCACGCTCAAATTCACTTCTTTGGCCGCTGCGACGATGCCGTCGGCGATGATGTCGCATTTCATTATGCCGCCGAAAATGTTGACCAAGATGCCCTTGACCGCTGGATCCTTCAGGATGATTTTGAACGCTGCGGTTACTTTTTCTTTGTTCGCGCCGCCGCCTACATCCAAGAAGTTGGCGGGGAATTCGCCGTTCAGCTTGATGATGTCCATCGTCGCCATGGCAAGTCCAGCGCCATTGACCATGCAGCCAATATTGCCGTCCAATTTGATATACGCCAGGTCATATTCAGACGCCTCAACCTCGGCAGGGTCTTCTTCGGTCAGATCGCGCAGCTCGGCCAAGTCTTTGTGGCGGAACATTGCGTTGCCGTCGAACGCAACCTTGGCGTCCAATACCAGAAGCTCGTCACCGTCCTTGCCTTCGCAAATTGCCAGCGGGTTGATCTCAATTTGCTCGGCATCCGTCGCCACAAATGCCGCGTACAGGCTTCCCAAAACCTTCGCGCATTGCTTGGCCAGATCGCCCGTCAGGCCCAAGGTGGCCGAGACGCTGCGGCCATGATGCGGCATGATGCCCGTGGCGGGATCGATCAGTATCGTGTGGATTTTCTCGGGCGTGTCATGCGCCACATCCTCGATATTCATGCCGCCTTCGGTCGATGCGACAACCGCGATACGGCTGGTGGCGCGATCAACCAGCAATGCGAGATAGAATTCCTGTTTAATGTCTGCACCGTCGGTGATGTACAGGCGGTTGACTTGCTTGCCCTCTGCGCCAGTTTGGATCGTGACCAATGTATTGCCCAGCATATCGCGAGCATGCGATTCCACTTCGTCCAGATTGAACGCCAGCCGCACG
>JANOKA010000074.1:0-14615 GCA_031418995.1 Sphingomonadales bacterium | reverse complement strand
AAGGTTGAAATCCGTCAGCAATGTGCGGCGGTCATGCAACGTCATGGGTTTTCTGGGAGGATGTTAATGCGTATTTTAGGCTTTAAAGTGTCAACTTCGGTGGTTGCGATGGGTGCAGCTTTGGCGATTTCGGCCCCGGCAATTGCGCAAGATGCAGCGCCAGCGGACGAAGCCACTGATGATATTATTGTTACGGGCGTTATCTCGTCATCGGGTAAAAACAAGATTGATACTTCAATTTCGGTATCCGCATTGGGCGAAGAGGCAATTGCCGACAGCAACCCAACTAACCTTGCCGAAGTGTTTCGCCAATTGCCGGGCATCCGTTCGGAAAGTTCATCGGGCGGCGGCAACTCCAATATCAACGTGCGCGGTATTCCGATTTCAACGGGTGGCGCAAAATTCCTCTCGCTGCAAGAAGACGGCTTGCCGATCCTATTGTTCGGCGATCACCTGTTTGCGCCTGCCGATGGTTTTTACAAATCCGACGCAACACTTGCGCGGGTTGAGTCTGTTCGCGGTGGTACTGCGTCAACGCTGACAACCAATGGTCCTGGCGGCATCATCAACCTAATCGGTAAAACCGGTAAAGAAACTGGCGGCTCGATTGCATTCGGAATTGGCGTCGATCACCGCGATTATCGCATCGATGCGGAATATGGCGCGCGTTTGGCCGATGATCTGTATTTCCATGTCGGCGGTCATTTTCAACAAGGCGGCGATTATCGCGATTCTGGATATGATCCAGTATCGGGCGGCCAAGTGCGCGTCAGCCTGACGAAAGAATTTGACGCTGGTTATGTTCGTTTGACAGGCAAAATCATCGACAAAAAAGAGCAAGCATATTTCCCGCAGCTCGTTTCGCGCACTGGCAATGCCACAAGCGGTACCGTTGGAACCAGCCTTGGCAATTTCAGCGCGGCAAATAACAGCCTGTACAGCAACCTGACCAGAAATGGCCTTGCCGTAAACGGCCGCAACCAGCTTGAGCCTTATGATGTTGCCGATGGTTTGAACCACAAAGTGAAATCAATCGGTCTGGAAACAAAATTTGATCTGGGCAATGGTATCGATTTGTCCACCAAGACACGTTATCAGAATATTTCCGGCCAATTCCTCGGCTTCTTCACATATGGCGCATTGAACGCAGCTGCTCTGGCAGGCTCGACATATTTCAATGGTCCTAATGCGGGCGCCGCAGTTACCGCTGCTAACTTGCCAAATGGTTTGGCATCCGAAGTTGCCGTATTTGACGTAAATCTGGATGATCTCAGCAACTACGCCAATGACGTTCGTCTATCCAAGTCGCTCGAAGTTGGCGGTGGTTCTACGGTGGATCTGACCGTTGGTCACTTCTTCATGCATCAGAATTTCAAACAAGATTGGCATTGGTCGCGGATCGTAACGACAACAGAAAACAATGCTGTTCTGATCGCGACTCCAGGTTCGATCAACGGCCTTGCTGGCGTCAACCAAGCATTCGGTTGGGATGGTTCAAACCGCAACTATGATTTGGAAGCAGAAGTTAGCTCGCCATTTGCTGCTGTTGCATTGAAGTCTGGCGGTCTTAGCTTTGATGCCAGCGTTCGTTATGACAGCATGCGTCAAAACGGTATCCGCACTGCCGCTGCGGGCGCTCCTTTTGATCTTAACGGCGACGGCGCGATCACTGGTACAGAAGCAACGGTTTCACAAAATACGGGCGTAGTTGATGCCCGTGCTGATTTGAAGGCGGATAACTTTGCATGGTCATTTGGTGCGAACTATCTGATCGGTGATAATTTCTCCGTCTTTGGCCGTGCATCAAGCGGCGCTTCGTTCAACTTTGACCGCGCACTTGATTTTGGTGTCCGCAATGCAAGCGGCGGCCTGATCCCGGGCGGCGAAGGCGCGTATGTTGACAAGGTCGATCAGTATGAAGTCGGCTTTAAGCTGCAAGATTTGCAGCTTGGTGGCGGCGATCTTGATTTTTATGGTACGGCGTTCCTGTCAAAAACCGAAGAATCGAACATCACGATCACACCGCCAAGCGGCCAAATCCGCAAATATGACGCCAAAGGCCTTGAGCTTGAGGCCTATTATAAGAGCGGCGTGTTCAATTTGTACGCAACCGCAACATATACCGATGCCGAAATCACCGATGCACGCAACTCGGCCAATGTTGTAAACGCCGCCTTGATTGGCAACAAACCACAACGTCAAGCCAAACTGATCTGGGCCGTTACGCCAAGCGTCGAACTCGATCAGTTCCGGTTGTCGGCGAGCTGGATTGGCACAGGCAGCAGCTTTGCCAATGACGCCAACACATTGACGCAAAAAGGATATTCGGTTGTACATCTGACAGGTGCGTTCAACTTGAACGAAAACCTTGAAGTGTCGTTAAATGCGAATAACGTGTTTGATAAAGCTGGGATCACCGAATCCGCCAATGATGGCCGTGAGTCATTGGGGCCTGTAGCAAATACCGTTACCATTGGTCGCTCAATCCAAGGGCGCACAATTTCAGCAAAAATCCGGTATAAATTCTAATAAACCCTATTGGGTTGCAAAAAGAAATGGCGTCCGTTTTATGCGGGCGCCATTTTTTGTGTCTGATGCACAAATGAGATTTGGTGCAATGTGCCGCTGCTAGAGCAGTCATGAATTCCGTTAGAATTAAAGTGCGCCGGAGCACGCAGTTTAGCGATCGATGCCGCCTAAAGTCGGCGCGCTGTTAACCTCAAAGCTTCTGTAGCGCCGCGAAATAAGACGCATTTGGAACGGTATCGCGCATCACAAAATCAAGCAGCCTAGATCGCCGCTCGGTTAGATCCTGCATCATGTTGGTCACCTGCATATCCGGCTCCGATATATTATCTTCCGAAGCAGTTTGCTCCATCCCATAAAATACAAATTTGTAATTTGTTGCTGAGAAACACTGCGTGGTACTATGGAAATCATAGATGCTCGGCACGGCGCCTTGCCATATGGCAAGCTTATCTTGCAGCGTTTGGGGAATGGTCGCTGGATCGCAATTATCCCGCCAGAACGGTGTGTCGCGCCGCGTTGAGAGGCAATAATGCATCTTCAAAAAGTCGGCGATATTGTTATAGTGATTGTGCAATATCCGGTTGTAGCTCGCCTGCGGCTTAGCGCCCGTTATATAACGCGGCACATATTCCAGCATCGCCCAATTTGCCATCTCAATTAAATAAATTCCGGTCGATTCCAGCGGCTCCAAAAAACCACTGGACAGGCCGATTGCGACACAATTTCCGCGCCATTGATGCTCATGATAACCAATCCGCATATCCAATCGCCGCGTTTCCAATGTTTCGGCTGGCTGGCCCAAATAGGCCGCGAGTTCCGCCTTGGCCGCGTCATCATCAATATACCGTGAACTGTAAACATGGCCCACACCGCGGCGGTCCTGAAGGGCAATATCCCAGATCCATCCCGCGCTTTGCGCGGTTGATTTGGTATAGCCAATAACATCGGCAAGGCTTTCATTCTCAACCCGCGTGACAACAGCGCGATCAACAAACAATATGTCTGACAGGCTGTGAAAATCATTCTGTTTATCTGAATTGATAAGTCTTGCGGCAAAACCTGTGCAATCAACAAATAAATCAGCCTCAATTTGTGCGCCATCATCAAGCCGTAGCGATTCTATTTCTTCGCCATTGCGGACCACTTCAAGAACCTTTTGCACTTTGTGGCGAACACCGCGTTCTTTGCACGTCGTCTTAAGAAACTGTGCCAATTTGCCAGCGTCGAGATGATAAGCATACGCCAGCGCGCCATCATATGGTTTGTCAGAAAATCCCTTGGGGCTCCGCCCACTGCGTGCGATTTCGGCTTGTACTGAAAACTGCTCCGCATATGCCGCGCGCTGTTCGTGCGGCAATTGCAGCCATTGCCATGTCGCATCCTTGCCCGCGACCATGATCTGATCGCCAAAGGGATGGAAATAGGAATTTGCACCATCCTTGTTAGAGTCTCTGCCCTTGTTGGGGTCGCTGCGCCAATTGTTAAACTCAATACCATGTTTGAACGTAGCGCCGCAGGTTTTTAGAAATACATGTTCTTCGATACCGCACGCAGCGAGCGTCTGGCGAATGGATGGGATGGTGGCCTCACCAACCCCAACGGTCGGAATATCTTCAGCTTCGATTACCGTAATATCAACAAGCCGATTTGTTGTGTGCGGCAGCTGATTTTGTAAAAATGCGGCGGTCAACCAGCCTGCTGTACCGCCGCCAACGATGACAATTTTTAAACGATTTCTCGGCTCCATCTTCGTAAAACTAGGCACTTAATTTCGTTCCAATCCGCTTATGTTGCGCGCTTAACAACGCTTCAATCTCAGCGCTTTGTCAATACGAAACTTAGCGAAAAATGAACGGTCGACGTCCGCATTTACAATCGCCCCCGCAGGCCGCATATTGCCCGCAAAGGGGTGCGGTAAATGAGCAACGATGACGGCATACAAATGCATAAGGCGGCGGTATCGGCGGCGCCATCGCGTAATGGTCTGTGGCTGGCGATAACCGGGCTACTGCTAATTTTATTGGGCGCATGGTGCGCCATGACGGTGCGCACAACGGGCGGTATTGTCGTACGTGATATCCATTTTGAGGGGACTGGCGGCACGCGGATGAGCGCGCTGCTGTATATTCCCAAAAACGCCAGCATGGCGACGCCCGCACCGGGAATTCTTGCCGTGCACGGGTATATTAATTCGCGCGAAACACAGGACGGTTTTGCGATAGAATTTGCGCGGCGCGGTTATGTCGTTCTGGCAATGGACCAAACAGGGCATGGATATAGCAAAGGCGCGGCATTCTCAAACGGGTTTGGCGGCGCAGACGGCCTGCGATATTTGCGAAGCCTGCCGATGGTAGATAAAGCGCAGATCGGGTTGGAAGGGCATAGCATGGGCGGGTGGACCGTGCTTTCTGCCGCTGCGGCAATGCCTGCTGACTATAATTCTGTGGTGCTGCAAGGGTCATCGACCGGCGCGCCGTTTGCAGCCGATGGAACCCCGATATGGCCGCGCAACCTTGCGCTGGTATTTGGCAAATATGATGAATTTTCGGCGCTTATGTGGGGCACACCGCGCGCCATGGATGCAGGGGACAGCGCAAAGCTAAAATCAGTTTTTAATACGGCAGATCCGGTAAAATCTGACCAGCAATATGGCGATATAGCAAAAGGAACAGCACGAATATTACACCAGCCTGCCGTTACCCATCCCGGCGAACATTTTTCAAAAGCCGCAATTGGACATGCTAGCGACTGGTTTGCCAAGACGTTGAAAGGCGGAACACCGAAGCCTGCGTCTGACCAGGTATGGATTTGGAAAGAGGCCGGAACTGGCATAGGCTTGATCGGATTTGTCATGTTGCTGCTCGGTGTTTTTGATACGTTGCTTCGATTGTCTGCATTTGCACAGCTTCGCGGCGCGGCAGAACCCGCATGTGCACGCCGGGATGGCGGATATTGGCGGGAATTTGCCTGGACTAGCCTAACTCCGGCATTGCTATTTTTCCCGGTGTTCGGCGGTCTGTATCTTGTTTCATTGAGCGCTCCGATTTTTCCGCAAGTGGTCACAACGCAGGTGATGTTATGGGCGCTTTTGGGTGCCGGAATTGCGTGGCTGCGCACGCGGAAAATCGCACATAACGCTTCGGCTAAACCAAATTGGCTGAAATTATTGGCAATCGCGGGCGTAACTTTGGCGATTTGTTATGCGGCTTTGGTCCTTATCGACACCATCTTTACCACCGATCTGCGTTTCTGGATTGTGGCATTGAAAGTGCCAGCGGAACATCACTGGAGCATCATAGCGCTTTATATCGTTCCTATCACGGCGGCGTTCCTTGTCAGCAACCGCGGCATTACAAGCGCATTGACCGTGCAAGGCGATGGCACGTTGAAACGATATATGTGGGCGATATTGGCCATGACAGGCGGGTTTCTGGCTATTCTGGTTCCGGTATTTGCGTACTTTTTTGCCAGTGGCATATTGCTGACTGCGTTTGATCCATTAAGCACAGTCATCGCGTTGCAATTCGTTCCCGTTCTTGCGGCGCTGGCAATCATTGCCGTTTATACGTGGCAGCGAACTGGAAACCACCGTGCGGGCGCGTTAATTTCGGGTATGTTGGTCACGATGTATGTCGTGGCTGGCACTGCAACCCAGCTGCCCATATGACACGCGCGACAATGCGCGTCGTAACAAAGAAATTGCACTTTATCTGCGGCTAACCTAACGATATCGCAGTTTAATGGCGGGTCCGATTACCAAATGGCGAGCAACCCAAATCTTCCGCAATCGGAACTCCGCACGGCGCTGAAGTCGATGCGGCCATCATTGTTGGTGGTTGCCGGATTAAGCGCGGCGATAAACTTTTTTGCGCTGGGCAGCTCGATCTATATGATGATGGTATATGACCGCGTATTGCCAAGCGGTAGCACCGCGACATTATTTGGCTTGCTGGCGATATTCACGTTTGTTTTCATTTTTCATGGTGTCCTTGATGTTCTGCGCGCGCAGATTTTAAGCGACATCGGACGGTCGTTTGCCCAAAAATTATCCGCCCGGTCGCAACAATTGCAATGGCGCTCTGCTGCTGCAGGCGCCTCTGGAACCACGCGGCCATTGCAGGAAATGGACCAAATAAAAGGGTTTCTTTCGGGTACAGGTCCAGCGGCATTTATCGATCTGCCATGGATATTCTTCTTTCTGGCCGTACTGTTTCTGATGCATGTCTGGCTAGGCGTTACGACTTTGCTGGGCATAATAATATTGGCGGGGGTCACTTGGTATACGGAACGGCGGACAGCCGCCAACTTGACGTTACTCGAACCGATCCGTCAGGAACGGGCGTTGCTGCTGGACCGGAATAATCGCCATGCAGTTACCTTGAAAGGGCTCGGTATGACGGGCCGTGCATCGGCGCAATGGGAAGAATCAGACCGCAGGTTTTCCGATGTCAGCAGCCGCGTGAGCGAATTTATTGCTTTATCAGGAGGCGGCGGACGCATTTTCCGGATATTCCTGCAATCGGCGGTTTTGAGTGTTGGCGCGTTGCTGGTTATCGACGGCAAAGCGTCGGGCGGTATTATTTTTGCAGGGTCCATTCTTGCTGGTCGCGCATTGGCGCCAATGGATCAGGCGATTGCCAATTGGCGCGGATTTGTGGCCGCACGGCAAAGCTGGGCAAGGCTGGATCAGGTTATGGCCGACAATCCGCCCTTGGCCGCAAAGGCAGTAAAGTTGCCGCCTCCCAAAGAACGGCTCTCGGTTGAGCGCCTCGCAGTCGCGCCTCCGGGCAGCAACCGGGTGACGCTCGCCGATGTTTCATTCGAGGCGGCAGCTGGCGATGTGATCGGCATATTGGGGCCAAGTGGTTCGGGCAAATCGTCACTGATTAAAGCGCTGGCAGGATTATGGCTGCCGTTGCGGGGCAACGTGCGTTTGGACGGCGCAGCAATGACGCAGTGGCAGGATGACGAAATTGGCGAACATCTTGGTTATTTGCCGCAAGAAATAGGATTGATGCAGGGCAGCATTGCCGAAAATCTTGCACGGCTGCATCCGCAACCCGACTCCGCGGCCATATTGAAGGCAGCAAAGCAGGCGGGTGTCCATGATATGATCGTTTCAATGCCCGATGGCTATGAAACGCAAATCGGCATGGAGGGTATGAACCTGTCGGCAGGGCAAAGACAGCGCGTGGCGCTGGCCCGCGCCTTATATGGTGATCCATTTTTGCTGTTGCTGGACGAGCCCAACTCCAACCTTGATCCCGAAGGCGAGGCCGCATTGGTGGCGGCAATCGAAAATGCCCGAAAACGCGGTGCGCTTGTGCTGCTAGTAACCCACCAGATGCCGATTTTGCGGACTGTAAACAAGATTTTGCTGCTGCGCGAAGGAAAGCTGGCGGGATGGGGGCCGCGTGACAAGATACTTGCCGCGCTAGCTGAACAATCAAAAAAGAAGCCGGCTGACGGCGGCTTGAAAGTGGTGGGATAAACCGGAATGACTGAGATGTCACCGATCATCCCAGCAGAGATTGTGCCTTATTCAGATGCGCAAGCGTTGATACCAGCAAATGATATCGAGCAAAGGCTTGGTAAACGCCGCCGCCGCGCTGTGATTTTGATGGCCGTTATGTTGGCGGTGTTAATAGCATTAGCAACGATCATAAGGATTGGCGGGGCCGTGATTGCGCCGGGCGCTATCGCCGTTGAATCCAAAGTCAAAACAATCTCCCATCCCACCGGAGGCGTACTGTCTGCAGTCAAAGTGCGCGATGGTGACCGTGTGCGGGCAGGCGATATATTGTTAGAATTTGAAACCAATATTTCAGGGCCAGGCGCGCAGTTCAGCAATCAGTCAATGGACCAGTTATTGGCGCGGCAAGCGCGGCTGGAGGCGGAACGCTCTGGCCGTGCTACGCTACAGCTACCAACGGGTTTGATTCATCGTAACGATGCTTCAACGCGCGATATTATCGAGCAGGAACGCCGCTTGCTGGCGCTGCGGCGGCAGGAACGCGGCGGTAACATTGCGCTGCTTAACGAACGCATCATCCAATTGCGCCAACTGATACAAAGTTACCGCGTCCAAATTTCCGCCGCGCAGGCACAGGTTAAACTGATCGGTCCCGAACTGGACGGCCTGCGCGCATTATATGCCCGGCAATTGGTCACGATAGGACGGTTGAACCAATTGGAACGGCAAGCGGTGGACCTGAACGGTAATATCGCTTCGTTGCAGGCCAATATTGCGCAAACCGAAGCGCGCATTTCGGAAACGCGGGAGCAAATACTGAATGTCGATCAAGCGATCCGGTCAGAAGCAGGAACCGAATTGGCGCAAGTGATGGCCACTATATCCGACCAGCAAATTCGCATCGCCGAAGCAGATGACCGTTTTGCCAAAGCGGTTGTGAAGGCGCCAGTTGCCGGGATAGTGGACAAGCTGGCGTTCAGTACGCTGGGCAGCGTAATTCCGAGCGGAACGCCGATTGCACAGATTGTTCCTGATTCAGATATTTTGGTGGTGGAGGCCAATGTGTCTCCAGCCGATATCGATCAGCTGAAAATTGGCCAACGGGCACGCGTGATGTTTTCAACTCTAAACCAGAATGTTACGCCTGAACTGTCCGGCACACTTTCGTTCCTGTCAGCGGAAAGCGCCAATGATGGCAACGGCGGCCCACCCTATTTCCGTATTCGCGTCACACTTGACCGCAGCAGTATCAGCTCAAATCTATATTCGCGGCTTCGCGCAGGTACGCCTGCGGAAGTATTTCTGCAAACCGGAGATCGTTCGTTATTATCGTATCTGTTCAAACCGTTGCTGGATCAGATAACACGGTCATTCCGTCAATAAGTTCAGGCAAGTTTGCCCTGTAGCATTCGTTCGACCACAGCGACGTCGTGCGGATAATTGACATCGGCATAGCCAGCACGTGGCGGCATAACCTGCACCATATCAATGGGGAAACCATTGTCTAGAAACCGCAATTGTTCGAGGCCATGGCGCACTTCTGCCGCGCTAGGCGGTAGCGACTGATATTGACGGAGCGCAAACGGAGTGTACCCGTATAGGCCAATATGCAGACGTAGCGGTCCGTGGCCATCAGGAATTTCGCGGGTAAAATAACTGGCCTGACCGCGTGTATCAATTCCGGCGACGACGCCCCCTGCACGTCCGGCTTTTACATCCTCTATCAACCGGGTGCGCGCCGCATCATCGCAAACTATGTAGGGCGTAACCATTTGTGCACCGGTTTTCTGCCAATGCATAATAAGGGCATTTACGTGGGAACGGTCAACCATAGGCGAATCGCCCTGCAGGTTGATGACGAATTTGGCTTTATTCTCCAGGTTGGATATCACCTCAGCACAGCGCTCAGTACCGTTGCGGACATCGGGCGATGTTATAACGCAAGCACCGCCAAAACCCCTTACAACGTCCCGAATGCGTTCGTCATCGGTAGCAACGACAATGTCAGCATTCAAATGCATGGCGGATGCTGATTCCCAGCAATGCTGGATCAGGGGCTTGGCAATTTTATCGGCACCCACAATGGGTACTAACGGTTTGCCCGGAAACCGGGATGCTGCAAACCGAGATGGAATTACGATCAGAATATCATGCTGAAACCGGGTCAACTCAGAACAATACCGCTGCGCAATATATCTTGTAAATGGATCATGCCGATCAAAGTGGTTCCGTCTGAAGCAACGACGGGCAAAATATCCACACGGTGCCTACGCATCAGTGCTAATGCAGCGTGGCGGTCCAGCTGTTCATCAATACATAGAGGCGATGGAGTCATAATCTGCGCAGCCATCGCGCCGTCCAGTATATCAAAATGCCTCCGCAAATCGCCATCTGTTATCAGACCTAACAATTTCCGTCTGCTGTCAACCACCGCTGTAACGCCCAAAGCTTTCGCTGACATTTCAGCAATGACTGTTTGGGTTGAGCAATCGCTCTGAACCATCGGGATACGGTCGCCGCATTGCATCATGTCGCCAATTGGCGCCAGTTGCCGGCCAATATGTCCTCCGGGGTGCAAGACCGCCATATCGGCGCGGCTAAATGCCATTTTTTCGGCGGCCAAGACGGTTAGCGCATCACCAATCGCAATCGTAGCGACCGTTGATGCAAATGGTGCAATACCATATGCGCAACCCTCTTCGCCATCCGGGATAGCAATAACATAATCACATCGCGATGGAATGGCTTCCCCGGTATTTGATGTGATCGCGACGGTTTTGGCACCCACTTTTCCTGCATGGGTTATTATTGGGATCAGCTCAGTTGACGCACCGGACGCGCTGATCGCAAAAACAATATCGCCGGACCTGATAATACCCAAATCACCGTGCAGGGCATCGCCAGCATGCATAAACGTTGACGCAATGCTGTGCGATGAAAAGCTGGCGGAAATTTTGCGCGCGGCAATTGCAGATTTACCGACGCCTGTGAATATGACCTGCCCTTTGCATGCAGCCACTAGCGCTGCCAACTGGACCAACCGAATATCAAGAGTAGCCGCAACAGTTTTTAGCGCGGCAATATGTGATGCCAAAACATGCCGCGCAGGGGTTAGCGGATCAGCAGATAAATGTGCTGCCTCCGCAATTTGGGTAACTGACACGCGCTGCCTCCGATTGCTAAATTAAACTCAGGCCGCGAAATCTATCGGCAATGGCGCACGGTATAATGAATATGAGTCGGGCAAATATGCAAAGCCATCATCGGCATAATTAGCAAATTCAATACCTTGGGCAAATACATCGTTACCCACAAATGGGTTATGTTCCGGAACTGTTACATCGCCTTGTGCCAGTGCGCTGCTATCTGACTGCGTAGGTAGCAGCTTTGCCGCAGGGGCCGTCAAAATGAAATCGGCGGCGGTCAGCTGGCTCATCGTCACACCGTTCAATACGATGAAATTGCCAGGACTTAGACTTATTGCGCCATTATTGCCCACTTGGCTGAACCGTGCCTGCAGTTCAGCGAAACTGCTGAACCGATATGCCGACACATCGATTTTGTCCGTACCGCGCACGAAATCGCCGATAACATCGCCGCCCATATTTGGTCCAAAACTGAACACGAATGTGTCTGCGCCAGCCTCTCCGAACAGCACATCATTGCCTTCCATACCGTTCAGGCGGTCGTTGCCAATTCCCCCGAGCAGAAAATTACCAATCGCATTGCCTGTCAGGTTGTTGTTCAATTCGTTGCCAACGCCAAATGGCGTGTTGCCTTGCAGCACCAGATTTTCGGTATTGGCGTACAGATAATAACCCGCACCGTTAATATTGGCGAACACCGTATCACTGCCGCCCCCTGTGCCTTCAAATGTCAAATCGGCTGGCGTATCAACGTAGAAAACATCGTCACCCGCATCGCCATATAAAAGATCGAAATCACCTAATCCGCTATCGCCGCGCAAAATGTCGTTGCCGCTGCCGCCGACCAGAATGTCGGTACTGAACGATGCTCCGCCAATCAAAGTATCGTTGCCGTCCTGACCATAAATTTCATCAGCATCATCGCCGCCGTTGATGGCGTCATCACCGATCCCGCCAATCAGATAGTCGATACCGCCATCGCCAAAGATTTGATCTGCGCCGTCTTCGCCAAAAATGGCATCGCGCGCTGCTCCGCCGCGTATGACATCGTTACCGCCGCCGGCAATTAACAGGTTTTCGCCGTCATTGCCCAATATTGTGTTTACCAAAGCGTTGCCGACACCGAAAATATTGCCGGCCCCGGCCGCAAGTGTCAGATTTTCAATATTGGCGTAAAGGTAAAAGTTTCCAGTTG
This sequence comes from Sphingomonadales bacterium, assembly GCA_031418995.1. Taxonomy (GTDB): domain Bacteria; phylum Pseudomonadota; class Alphaproteobacteria; order Sphingomonadales; family Sphingomonadaceae; genus Sphingorhabdus_B. The sequence continues at coordinate 2,272 of JANOKA010000074.1, read as the reverse complement.
TTGTGACGATATCTGTTCCGGCTGATGCCGATTCAAAAACCAGATCGCTTTGTATATCGACAAAATACTGGTCGTTACCAACTCCGCCAACAAGCGAGTCTGACCCCGCTCCGCCCCGCAAAATGTCATTACCCACACCGCCAAGCAAGGTGTCAACGCCTGCGCCGCCAGTAATCTGGTCATCACCTGCACCGCCATCCAGCGTGGAACCAAGCAATATTGATCCTGCCGCAACAACAACATTGGCAGCAGAAACATTCAATGTATAGGCGCTGCCAGTCCGGATATTGGAGGCGCTGGCTGGTTGGCTTGCAGATGCAAACTGATACACGCGGATATAATATGTCCCTGCCGCTGATGCGGTATACCGTAAGAAACTGTCGAGCGTGTTGGCCGATCCGACATCAAGACCGATGCCGCCATCATCATTGCTGGCCACAACATTGCCTTGCGCGTTCAAAATTTGAATAGCCGAGTCCAGCCGGAAGCTGTTATCGATATCAACTGTTATCGCGGCGCCTGCACTGATCGAAAAGCTGTAATAATCATTCGCGTTGCTGCCCGCTGCACGGATACTAACCGATTGATCTGTTGGATTCTGCGCCTGAATTGAGATATCGCCGCTATGCGCGCTAAAGCGGCCGTTAAGCGACATAGCGGTGGCAACCGATATATTGCCCGATGCCACAGGTTTGACAATATCCTGCGAACCGTTGGTTACCGAAACCCCGGCAAAACCCTGAATTACATCATTGCCAGCGCCGCCGATTACATGTTCAAAACCCGTCAACGTATCGGTACCGTCCCCGGTAGCCGTTCCAGCGGCAAGGTTGATGTTCAAAGAAGCGGTAGCATGCCCGTAATCGACCGTGTCGAAGCCGGCACCACCCGCAAGCGTATTGTTCGCGCTGTTGCCCGTAATAAAATCATCCCCGTTGCCGCCCGTAGCATTTTCAATCACAGCGCCGTTGGCAATCGTGAAACCGCCCAGGATTCCCGCGTTACGCGATACGAAACCACCGCCACCTTCTTCTTCGCGCAATGTTGCGGCGCGCAGATTGATAATTGAATCTAGTCCAGTGCCCGCAGCAGATATAGTGTCCGCACCGCCCGCATCCCATATCGCTGTCCATCCGGTACCGGCCTGATTTAGCGTCGGTAAAGTATAGGTATTTGCGCCTGTCGCAGTAGAATTATTTGCACCATATATAAACTGCACGGTTGCAATATCGAGCGCACCCGGCCCAGTTTGCCAGCCCCAGTCATTCGAAGGTGACCGGCCCACATCCGCATAGCCGTCATTATACGTCAGGCTGGTAAATATGCCTTGGTTCAATCCGAAATTGCCTGTCGAGGTGGAATCGGAAACGCCCGGAAAGAAACTGTCGGTCGGTTCATCAGCATGCGGGTGAAGCAAGCCAATACCATGTCCGATTTCGTGGACAAAAGTGAGATAGCTCAATCCTCCACGGGCGTTGCTCGCGGTAGTGAAATACGAGATTGTCGTATTAAATTCGCCAACAATGTCGGCTGTGGTTGGCAAGGTGTGTTGGCCCAAAACACCCGAAGGCAGAGTTGTCGTTAACTGCGCGACGAAATCATATGCGGATCTGTCTCCTGTCCCGTCATATGCGAACGGGACGGCACGAAAGGTCAAGTTTGCTACAGCAGCCCAGCTTTGGGTGGCATTAACATAGGCGGTTCGCGCACCGTCAGCGCTCCATAATGCACCGCCATTCAATCCCTGATCGCCAGCACGTCCCTGTAAAATATACGAAATCTCATGACCAGGGCGAAACGCTGTGGTGTATGTCAATGTATCAATATACACATTGCCCGATGCGCCGATTTGACGCAGGAAAATACTTAATGACATAAAATTCGACCCTTTTTGTGGCTAATAAGCCCTTCCCGATCAGGCTTATAGTATGAATTCGTTTGTAATTACCACATATATACCGTGACTAACATTGTCATTTGATGAACCAAATATGGTAAACGGATCATGCGCATATGCTGGTTGAAATTGCGATCCTGACATCCAAACCCCTGTTTCAGTTGCGCCAATGCTATTGATGCCATTGTCATCGCCAACGGTAACGTCAGATAGCGCCGTTGAATCCAGCCCGAATTTCGCCGCACCAGCCGTCAGCACAAAATCGGCTGCGGTTAGCTGACTCATCGTGACGCCGTTCAGGACGATGAAGTTTCCGCCGCCTAGATTGATTGCGCCATTTGCGCCAACTTGGCTGAATGTGGCTTGCAGCGCGGT
>JANOKA010000073.1:0-10738 GCA_031418995.1 Sphingomonadales bacterium | reverse complement strand
GCCTTAATTGCTAATTGGTAATTCCGGCACCGTAATTCCTAATTCGTCTAATGGTCTCGTGACACGCGATTTCCGCTTTCCTACACGCCGCCGCTTCTGCATTAAGCTGTCTTATACGGCGCGGTAGGTGCGCGCACGTCCGGCTCTTTGAAAACAATATCGCTGCATGGCATATCCCCGTGAAAAACAGCAATAGCGTGTAACCTTTGTAACCTTCGCCATTGAAACCTTCGCAATACGTAAAGCGCGGTTTGGTACATCTGGCTTACCCGCTCAAATGATGCCCATTCAAATGACGCCAATGAATATGCTCCGGGCAAAGCTGGTCAGGGCCAGAAATATCGCATTTTTGCGCCGCCGTTAACGCTTTACATACACTCACTGGGTAACAGCGGTTTATGTTAGTCGACATTCAAACAACGCGGCAGGTGTGGGTTTATTCGGCCATAGTTTCGAGTATCTCGATCATCGTCCCCGTCACCGTTGTCGGCACGATCATGAGCCTGGTCCCCGGTATGCCCTTCGTTGCGATTGCATTCGGCGTTTCCATCGCGTTTCTTATACCATTGTTCATTGCGCCGCCGCTTTCTTATTTGTTTATTTCGGTGCTGCGGATGCAATCGGAAACCATCCGCCGCGTCGATGAACATGTACGGTTTGATATGCTAACGGGCGCGCTGAACCGCAGCCATTTTCTGGATAGTATCAGGGCGCGTGCAGCAACGGGGATGTTGTTGATCGTCGATGCGGACCATTTTAAGGCGGTCAACGACAAATTGGGACATGCTGCGGGCGATGAGGCATTGTGCATTTTGGTGCACAGCATGATTTCCAGCATCGGACCAAAAGGCATCGTCGGGCGATTGGGCGGCGAGGAATTCGGCGTGTTCCTGCCCGGGTTGAACACCGATAATGGCGCGGTTATGGCTGACCGGATATGCGCCAATGTGCGCGCACTCGACATGATTGTAGACGGTAAGCCGTTGAAAATGACCATCAGCATCGGCGGCACTTTGCACCATCAACGCTATACCATCGGCCATTCGTTAAAGGTGGCTGACGAGCGATTGTACAAGGCCAAGCAGGCGGGCCGTGACCGGTTCATCCTGTGCGACGATCCGCCGCAAAAGGCCGCAATGCGCAGCGTATAAAAGCACGATGCGCATTGGACAGGGACCGCGCTTTTGATTAGGCGCAATGTTAGTTATCCCTGTTCCATAGTGAGCCCATATGCATTTCCACAATTTTGACGCCGATGCGTTCCTACGCGATTATTGGCAGAAACGGCCGCTGTTGATCCGCAACCCTTGGGCGGCGTGGGTCAACCCGCTGGAGCCGGATGAACTGGCGGGGTTGGCCTGCGAAGAGTCCGTGGAATCGCGCTTGATCGAACGGGCGGGAGATGATTGGCCTGATAATATGAAAGCCGAAAATGGTCCGTTTGAGGGCGAACGTCTCAGCGGCCTTGCCCCCAGCCATTGGACATTGCTGGTACAGGCGGTGGACCACTATATCCCTGATGTGGCCGCATTAATTGCGCCATTCCGGTTCGTCCCAAACTGGCGGATTGACGATGTCATGGTCAGTCTGGCCGCAGATGGCGGCGGCGTGGGGCCACATTTTGACCAATATGACGTGTTCCTGATACAGGGCCTAGGCAAACGGCGCTGGCAAATCGGGCAAAAATGCGATACGAGCACGCCGTTACTGCCGCATGACGATTTGCGTCTGCTGGCTGACTTTACGGTGAGCGATGAATGGGTGCTGGAGCCGGGTGACATCCTGTATGTTCCGCCCGGCGTGGCGCATAACGGCGTTGCAGTGGGCGATGATTGTATGACATATTCGGTGGGGTTCCGTGCACCGTCCCGCGCCGAACTGATCGGGCATTATGCCGATGATTTGCTGGATATGTTGCCCGATGAGGATCGCTATGGTGATGCAGGACTGGCGCGTCAATCCAACGCAGGAGAGATTAGCGCGGCGGCGTTGGCGGCGTTGCATGCGATGATAACAGGCCGGATAAATGACCGCGATGCATTTGCCCGCTGGTTTGGCCAATTTAACAGCGCGCCCAAATATCCCGACATGGACTGGTCACCCGAAGAACCCGTTGAAGCAGGGGAACTGCGCACGCGGTTATCATCAGGCGATGTCATGTTGCGCAATCCCGCCAGCCGGTTTTCCTTCATCCGGCAACAGGCAGGCGGCGTGATGTTTTTTGCCGATGGCGAATGCTTTATCTGCGATGGCGAAAACGCGGCGATGGCCGAAATGATATGTGCGCAAGACCGCTTTACCACAGGTCTGGCCCATGTAAAGAACGATGCTGCCATGACGATATTGGTACAACTTTTCGCGCAAGGCAGCATCGCATTTGCAGATGAGGAATAGCCATGCGTACGCGGCAAAGCATTTGCGCCAAAAAGAAGCGCTTTGCCGATAAATCCAGCGCAGCAGAGGCGGCATCGCATGCGCCATTTCCCCTGCACCCCTATAAATGTGAACGGTGCTGGCAATATCATTTGACCGGACGAACCAAAGGGCGGCGGGTCATACGGCCGTCATAAAAGCCAACGCCGATGAATGCCACCAGACCCGTATTACAAGATTAGCACAATATTGCCCTTGCCACATATCCATGCCGTCTTATGATGCTTTCAGGGATATCACTCCTGGCGAGGTACCAGCAATGAAAATCAAGGACAGACCAGAATTTAGCAGCAAATCATCGGTAATGACATTCAGTCCTGACGATACCGCATTTACCGCAATCAAGGCGATGAGCGAGAAAAACTATGGCGCGGCTGTTGTCATCAGCGCGGACCGCAAACCACTGGGCATCGTGACAGAGCGCGATTTTATGCGCCGTCTGCTGAATAAGGAACTGGACCAGAAGAATACGAAATTAAGCGCAATTATGACGTCGGACCTGAAACTGGCAAAGGCCGATGATGATCTGCTCGACTGGCTGCGGCAAATGTCGAATGAACGGTTCCGCCACTTGCCCGTCGTCGATGATGCAGGCACGCTGATCGGTATCATGAGCCAAGGCGATTTTGTCAGCTATACCTGGCCCGAATTGTTGAACCGCGTAAAAGAACAGGCAAAGGCAACATTCGACATCAACCCATCGATATTTGCGGCGCTGGGGACAGGGATATTCCTGGTGCTGGTCCTGATAATTGCCTTGATTGCGTCAAAATTATAGCGGGGATTTGAAAATATAACGCGGGGTGTTCAAACCAGAATCTCCCGCCATTCCCCCGGCCCCAATCCCTCAGCGCTCCATTCGCCAATCTCCCACCGTACCAACCGCAGGGTCGGATATCCTACGGCCGCTGTCATGCGGCGGACTTGGCGGTTGCGGCCTTCACAGATGGTGAGTTTGATCCAGCAATCGGGCACACTTAACCGGACGCGGATGGGCGGGTCACGCGGCCAAAGCGGCGGGGCATCGATGCGCTCTGCCTGCGCTGGTAGGGTCAGGCCGTCTTTCAAACGCACACCTTGGCGCAGCGATGCCAGCGCGTCTGCCGTCACTTCGCCTTCCACCTGCACCAGATAGGATTTGGGCATTTTGAATTTGGGCTCCGCAATACGCGCCTGCAAGCGGCCATCATCGGTCAGCAGCATCAACCCTTCGCTATCCATATCCAACCGCCCGGCGGGGTATACGCCGGGGATATCGATATATTCGGTCAAGGTAGTACGCGGCGATCCTGCGCTGCCTTTATCGGTGAATTGCGGCAGCACGCCATAGGGTTTGTTGAATAGGATTAGTTTTGACATGGCTTTGCCATAGTGGCCATTGCGCACAAAGGCCACTATGGTGGCGGCAATACCGGGTTGCTAACCCGAAAAATGGCGGAGACGGAGGGATTCGAACCCTCGAAGCCCCGATAGGAGCTTGCCTCCTTAGCAGGGAGGTGGTTTTAGCCGCTCACCCACGTCTCCGGTGCTTGGCGGTCGCGGCGCTATAGCTGCGCAATATCCGCGCTGCAATGCCTTTCGCACAGGAAATTTTATGTTGCCAATCAAAGCCGCCTTGACGCAAGCGGGCGCACATTTGACTCGGCTTAGCGCAAATAGGACTCTGCTCATCGCCCGTTCATTGTGCTGACCCTAATCCGCTCACAAGATTTTGGCAATTTTTCGGAGACCGGTTTATGAAATTACCCCAAACAGCATTGCTTTTGAAACGGTTGGTGCTTTTGTTTTCGTCCTGTCTTTTGTTGTCGGCAGCGCCCGTTCTGGCGCAAATTTCGCAAGTTGACCCCAATGATGCCATCGGAACAGACAGCGGCAATCCGGCAGTGTCCAATCCGCCATCGCTTGAAACTGGCGGACTTCAGGACGAAATTCCCACAGATCCGCTGCCCGAAACCAATAACAGCGTCGATGCTACGACCGATACTGACATCGCTAACACTTCCGATCCGCAAAAGACCTTTCAAAAGGATGATTTAATTGGCGCGGCAGAAGGCGTATTTGGCAAGGGCGCGGCTGGGCTGGGCGGTATCATCGAAAATATCCTGCGCAAACAGGGGGAGCCCAATGGCTATATTGTCGGACGTGAAGGCGGCGGCGCGTTTGTGCTGGGGCTGCGTTATGGTTCGGGCACATTGAAACACAAGGTGGAGGGTGAACAGCCCGTATACTGGACCGGGCCTTCGGTTGGTTTTGACGCAGGCGCGAATGCAGGCAGCACGTTTGTTCTGGTATATAACCTGTATGATACCGAAGATTTATTCCGCCGTTATCCATCCGGCGAGGGCGCCGCTTATTTGGTCGGCGGATTTAACGCCAGTTACCTGCGGCGCGGCGATGTCGTCCTGATCCCGATACGTTTGGGCGTCGGTGTGCGGCTTGGCGCCAATGTCGGCTATATGAAGTTTTCGAAAAAGCAGCGCTGGTTGCCGTTTTAACAGCAGTAGGATTTATTTAGCAGCGCGAACATCTTCCATCCGTTTCAGGTAGCGTGCCAACACGTCGATTTCCAAATTGACCACATGTCCCGCATCCAACCTGCCGAGCGTGGTCACTTCGCTGGTATGCGGAATAATGTTCAGCGAAAAAACAGCGTTGCCGTCATCACTATCGCGCACCGTATTTACTGTCAGGGACACGCCATCAACCGTGATCGAACCTTTGGCCGCGATATAAGCAGACAGGTTTTGTGGCGCGCTGATCTCTAGGGTCCAGCTATCGCCGCTACGCGTGCTGCTGATGACCGTACCGACGCCGTCAACATGGCCCGTAACGATATGTCCGCCCAGTTCGTCACCGACCTTTAATGCGCGTTCAAGGTTCAATTTTCCGCCAGCCGCCCACATATCATTTGCCGAACACGCTATGCTTTCAGCCGAAATATCCACGGCGAACCATCCGTCGTTTGCGACGCGCTGTCCCTTATCCACTACGGTCAGGCATACACCCGAACAGGCAATCGATGCGCCGATCGCAACAGTGGCCATATCATATCTGCAACTGATTATGATACGCATATCACCGCGCTGCTCGGCGCTTTCGATGGTCCCGATATCTGTGATAATGCCAGTGAACATTTTTGGTCCTGCCCTTAATTTGCGGTGTAGATTTCCATACGGTCCATGCCAAACATCCGGTCATCACGCAACCGCCAGCGGCCATGGGCATCGCCAAGTTCGCTCAAACCAATATCGCCAAGGCAGGGCAACCCGCCGCCGATCAATATGGGGGCACGGTATAATATCAACCTGCCCGCCAATCCCGCGCGGATGAACGACGCAGCGGTCAGCGCGCCGCCCTCTACCAGCAGATGATTACAGTCCAGCGATGCGACATCCTCTATGTTGCGAATAACGTCCCAGCCCGCAGGCGCGTTGCCGCTGCCCAGCATGATCCGGCGCGGACTTTGCCCCTGTAACCCCGCGATACGTACATCCAGCGCCGGATTGTCGGCGCGCACGGTTCCCGCGCCCACCAAAATGGCATCGCACCGCGCCCGTTCCAAATGAGTATGCGCGCGTGCGCCGTCCCCTGTAATCCACTTACTTTGCCTGTTGGCCATGGCAATCGCGCCGTCCAAAGATGTTGCCAGCTTGATCGTCACATATGGGCGCCCACGATTTATGCGGCTGAAAAAACCAGCAAGGCCGTAGCCAGCTTCATCCGCCATAACGCCTGTTACAATATCAATTCCGGCGCGCGATAGCATGTCCGCGCCCTTACCGGCGGTGCGCGGATCAGGATCGGTGCAAGCGATGATAACACGGGCGGGCCGTGCCAATACCAGCGACTGCGCACAGGATGGCCCGCGATCACTTTTGTGCGCGCACGGTTCCAGAGTAACATAGACATCTGCGCCTTGGTACAGCTCTCCGGCCTGTGCCAACGCAGCCGCCTCTGCATGCGGACGGCCACCGTCATGTGTCCAGCCGCGCCCTACAATCCGCCCCTGATTGACAATGATGCAGCCAACGGAGGGATTGGTTCCCGTCCGGCCCACACCGCGCTGCGCCAGTGCAATTGCCGCAGCCATGTAGCGGCGATCCATTGAAGCGGCGGTTATCGCGCCGCTCCAGCGCTGACCTGATTTGCGGCGGTTTGTTCAGCCACCACTTTCGCCTTTTTGGCGGCATCGCGGCGCGCGGCTTGTGCGCGCAGCTCATTGGCTTCACGCTCGATCTTTTCCACGTCCATGCCGACGGCGCGGCCCAGCGCCTTATAAGATTGCCGCTGCTTTTCCATCAACGCATCTTTCAGCTTTTGCCGTTCAGCAATTGCGGTCTTAGATTCTTCGATGCTGCGGTCCGCTGGCCAGCTTTCGAAATAGGTCACCGTGGGCGGCGGCGGGATCGATTTTTCGCGCGCGTCTTGGCTAAGCATCATGAAAAGCAACACGGGCGGGATACAGGACGCCGCGACCAGAAACGGTTTCAGCGGGCGGTCTGCACGGAAATAATCAAAGATATCGCGCAGCGCGCCAACCGGGGATATGTCGTTCTTGAAACTCATACCTGTTAATTAGGCGGGTCGCGCAACAATTTCCAGCATTGCTTTGCAACCCGCTATCTGTGTCTGTTCGCTTACTCGTTGATGTCAAAACGCACAGTCAAAGTTTGCCAATCCTCGACTGGTTTTCCATCGCGGGTGGCGGGTGTGAAACGCCATCCATTCAAGGCCTGCTTCTGCGCCGCTCTACCAAAATCAGCATGCGTCGCGCTTACCACATTGGCTTGCCGGACGCGGCCATCGGTACCGATTAAAACCTTGATCGTTACTTTGCCCTCTATTTCACGTTGCAACAATCCAACAGGATAAGCGGGTTGAAAATTGCGCGCAAATTTCGGATCGCGCGCTGCGGATCTGAACACAGATGGCGGCAATATCCGTTCAATCGCATCCTTTACACCCGTGTTGAGCGCGATTCTGGTTCCATTAGGATCGGTTACCAATGGAACGTTGACCATCACATTGGCGGTGCTGACCTGATCCATAGGTTTTGCAGGAATGCTGACAATAGGTTTATCCAGATAAACGGGGTTGGGTTTTGCTAAAGGGGTTTCTTGCTCGGTTTTTTGGGGCGGAACAGGCGGCGGCTGATCTATCGGCACATTGAAAGTCGTAACACTCGGTTCGGTAATTTTCGGCAGTACCACCATCGACGTCATAAATGCTGCTGCCACAACCGCGCCATTGATAAGAACTGCGGCGGCAAGCCCAGCGGGATTGGCCCCCTGTTTTTGGGAAATATAGCTCATAACAAAACTCCTCTCTCGGTTCAGCATAACCAAGGCGGAATAAGCATTGCGGCAAATCCCGACTCGGATGCTGCAATAGTTATGTTATACTGTTACATTTAAGTTGCAACTGTTTTGAACTGCCGGCCTCGCCTGCCATGAAGGTCAGTGGCTAAGCGCTGCGGAACGCGTTGGTAATCGGGTAACGGCGGTCACGGCCAAAATTCCGCGTGCCCAGTTTTGTTCCGGGCGGGGCCTGCCGCCGTTTATATTCGGCAATGTACAACAATCGCTCGATCCGGATCACGGTATCGCGGTCATGCCCGCGCCGCACCAGATCATCGACCGATGCCTCCTGTTCCACCAGCCCCAAAAGGATATTGTCGAGTTCGGGATAAGGCGGAAGGCTGTCGCTGTCTTTTTGATCGGGGCGCAGCTCTGCGCTGGGCGGACGCGTAATAATTGCTTGCGGAATTACGGGGCCATCCCGGCCAAGCCCGATGCGCGGCTTGTTGACATTGCGCCATTCGCTGATCGCAAACACCGTCATTTTATACGCGTCTTTCAGTGGATTATAACCGCCCGCCATATCGCCATATATGGTGGCATAGCCCACGCTCATCTCGCTTTTGTTGCCCGTGGTCAGCAGCATATGGCCAAATTTATTCGACAGCGCCATCAACGTAACGCCGCGAATCCGCGACTGGACATTCTCTTCGGTAATATCGACCTCTACATCGGCAAAACTGCCCGACAGCATTTCGTCAAACGCCTCAACCGCTGGACTGATAGGGATCGTGTCCAATTTGCAGCCAATCATTGCGGCGCATTCAGCGGCCAGATCAAGGCTGAGTTGCCCAGTATAGCGGCTGGGCAACATGACGCACCACACACGGTCCGGTCCCAATGCATCGGCGGCAATCGCCGCGCAAATTGCGCTGTCAATACCGCCTGACATGCCCAGCACGACGCCGGGAAAATGGTTGCGATCCACATAATCACGCAGGGACAATACCATCGCGCTGTAAATATCGGCGGGATGCTCCTCCCATTTCGCCAATGCCCCCGGCGCGCACACCCACCCAGAATCGCCGCGTGTCCAATGGGTGACAATCAGCGTCTCTTCCCAATCGGGCAAGCGCATCGCCGTGCTACCGTCGCTGTTCAAAACGAATGAACTGCCATCGAAAACCAGTTCATCTTGCCCGCCAACACGGTTGAGGAATATCAGCGGCAGGCCGGTTTGTTTGACCCTGGATGCAAACACCACAAATTCGCGGCGATCATCCTTGTCAATTTCATACGGGCTGCCATTGACAGAAATCAAAATTTCCGCGCCCAGCCCCTGCAAATGTCCGCTGACCGCCGGTAACCAGCCATCCTCGCATATCGGCAATCCCAATTTGACCCCGCGAAATTCGACAGGCGCTGGCAGCGGCCCATGCGCAAATATCCGTTTTTCATCAAATGTGCCGTAATTGGGCAATTCATGTTTGTAGCGGACCGCCGTGATTTTGCCGCCATCCAATATCGCAACGCCATTATACAGCGCACCGCCGTCTACAAATATGCTGCCCACCAGCATCGCCGGACCGCCATCTGCGGTTGCCAGCGCCAGCGTTTCCAATTGCTGTGCCGCGCGCTTGGCAAATTCGGGTTTCAGCACCAGATCCTCGGCGGGATATCCAATTAATTGCTGTTCGGGAAACGCAATCAAATCTGCGTTCATGGCCTTTGCCCGCCATTCCAGCATTGCCGCAGCGTTGCCTGCAAGGTCACCCACGCGCTGGTTTATCTGAGCAATGGCGATAGTAAGTATGTCAGTCATCGCCCACACATATTGCGGCAAACAAAAGGCCGCAAGGCGATTGTCATTTTGATGGCGCAGCGTTAGAGGAGCATCCGAATCCATACATTCAGGCCGGAAAGACTAATCCATGAAATTAATGTCGGGGAATTCCAACCTGCCTTTGGCACGCGCCGTTTCCAGCTATTTGGAAGTACCATTAACCGATGCGTCCGTACGCCGCTTTGCCGACGATGAAATCTTCGTCGAAATCCACGAAAATGTGCGCGGCGAAGATGTGTTTGTTTTGCAACCAACCAATCATCCAGCCAACGATAACCTGATGGAATTGCTCATCATGATCGATGCGTTGCGCCGTGCATCGGCCAAACGCATCACGGCTGTGGTCCCTTATTTCGGATATGCCCGCCAAGACCGGAAACCCGGCCCGCGCACGCCGATTTCGGCCAAACTGGTCGCCAATTTGATCACCGAAGCTGGCGCAGACCGCGTGTTGTGTGTTGATCTGCACGCTGGCCAGATACAGGGCTTTTTCGATATTCCCACCGACAATCTATATGGCGCGCCGGTGATGAGCGCCGACATATTGTCGCGTTATGGCGGTGAAGATTTGATGGTAGTTTCGCCCGATGTCGGAGGCGTTGTCCGCGCCCGCGCGCTGGCCAAACGGCTCGACGATGCGCCGCTCGCCATCGTCGACAAACGCCGCGAGAAAGCGGGCCTGTCGGAGGTGATGAACATCATCGGTGATGTGTCTGGCAAATTTTGCATCCTGCACGACGATATGGTCGATTCGGGCGGAACATTATGCAACGCCGCCGCCGCGTTGAAAGCCAATGGCGCCACCGAAGTGGTCGCTTATTGCACCCACGGTGTTTTGTCCGGTGAAGCTGCATCGCGGATCAGCGGTTCGGTGCTGAAAGAACTGGTTATCACCGATTCCATTCAAGCGACCGATGCCGTAAATGATGCGCCCAATATCCGCCACTTGCCCATCGCGCCGTTGTTGGGTGAGGCCATCCGCCGGATTGCCGATGAAAGCAGCGTATCGTCGCTGTTTGATTGATGCCAATATGACGCCCAGCGATTTGGCCTTAGCCGCCCGCCTAGCCGATGCTGCTGGCGCAGCGATCAGGCCGTTTTATCGCGCGGACTTTGCTTATGAAGCAAAAAATGATGCATCACCCGTTACCGAAGCCGACCGCGC
>JANOKA010000072.1:0-13834 GCA_031418995.1 Sphingomonadales bacterium | reverse complement strand
TGAGCATGCTGGGCGAAGCTAAGCGCGTATCGATCGACAAAGACAACACCGTCATCGTCGATGGTGCCGGCGATGCAGCCGACATCAAGGGCCGCGTCGAAGCGATCCGTGCGCAAATCGAAACCACAACGTCCGATTATGACAAAGAAAAACTGCAAGAACGTCTGGCGAAACTCGCTGGCGGCGTAGCCGTAATCAAGGTTGGCGGCGCTTCGGAAGTTGAAGTGAAAGAACGCAAGGACCGCGTTGATGATGCATTGCACGCCACCCGTGCGGCTGTCGAAGAAGGCATCGTCCCCGGCGGCGGTACTGCGCTTCTTTATGCAACAAAGGCATTGGAAGGCATGAAGGGCGTCAATGACGACCAGACACGCGGAATCGACATCATCCGTAAAGCCATCCAAGCTCCTTTGCGTCAAATCGCACAAAATGCTGGTTTTGACGGCGCGGTTGTATCGGGCAATTTGCTGCGCGAAAATGACGAGACACAAGGCTTCAACGCGTCAACTGACGTATATGAAAACCTTGTTGCTGCTGGCGTGATCGATCCTACCAAAGTTGTCCGTATCGCATTGCAAGATGCCGCATCGGTTGCTGGTTTGCTCATTACCACCGAAGCTGCAATCTCCGACGCGCCAGAAGATAAATCTGGCGGCGGCATGCCCGACATGGGCGGCATGGGCGGCGGAATGGGCGGCATGGGCTTCTAAGTCCAACCGTTTAGCACCACCGAACACAAACGGGCCGGAGGGGAAACCTTCCGGCCCTTTTTTTGTATATGCTTCGGGTGAGTCGTTGTCTTAGATTTCGCTTAAATCACCAGTATATTGTAACAAATATAGTGATAATATATATAATTATGAGTGTGTTGCCGATTTTTATTGCGCTGCAATATGAAAGGCGTATTTGCCGCCGCCCCAGTTAAGGAAAACGGTCATGCAAACTACGCATTCGGATTCACCATCAGTTGAAAATACGCATAAACATTCAATCACTACGCTTGCAATTGGCGCGATCGGCGTCGTCTTCGGCGATATCGGTACGAGCCCGCTTTATGCCTTTCGAGAGGCGCTTCATCATTCATCACCAAACGGTATAGGCGAGGCAGCGATATTTGGCGTATTAAGCCTTGCGCTTTGGTCGCTAATTATTGTCGTCACCATAAAATATGTCCTTTTTTTGATGCGCGCTGACAATGAAGGCGAAGGCGGTGTATTGGCTTTGCTTGCGCTTTCAGGCCGTGCAATCGGGGGCCGAAAGGGCATAATACTTGTGCTCGGCGCGATAGGCGCAGCGCTTTTCTATGGCGATGCGATTATTACCCCGGCTTTGTCGGTGCTGTCCGCAGTAGAAGGTTTAAAGACTATACCGGGCATTGGCGACACCATTTCGCAACAAACGATCATAAATATAACTTTGGTCATCTTGATCGCATTGTTTGCGATACAATCGAGGGGAACCGCCGCCGTTTCCAAGTTATTTGGACCGATTTGCGTTGTCTGGTTCTTCGCAATCGGCGGATTGGGATTGATGCATATTTCGGATTATCCCGCTATTCTAGGCGCACTTTCCCCTCATCATGCGTTTGTTTTCCTGCTCAATAATGGATTAGTTGGCTTGATTGTATTGGGCGCAGTGTTCTTAACCGTGACGGGTGCGGAAGCATTAACCGCCGACATGGGACATTTTGGCCGAATTCCCATACAATTGGGCTGGTTCCTATTGGTTTTTCCATCGCTCGCGCTCAATTATTTCGGACAAGGCGCTTTCGCAATGGCGGCGCTGGAGACCGCTCAAGCGTCAGGTGTAAAGCTTGAGACGCAAGACTGGTTCTTTTTAATGGCACCTGAGGCTGTCCGGATTCCCATGATTATTTTGGCTGGGATGGCGACTATTATCGCAAGCCAGGCGGTCATTACCGGCGCATTTTCACTAACACGGCAGGCGATTCAGCTTGGCCTGATTCCGCGGATGAAAATTCTGCAAACTTCCCCCGGAAATGCTGGCCAAATTTATATTCCGGCGATCAATTGGTTGCTGCTGTTCGGGGTTTGGTTGCTTGTCGTTCAATTTAGGACGTCGTCATCAATGGCGTCGGCTTATGGGATTGCGGTGACTGGCACTATGGTGGTTACGACATGTCTGGCATTTGTTGTCGTACACAAGTTATGGAAATGGAGCCTCGCCAAATCGGTGCTTTTCATTGCGCCATTCCTAATGATTGATCTGATCTTCTTTGGCGCAAACATCTTGCGAGTGGTCGATGGTGGTTGGGTTCCGCTCGCGATTGGGGCGGCTATTTGCCTTATCATTTGGATATGGGTGCGCGGAAAGGCGCTGATCGATACACGTGAGAACGAGGGTAATATGCCGCTTGGTGAATTGGCAAAGGCACTTGCAAAACGGCCTCCATCAAGGGTCGATGGAACGGCAGTTTATCTTACGGGCAATTCCGAAGTTGTACCGGGGACTTTACTCCATAACCTGAAACACAACCGCGTACTGCATGATCGCAATCTGATTACAACAGTGCGGACAGCAGGTTCGCCGCATGTACCGGAAAATGAGCGAAGCCAATATGAAGTTATCGACGATAATTTTGCCCGCGTCATTTTGCGTTATGGTTTCATGGATACGCCTGATGTACCGCGTGATTTGGCTTTGGCGATGCCCAAAACGGGTGAACCTATCAATGCCATGCAGACGAGTTATTTTGTAGGCCGCAATGTACTTACGCCGTCAAAAGACGAAGGCTTACCGTTCTGGCAGGACATTATCCTGATCTTTCTCCAGCGCAACGCATATAATCCGGCTGAGTTTTTCCAGATACCATCAAACCGTATCGTGGCACTGGGCGGGCAAGTCGTCGTTTAGACTTTCGCATTTCTAATTTTATGTCGCGGCATTTATTGCATTATGGCCGGAGGGGACACCTTCCGGCCTTTTTTTGTTTGCGGCAATGGGGTAGGCGAAGGCAGTATGCCGTGCTAACCCTCTGACAACAGGGGAGGGTTATAACATGTATACACGCAGGAATGTTGCGAAACTGTGCGGGGCGGCGGCTATGCTGCCCTTGATTGGCTGCGGCGATCCGGGGCAGGTGGATGAAATGCTGAATGAAAAAGCATGGAAAATGCCTGAGGAAGCTTCGCCGCATGAGCGCACGTTTATGCAATGGCCCGTTGATGCCAAGACCTATGGTGGGCGTGCGTATTTGGAAGAAGTGCAGGGGACTATTGCTAGTATTGCCAGGGTGATATCGGAATATGAGCCTGTAGTAATGCTGGCGGCAAAGGAATATCATGCCGACATCTCTGCTGAAACAGGCGGGGATGTGAGTGTTTGGGACATTCCCACTAACGACTTATGGGCGCGAGACAGCGGACCTACTTTTGTTAGTTCGGGCAATGCGCTTGCCGTGATGGATTATAATTTCAACGGCTGGGGTAACAAGCAAAAGCATAATCACGACGGCGCAATCGCTGGCTTAATCGCCAAGAAATTGGGTATCCAGCATATCGACAGCGGCGTTGTGGGCGAAGCGGGCGGGTTGGAATATGACGGTCATGGCACGATACTCGCTCATGCATCAAGCTGGGTTAATCCCAACCGCAACAGCATTGGTGCGGATCAAATCGCGGCAAAACTTCAAAATGCCGTCGGCGCGCGCAAGACGATCTGGGCGCCGGGCGTAATGGGCAAGGACATTACCGATTATCACATCGACGCTTTGGCACGGTTTGTTGCGCCGGGGCGCGTGCTGATCCAATTGCCGGATAAGATTGACCGGTCCGATCCATGGTCGGTTGCGGCATGGGAAACCATGCGGATACTGGAAAAGGCGACGGATGCTGATGGTAAACCTATCGAACTGATCGTGCTGCCTGAACCTTATGATATCCGCAGCAGATCGGACGATTTCGTGGCGTCTTATGTCAATTATTATATTACTAACGACGCTGTTATTACCGCTGAATTTGGGGATGACGCCGCAGACGAAAAAGCGCGGGCTACGTTGCAATTGCTATATCCAGACCGGAAAATTGTGATGTTGAATGTCGATCCTCTGGGCGAAAGCGGCGGAGGAATACATTGCGCCACGCAGCAGCATCCCAAATTGGGTGAACCAAAGGATGCACAATCATGAAGCGGTTATGGGCATGGCTGGGAACCAATCACCAATCGATTCAGGCGCTGGCCGCCATTCTTGCCGGGATATTGGCGGTGGGCACGGTCATCGGTGTTAAGTGGCAAATCGATGCGTCTGCGCGATTGCAAAAGGAGCAATCGGCGCGTGATATCTACCGCGAATATCTGAATATCTCAATGTCGCGGCCTGAGTTTGCGGCGCCCGATTTTTGCAAGATAGCGGCATCACCGCAGTATCCCGCCTATGAATCCTACATCACATATATCATGTATACCGCCGAACAGGTTTTTGCGCTGGGCAATGGATGGGATGCGGTCATGCAAGCGGAGATGGAACCGCATGCAGGCTATTTTTGTTCACCGGATTATATCGCCGATGAATATGATCCCAAAGTCAGGGAGCTAGCCGAGTATGTACGCCGAAAGCAGTGCGCCAAAATCGCGCCCTGTGCCGGGTGAGCTACTTCTTATCATCGGTACAGTCTTTAACCTCGCCGTCCTTTTGCCCCGAAATCGCATAGAAATCGCGGACTAGTTTACATGGAATAAAGTCATCGGGCGCAACAATCTCGCGGTGTGTGTTTTTTGATTTGCGAAAGAATGTGGTGGCGCGCTGCATCGAGCCCTGGCTGTCATATTTGGTGACCAGCATGCTGTAATTGCCTGATACCCGTAACGCCTCGATATTTGGATTATCGGCGGCTTGCTGCATTCCCGCCAAAAATGCGGATTCGTCCATGCGCAGCCGCGCCGTCTCGATTTGCGCAAGATAGCTTGGCGGGTCATCGGTTAGTTTCGACGCGGCGCTAACATCGCCCTTTGCCGCAAGTTCCCGTATTTTAACATATACACGGGCCTGCTCACTTTGCTCTGCCGATATTTTTTTCGGTTTGGGCGGCGCAGAGCCACAGGCGGCTACAGCCGAACCAAGTAACGCTATATATATGAATTTCATTTGCATTAACTATTCCTGCAACCGTATCGAGCGTAATGATAGCGCGCAAAGGATTACAATTTTGTCAATTTATGCAAAATCACTCTGCAATATTACCCTGCGATCCAGTTGCCATGGAAACCGGGCGGAATACGGTGCGGTATGTGGATTATCGCCGCCGGAGCACCGCCAAAATCCGTTGCATCCAATATGACCAGATCGGTTGTTCCGGCATCATGGTTTAGCACATATCCCATTAGCCATCCGTCATCTTCGGCCTTTGCATCTTCCTTTGCAACGAACACAAACTCGCCGGGAATATGTCCCGAACCAAAGTCATGCACCTGCCGCGTGCCTGCGGTCATGTCGTGCTTGAACAGTTTCGACTGGCTGGGCGACGCCGCATCGAACCCATCGGGAAGCGCCATGGTATAGGCATATTGGTAAGGCTTACCCAGATATTGCTCATTAGGACGCGGAAATTCCTGACTGTCCGCATCAATCACCTTGCGCGACACACTGTGTGCGGCTGGGTCTATTATCCACCGTTCCAATGGCGACTTGTTTGAATCTGGTCCCTGCGTGCTCTGCGCGAACATGTTATTGTGCACGCATGCATCGAACGTAACTGTGCCATCCGCATTCTCATAAGCGTTGCAAGGGTGGAATACATAACAGGGCGCGACATCGCACCAGATCACATCATCATTGCCGCCTTCTTTGGGTAGCAATCCAACCCGTGCCGCGTGATCCGGGTTCCATTTATAGGGGAAGCTATGGCCCGCAAGCAACGTCTTCATCGAAAACGTCACGGGTAAATCGAGGATAATGACGTAGTTTTCCGTAATCATGCAGTCATGGATCGACGGGCCGTCCTGCACCTTGATCGCGGCTTCTTTACGGACCTTACCGCTTGCATCGACAATGACATGACGAATTTGCGACGGGTCACGGCCCTCATAGCAAATGGCGTGCATCTCACCGCTATCGGGATCGAGATGCGGGTGCGCGGTAAAGCTGCCTTTTAATGTTCCGCCAAACGGATCATGCGCAACGGTGTTCAATTCCTCGTCGATGCGCACGGGAAACGCGGTTGCCTCCACCACGGCCCATGTGCCGCCCGCATGACCGATGACATTGGTGTTGACCGTAGCCGATGTTCCTTTGCGTGTTCCCGGCACGATTGGTTCGCCTAAAGCCGCGCTAACCGGTTCGGTGCGGATCCAGCGATTGCGGTACCATAATGCCTTGCCATCATTCAGGCGAACGCCGTGCACCATGCCGTCGCCGACAAACCAGTGATGCGCCGCGTCATTTACAGGTGCGATAGGATTGGGTCCGATGCGGATATAGCGCCCGTTTAGTTGCGCCGGAATTTGTCCCGTCACCTGCAAATCGGTAATCGTCTTTTCATCGCGCATAGGTGTGTGAATACCATGCAAGTAAGGATTAGGTTCAGCAGCCGTCATCCGGTTACGATTGAAATCCATCACCTTAGTTACGCCTGTTGTCACGACGTTGCGGATAAGGGTTTCAACGGAACTCGCCATGGGATCATCCTTTGCTTGAACTGCGACTCAATAATGTTTACATCGGTAACATGAAGGTTAAAGATAACAGTGTCAACATACAAAACGCCGCGCGCAAATATCACCATGGCGACCTGCGCGCCGCATTGGTCAATGCAGGGTTAGAATTGCTGAAAGAGCGCGCGGTTGACGATCTGTCTTTACGCGAAGTGGCGCGGCACGTGGGGGTTAGCGCGACGGCGGTATATCGGCATTTCCCCGATAAACAGGCGTTGCATTATGCCATGAGCCAGCAGGGCGCCGATGAACTGGGCGCATCGCAGGGCAATGCGGTGGCAGATGCAGGCGGCGGTATGCCCGGGTTTGAAGCGGCAGGCCGCGCTTATGTGTTGTTCGCGCTCGCCAATCCGGGGCTATACCGCTTGATGATGACGACCAAATCGTCGGCGGATCATTATGAAATGGATAGCAGTGCGATGGGCAGTGCGATGCTGTTGCTGAAAAACTGCGTGGCCGAAGTTTTGCCGCCTACCGCGTCAGCGCTTGAGCATAAGGTTATGGCACTGCATGCATGGTCGTTGGTGCACGGTATCTCCATGTTGATGCTCGACGGATTGGTTGCGCCCGATGGCGAGGTAATCGACGCACTGGTGACGATGCCGATTTCGCAGCTCGCCTAACCCTTCATCTGCGCCAGCATTTCTCCCATTTTGGCGTGGAGCATATTTACCGCTTTCAATGGCCGAACCATGACTTTGAAATGGGTAATAAGGCCGCTGTCATCGCAGGTTATCATGTCCACGCCGTTCACCGAAATACCGTCAATGACGGTCCTGAATTCCAAAACGGCGCTGTTATCTCGGTGCCATTCGCCGACATATTCAAAATCGTCATTGCCCAAAGTGTGGCCTGCCGCAGCCAGATATTTCGCGGTGATTGCTTTGCCCCGCTGGGGCGTGTGCACCACGGGGCTTTCAAAAATGCAATCATCATGCAGGATTGCAGCGATAGCATTTGCATCACGCGACATAGCGACGGTACGCCAAATGGCGGCAGGGTTATCTGTCATATCAATATCCCAAATCCAGGTTGACTTGCGGCTGGACGGGCTCACCTGTTTGATACCGTTTGAGGTTTTCCAAGAAACGCTGCGCCGATCGGATAAACATCTTGTCCTGCGCCCGGCCCGATAAATGCATACTGATATGCGCATTTTCGGCGCGCCATAATGGGTGGTCTTGGGGCAGTGGTTCGGGCGTCGTTACGTCAAGAAAAGCGGCAGCAATTTGCCGATCATGCAAAGCGTCTACCAATGCATCCTGATCGACTACCGAACCGCGTGCGATGTTGATTAACGTTGCAGTTGGCTTCATTGCCGCAAATTCCGCTGCGCCAATCATGCCATCGGTTTCCGGCGTGGCGGGTACAGCCAAGATCACCCAGTCAAATTCGCCCAACATGGCGCGCCATTGATTGGGTAAAAGCGTGCCCGGTCCTGAGCTGCGCCGCACGACACTGACATCAACGCCAAACGGTTTCAGCCGCTCCTCAACCAGTTTGCCGATTGCACCGTATCCCAGCAACAAGGCCTTTGTTCCGTAAAGCTCAACCTTGCCCGGCGAATCCATCAGCCATTCATTGCGGTCTTGCGCGCGCACAACATCGCGGTATCCCTTTGCCACGGTCAACATCGCCATGACGACATATTCGGCGATGGTGATCGCGTTGATGCCAACGCCATTGGTAACGATAGTGCCTTGCGATTTCAGCTGCGCCAGCGGCATGCCGTCGACACCCGCGTAAATTGAGTTCAGCCATTTCAGGTTAGTCGCGGCGCTGATGATTTTGAACATCTCGTCCTTATCATTCAAGTCGAACCAGCCAATTTCGGCGGACGGCGCAAGATCAATCGCCTTCTCCGTTGACATGAACCAACGCACGTCGAGGTCGGCGGGAAGTTGCGGTTCGAGCAAAGGCCGGATCAGGCCCGACATTACGGCAATGGTCATATTATCTTCCTCTGCGTCATTGCGAGCGTAGCGAAGCAATCCAGTGCGGGATAAACTGCCCTGGATTGCTTCGCTACGCTCGCAATGACGATTATACTAAACATCCAACTTCCAATCCCAACCAAGCGGATCGCCGTCCATGACCTCAACGCCCTTGGCGATCAGGTCATCGCGGATGCGGTCGGATGTGGCGAAGTCCTTCGTGGCGCGGGCTTCCTTGCGTTCGGCGAGGGCGGTTTCGATTTCGGCTTCGGTGAGGGTGGCGGCTTTGGGGCGAATGCTGAGGTCTTGGCGGGTGAGGGTTAGGAGGTTGAGGCCTAGGATGGAATCCATGTTCTGAATTGCGTCTAACAAATCAGATATTTTCCCGTTCCCTCCACCGGTAAAAAGTCCCAAGGCTGCTAATGCCGTAGGCGTATTCAAATCATCGCAAATTGAGACTTCAAATTGGCCTAGGGTTAGGGAGACCAAAATGTCGGAAGCACCGGAATCGGTTTCTTCAACTCCTTGGTCCGCTAGTTCGTGAAGACGTTGAACATTGGCTACCATCCGCTTCAACCGCACGAACGCCGCCTGCAGCCCCTCCCAGCTAAACTCCAACTCACTCCGGTAATGCGCCTGAAGGCACATCAGGCGGTAGGCGAGGGGATGGAACCCCCGATCAATCAACAATTGCAGCCGCAAAAACTCACCCGACGACTTTGACATCTTCCCAGTGCGGTCGATCAGGAAATTATTGTGCATCCACATCCGTGCGCCCGAATGGTCACAATTCCCGTGCGCCTGGTTCTGGGCAATCTCATTCGGATGGTGGATTTCGCGGTGGTCGATGCCGCCGGTGTGAATGTCAAAAGGGTGACCGAGCAGCTCTTTAGACATGACCGAGCATTCCAGATGCCATCCCGGCGCGCCGCGTCCCCACGGGCTGTCCCACTCCATCTGCCGCGTTTCACCCGCCGGTGTTTTGCGCCAGATAGCGAAATCGGCGGCGTGGCGTTTGCCGTCCACCGCGTCGATCCTGCCTTCACCGTCTTCGGTCGCCGCGCGCGCCAAGCGGCCATAATCGGCCACGGTCGAGGTGTCAAAATACAGGCCGCTGTCCAGTTGATAGCAATGCTTGTCGGCAATCGCCGTGCCCCATGCGATCATCGCATCGACATATTCGGTGGCTCGGGGATGCTGCACTTTGCGGATGTTCAGCCGCGCCAGATCGGCCTCAAAATCCGCCTGATAGAATGCGGCAATGTCCCACGCGGTTTTGCCTTGTGCAGCGGCGGCCTTTTCCATCTTATCATCGCCCGCATCGGCGTCTGATGTCAGGTGGCCGACATCGGTAATGTTGATGACATGGGTCAAGTCATAACCCTTGTAAGACAGCACGCGGCCCAAAGTGTCGGCGAAAATATAAGCGCGCATATTGCCGATATGCTGATAATTATACACCGTCGGGCCGCAGGTATAGACGTTGGCCTTGCCCTCGTGGATCGGCTGAAATGGTTCCAGCGTGCGGGTCATACTGTTGAAGAGTTTCAGTTCGGTCATGGATGCTGCGATGCTTTATGCTATGCGTTAGGTCAAGGGGACGTGCCTTAATAATTCTCCCCGGAAAGGGGAGGGGGACCACGAAGTGGTGGGGGGGCAAATGAAGGGCTAAATTACGGGTAAGAAAAACCTCACCCGCCCCTCCGTCTTGCCTGCGGCAATCCACCTCCCCGTTACGGGGAGGAATTTAAGTGTCAGAAGCCCCGCCATTCAATCGCTTGTCCAATATCAACGCGCGGCACATCGAAATTGTTAATCACAGCATCTGCATCACGATATCCGATGGCCATGCCGCAGAAAAAGATATGATCGTCATCAATGGCCAGCAACGCGCGCATATATGTGCCATACATCGCCCAGATTTCCTGTGCGCAGCTATCCAGTCCCTCTTCGCGCAGCAACAGCATCACGGTTTGCAACCACATGCCCATGTCGCTCCACTGCGGCGGCCCCATATATTTGCGGGTATAAGTGAACAGTTGAACGGGCGCGTCAAAACTGTCCCAGTTTTTCGCCATTTGCGCGATGCGTCCCGCGCCGTCCTCCCGCGCAAGACCCAGCGCATCGAACATCGCCTTGCCAACGCCGCGCCGTTGATCCTCGTATCGGCCAGCAAGGCCCTTGGGGTAGATATCATATTCAAAACCTTCGCCCAAGGGCGCCGTCGCAGCCTTGGCCTTGACCGCCGCCGTAATGCGCGTCAGCTCATCGCCCGTCACCAATACCGCACTCCACGGCTGCGTGTTGCCGCCAGACGGGCTACGCTGCGCCTTTTGAAGCACGCGTTGCAGCTTTTCAACTTCGACGGGCTGACTGGTAAATTGCCGGATAGAACGGCGGGTGGTGACGGCTTCGGTTACGTTCATAAGATATTTTCCGTCATATTATTTCTGGAATGTTGCGAGCACCATGGAGAATGCGTAAAATCAAAGGCCGCTCATTACGTATTACAAATAGTATCTGATAATGTCCGTGTAAGGCACATCGAAGTCCTTCTCGCCATTCTGCACGTTCCGGAAAGCTGTATGGCCGTTCGCCCACTTGATAAATTTTGGCTGTCAATTCGGAAGCAAAAGTGATGGCTCTATTTGGATTATCCTTGGCAATATACGCGCCAATTTCTCGTAAATCCTTTTGCGCCGCCGTTGTAATGTCGAACTTCATGAAGCTTTGTCAGCATCGTTCTCGGTTACCAATTGAGCCACATAATCCTGAAAATCCTTAAGCACTGTCTCACCGTCCAATGATTCGCTTTCTTCACCCTCGCGGATTAGGCCTCGCAGCTTTTCCAGTGCTGCTTGCCGGCGTTCCTGATAATCGCTCCAATCGCGCAAAGCCTCGCGTACGATTTCGCTGGTGGTTGCATATTCGCCGGCTTCGACGGCCGCGCGCATTTTGGCCGCCATTTCTTCGGGCATTGTTACTGTGATACGTTCTAGTTTAGCCATACATTTGATCTAATCATACTAAGTGTGATCTGTCAATTAATCCTCGTCAAACAACCCAGCCAATTGCTCGATCATCGTACCGCCCAATTGTTCTGCGTCCATGATTGTCACGGCGCGTTTGTAATACCGCGTTACGTCATGGCCGATGCCGATGGCGATCAATTGCACCGGGCTGCGCGTTTCGATCATTTCGATCACTTTGCGCAAATGTTGCTCCAGATATCCGCCATGGTTCACCGACAAAGTGCTGTCATCCACAGGCGCGCCGTCGCTGATAACCATCAAAATCCGGCGGTCCTCGTTGCGGGCGATCAAGCGGCTGTGCGCCCAAAGCAATGCCTCTCCGTCGATATTTTCTTTCAACAATCCCTCGCGCATCATCAGGCCCAGATTGCGCCGGGCGTGCCGCCACGGTTCATCCGCCTTTTTGTAGATAATATGGCGCAAATCATTCAAACGCCCGGGCATGGCGGGGCGCGCGCGGGCCAGCCAATCTTCGCGCGCTTGGCCGCCTTTCCATGCCCGCGTGGTGAAGCCCAATATCTCGGTTTTTACGCCGCACCGCTCAAGGGTGCGTGCCATGATGTCGGCGCTGATCGCCGCAATGCTGATCGGGCGGCCCCGCATCGATCCGCTATTGTCTATTAGCATGGTGACGACCGTATCTTTGAAATCAGTCTCACGTTCGATCTTGTAAGACAGCGAGCTGCCCGGCGAGACGATTACGCGGGCCAGCCGCGCGGCATCCAGCATACCCTCTTCCTGATCGAAATCCCAGCTGCGGTTTTGTTGTGCCATCAAACGGCGTTGCAAACGGTTGGCCAATTTGGTGACCACCGATTGCAGGCTCTCCAATTGTTGATCCAGATAGGCGCGGAGCCGGTTCAGTTCATCGGCATCGGCCAGTTCCAGCGCGGTAACGGTTTCGTCAAAGCGTTCGGACCAGATTTTATAATCGCTTTGCGGCAGATGGTCCCAGTTGCGGCGTTGCGGGCTGACGGGTTGCATGCCTTCATCGCCCATGTCACCATCATCGCTATCGCCGTCCTGCATTTGGCTTTCGTCGTAATCGCCTTCGCTGTCCTCGGCCTCGCCGTCTTGCGGTTCGCCGCGTGCTTCGGCTTGGCCAGCCTCTCCGTCTGCTTCATCATCCTGCGCGTCGGCGTCGCCCTCATCGGGTTCGTCGACATCATCGCCGCCCTGGTCGGCCTCGTTGGGTTCAATGTCACCCTCGGTCAGGTTCAGATGCTCCAGCAACGATTGTGTTAGCGCAGCAAATGCGTTTTGGTCATCCAGCGCAAGGCCAAGCGCGTCCAGATCACCGCCCGCTTTTTCCTCAATCCACCCGCGCAGCATGTCGACGCCAGCCGCTGCAATTTGCGGAACAGGTACGCCCGTCAATCGTTCCCGTACAATCAGCGATAATGCCGTTGAAATAGGCACTTCATCAGCGGACTGTGCGCGTGAAATCGCGTCGGTTTTCATCCGCAATTCGGTCGCAAAATTCAGATTGGCGGCCACGCCCGCCATGGACCGAGCGCCCAATGCCTCGATCCGGGCCGTTTCCACCGCATCAAACGCAGCGGCGGCAACAGGTTCGCTAGGCCGCAAAGTCGCATGCCGCCCCGCGTCATGATGTTTTAGGCGTAGCGAAAAACTATCGGCAAAGCCGCGCGCTTCGGATACTTGATCCAGCGGTAGATTGCGGCCCGGCATCGGCACTTTGAAATTCTTGCCAGATTGCCCGGGGACATCAGCGGTAAAAGCAAGCTCCACCTCTGGCTCGCACGCCATTGCGCGCGCCGTTCCGGTCAGAACGGATTTCAGGGCTTCAAGAGGGGATGGATCTGCCATATGAGTCTAGCCTTAAGCATATCGCGCCGCTGAATGAAGCCCTAATCGTGAACGTAGATATTATAGCGCTACGGATGGATTGTGACCGCGATATTTTCTATTACTTCGCCTTTGCCAGCATTGGCGCCAGATAATGTCCGGTATAGCTGCGCGGTTCTTTGGCGACATCCTCGGGCGTGCCAAACGCGACGATTTCGCCGCCCTTTACGCCGCCTTCGGGGCCCAGATCGATGACCCAGTCGGCGGTTTTGATAACGTCCAGATTATGTTCGATAACCACTACACTATTGCCCTGCTCCACCAATCTGTGCAGCACTTCCAGCAATTTGCGGACATCCTCAAAATGGAGGCCAGTGGTTGGTTCATCCA
>JANOKA010000071.1:0-11109 GCA_031418995.1 Sphingomonadales bacterium | reverse complement strand
CTGCGCCATTACCTGCAGCGCCGCTACCGTTCCGTCACCTGTGGTCGCATGGTCGAGCATTATCATATGACCCGATTGTTCGCCGCCGACATTTATCCCGTGCCGCCGCATTTCTTCCAAAACATAACGGTCGCCCACCTTTGCGCGGATCAGGTTCAAATGCTGCGTACGCAAATATCGTTCCAGCCCAAGATTGGACATCACCGTGGCCACTATCCCGTCACCCGTCAGTTTGCCCGAACGGCTCATCGATGTGCCCAGCATCGCCATTAACTGGTCACCGTCAACGACCCGCCCCTTTTCATCGACCACGATCAACCGGTCAGCGTCGCCGTCCAGCGCAATGCCAATATCCGCGCCCGATGCAACCACGGTTTCTTGCAGCGTTTCGACGTGGGTGGACCCCACTTTGTCATTAATATTTTTGCCATTGGGGGTTATGCCAATCGCGGTCACTTTCGCGCCCAATTCCCAAATTGCCGTGGGCGCTACCTGATAGGCAGCACCATGAGCGCAATCGAGCACGACGTGCAGGCCATCAAACCGAATGTGTTCGGGCAGCGACGCCTTGATCGCATGGATATAACGCCCGCGCGCATCCTCGATCCGGCGTGCACGGCCAATATCCGGGGCGGCAGCATGCTGCGTGGGCGCGTCAATCAGCGCTTCAATGGCCATTTCATCACCATCGGACAACTTGAAACCATCGGGGCCAAATAGTTTAATGCCGTTATCTTCATAAGGGTTATGGCTGGCCGAAATCATAACGCCCAAATCGGCGCGCATGGAACGTGTCAGCATTGCCACAGCAGGCGTCGGGATGGGCCCGAATTGTACCACATCCATGCCCACGCTGGTAAAACCTGCGACAAGCGCATTTTCCACCATATATCCCGACAGCCGGGTATCTTTGCCAATGACAACGCGGTGCTTATGATCGCCGCGCAGGAAATGACGACCCGCTGCCTGCCCCACTTTCATGGCTATTTCAGGAGTCATTGATCCTTCGTTGGTCCGGCCCCGGATTCCGTCTGTGCCAAAAAATTTGCGCATATTTGCGTCCATCCTCATGTAAATTTGGTTTCGTTTAACGCAAAACCTGTCTTAACGCTATCAGGCAAAATGCAAAATCGTGCCAAATGCTTGCCAGAATTCTGTGGGGCTGTATCACATGATGCAACGGCCATTTTAGGAAATTTATGCGTAACGCTCTTATCATTTTGACATCGTTAATTGCAGGAATATTGCTTGGCATATCAATCGCGGAGCGCGCCGATTGGATGGTTGAAACGGCAAGTGTTATCGGCACGATGTGGCTAAACGGACTGCGTATGACAATCATACCGCTGGTGGTTTCAATCTTGATCGTTGGCGTGGTGCAAGCTGCGGCAATGGCGCGTGCGGGACAAATGACGACGCGGGCCATCATAACAATGCTCATCATATTATGGGCATCGGCGGCAATGGCAGCGGTGCTTACGCCCACATTGCTATCCCTGTTCCCACTTCCCGCCGATGCTGCATCGGCATTGCGCGGCGCGCTGTTGACGGCTGAACCGCCTGGCGAAGTGCCCCCGTTTTCCGAATTTCTGCGCGCAATCATACCCACCAATCCAGTCGCAGCAGCGGCGCAGGATGCGATACTGCCGCTGATAATTTTTACGTTGGCATTCGCATTTGCAACGACGCGCCTGCCCGAGGCGAAACGGACAACAATCGCCGATTTCTTTTCGGCGATATCAGAAACGATGCTTATCCTTGTCAAATGGATATTGATGCTGGCCCCCGTTGGCGTGTTTGCCCTAGCGCTGGTGGTTGGTGCAAAAGCAGGGGCGGAGGCGTTTGGCGCGCTGATCCATTATGTTTTGATTGTCAGCGCAGTTGGCCTGGTTATCTGGATCGCATCGTTTGTTCTCGCGGCTGTGGGCGGACGCATGAACCCGCTAACATTTTTTCGTGCATCCATGCCAGCACAAGCCGTTGCGATTTCGACGCAAAGCTCGCTTGCCTCATTACCCGCGATGGTCGGCGGCGTGAAATCAATGGGCGTTGGCGAACGTTCTGCCGACGTTGTTTTGCCCATTGCCGTTGCATTGTTTCGCGCAACCGGTCCATGCATGAACCTGGCTGTGGCAATTTATGTCGCGTATTTGATGGGGATTGAATTGTCGGTAACGGCGCTTGCCATCGGCGTTGCTGCTGCTGCGATTACGACAATGGGCGCGGTCAGCTTGCCAGGTTCGGTTAGCTTTATTACCTCGGTTGCGCCAATTTGCATAGCGATGGGCGTCCCGATTGAACCGCTCGCGTTATTGCTGGCAATCGAAACTTTCCCGGACATCATGCGCACATTGGGGAACGTGACAATGGATATGGCGGTGACCAGCACCGTCGCCCGGTTTGAGGATGACGTTCGTTAGTCAGGATAGTTGAAACCAACGGAATAATCCGGCGGCGGGGACTGCAAAATACCCATGCGCCCATGTTGCAATCAACCAAACAATAATCCCGATAGCCCAGTTCAGTAAGGGAATGCGCGCAAACCCCGTTAAACGCGGAAAGAAACTGGTCCGGCGCAGCCACATTTCCCATTCGACCCCCATTAAGCCTGCCTTTTTGGATTCCTGTGCTTTGGCCCCCGCAAGCGCCAGAAATATAATGCTGCCAATAAATATCAAAACATCTGGGCGCGGCGCGATCAGAATATGGGCAAATCCCCAAAGCGCAAAAGACCACATCATGGGATGACGCGTCACCTTAAACACACCTGCAGGCATGCGCATCGCCAAATCCGCAGAAGCAGGCGATGGAAGCGATGGATTACCAATCAATGATCCTGTGAACAGCACTGCAGCTATCAGCGTGATAAACGATGAAACCGCCCAGATGATATCGCCGCTTAGCCAAAGCGCGCTATATTTTGGCGCCGCAATAAAGGCATATACCATGACGGCAAAAGCGGCTAGCGACACAAACGAATACACGCCCAGAAATCCGGTTTTTCCGAAACTGCGCACCATATTTTTGCGCAAGGAATGCGACATGACAAAATGGCTACCGACAAAAACAGCACTCGTCACTATCAACCAAATGGAACCGGACACAGCTTATCTCCTCCGCCCCCGGAAAATAAATGCCTATTTTTCGTATGCTTTTGGCAGCACGCCTTCTAACGGCGTGCGATACCGGTCCCTTAATCGCGCTTGACGATTATCCAGCGGTTGCAAGATACCGTCAATATATACAGATACGGCTGCGCTGGATAATTCAAGCGGATCGCCGTCCCAGATAACCACATCGGCAGCACGTCCAGCTTTCAAACTACCATGCCGTTCGCCAACGCCCATAATGTCCGCCGGAACGGAAGTAATTGCGGCAAACGCATCATTCCAGCTTAAACCAGTGGCACGCGGCACGCGGCTTAAGCTGACGAGGTTTCCGGCATATTGCGCCGAATATCGCAATTGATGCGCATCGCGGTCGTCGATCATGCCGATCGCAACCTTTACGCCTGCATTTTTCATCCGGCCAATGTTTGACTGTGTAGCCGCCAGTTGCTCAAAACTGGCCGGCAGATCATTCAACGCCGATGCGATGACTGGAATTCCCGCCGCAGCGATGTCGCCTGCCACGCGCCAACCTTCGCTCGCGCCCACAAATACCAGTTTCAATTCTGGAAAATCCCGCCGCAATTCAATGATCCGCAACATATCATTTGCAGCCTCAACATGCACCAGCAGTCGTGTTTCTCCGCGCAGCACTGGCAGCAACGCTTTGACATCTTCAGCGCGCAGCAACAGATCGTCAAATGTACCGCGTCCTGCGGCATAATCTTGCGCCTCGCGCAACATCGCGCGGAATGTCAGGTGCGATGCCGAACGGCTGCCGCCTGATTTTTCTGCACCTTCCTCGCCAAATTCAACGAATTGGAAAGCCCGGGCTTTGGTCACGGCGTTGCCATCATTGCCCAGATCAGCGATTGCACCTTGGCCTGCAAACATGTTGCTGCCCGCTTCTGGTGCAACAACGGCGCGGGTAACACCTGCTGCACGGTTAACCGCTATGGGCGTACGAAACGGATCAATGGCAGGGGCAATGTCAATCCCAGCGCTAAACCCGCTGCGTCCGCCGCTTTTGTCATTGGTACCATCAACCGCGTCAACCTCTGCCAGTCCAAGACGGCTGAATCCGGCAAAGATACCGGGCGTAACCCATTTGCCAGCCGCATCAATTACCGTCGCACCCGCCGGAATGGCAATGTTACTGCCGGCAGATATTATATTGCCATCGCGGATAACGACGATGCCGCCATCCACCGGATCGCTGCCATCGCCGACAATCAATTTACCGCCTGTTATCGCAATAGTTTCAGCGCTGGCAGGCGCAGTCAATGCCGCAAAGGCGCACGCTGTTAGGAAAAGCCGCTTCATTTCACGTCTCCTGAACCCGGTTGCCCCAGCTCAAAATCACTCACCGGACGGCGTGCGGAATCGGCGGAGTCATATAATAATGCGCCATCGATCCAAACCTTTGCCGGACGTGAATATACGCTAAACGGATTACCGTTCCACAACACGACATCAGCCATTTTTCCGACCTTTAAGCTGCCCGTCATTTTGTCGATTCCCATTGCTTTGGCCGGATTGATCGTCAGCCAGCGCATTGCATCCTCTTCGGTAATCGTCATACCCATCCTGCGCCCGTCAGCCATCGCCTTTGCCGCCTCTTGATTCAGGCGCTGTATCTGATTTTCGTCATCGCTGTGGATAACCGTACATGCACCTGCATTGTTTAGCAGTGCCGCATTTTCGGGGATGGCGTCATAAGCCTCCATCTTGAAGCCCCACCAGTCCGCCCAAACCGCCGAACAGACGTCATTGGCCTTTAACAGATCAGCGATTTTATAGCTTTCGACGGCGTGGTGGAACGTCGAAACTTTATAGCCAAATTCCTTGGCCATATCGAGCACCTGCGCCATTTCATCAGCGCGGTAGCAATGGTTGTGGACCAGAATGTCGCCGTCCAGAACGCCAGCCAAAGTTTCCATCCCGATATCGCGGGTAAATTCTTTGCCGCTATCGCGTTTCTTTTTATACTCTTGCGCCTTAATCCATGTCTGACGATTCACAGCATAATTGCCCATGCGTGTCGATGGCATGCGGCCTTTGCTGCCATAAACCCGTTTTGGGTTTTCGCCGCACGCCATTTTGAAACCATAGGGTGCGCCAGGAAATTTCATCCCCTGTACGGTGCGTGAATATACGTTTTTCAATGTCACCGAACGCCCACCCATCAGGTTCGCCGAGCCCGGCAAAACCTGAAGCGAGGTAATCCCGCCATTGGCGAGCGCGCGGCTGAAACCGGGATCTTGCGGCCAAACGCTATGTTCGGCCCAAACCTCTGGCGTCGTTGGCGACGTGGCTTCGTTGCCATCATCATGCGCCGCAACCGACGGCGTGGGATAGTCACCCAGATGCGAGTGGATATCGATAATCCCCGGCGTAACAAACATGCCAGCGCCATCAACGGTGATCGCGTCAGCAGGAACATCAATATCGGTAATTGCGCCAGCTACTCCTGCTATCTTGCCATCACGCAACAGGACAACACCATTTTCGATACGGCCACCCTCCCCATCGAATATAGTTGCACCGCGAATGACCGTAACCGCACCGGGATAGGCTTTATAGGTTGAGGCAAAAGGCGCTACAACCTTGGCCGCAGGTTTAGAGGAAGCTTTCGAAGACGCACTATTTGGCGCTTCATTGCCACCATTGGCACACGCCATTAACGCCATAGGCAGCGCCAATGCCGCAAAGCATAGTCCCGGTACACGCATTATAATTGCCTCACTTAATTGTTGGTGCCAGGCTGGGGTGCAGCGCCTGTCTCGGCGTCCGCATCGGCATCACCCAAGGTATCAAGATGCATCAGTTTCTTAATCAGCGGCGATATCACTACCATACCGACACCTACTGCAACCGCGATCCAGCCAATCTGGCTGTACACGCTCAGTACGATTTCTTTGCCTGCGCCCTCACCCGATGCTGCTTCGGAACCCGTTGCGGCAGCAATCAGTCCCGCAGCAAAATTGCCCGTCGCCGATGCGAAGAACCATGTTCCCATGATAAGGCTAGCCATATGCGCGGGTGCCAAACGGTTCATCGCGCTTAGACCGACAGGTGACAGACACAATTCACCAGTCGTATGCAATAAATAGATAAGGAAGATGAATATGACAGGGACCATCGTTCCGTCGCCCGATGCTGCGCCAGCCACTAGGACCAAAAAGCCAAGCCCAAGCTGGATCACGCCCAAGCCAAATTTGGCAGGCGCAGATGGCTCAATACCTTTGCGTCCCATCCATACCCAAAGCGCGGCGAACAAAGGACCAAGCAGCACAATATAAATGGCGTTAATCGATTGGAACATCGATGCCTTAGCTTCCATGCCCAAAATGTTGCGGTCAACGTGACGGTCAGTAAAAAGATTTAGCGATGAACCCGCTTGTTCAAACAAGGCCCAAAACAATATGGATCCAAAGATCAAAGTCATTGCGGCAAAAATCCGGTCACGGTCTTGCGGCGGCAATTTTACGACGGCGGTGAACAGAACATAAGCAACCAAAGCGGCGCCAGCAACGCCAAGCAATGTTCCGACTATTGCCTGATTTTGCACCAGCCACCAGCACACGACAACGGCAACAAGCCCGACCAGATAGATAAGCCATTCCAGTTTAATTCCGCCGACGGTTGAAGCAAGTTTAGCAGGATCCGATGGCTCACCGCGGCCCAGCAATAATGGCTTAAACGCAATGAATACAATCAAACCAGCCAACATGCCGAATCCAGCCGCACCAAAACCGTAGGACCAGCCATAGGTTTCACCCAAATATCCGCAAAGCAATGCGCCGATGGCTGCGCCTAAATTAATGCCGACGTAGAAAATTGTATATGCCCCGTCGCGGCGCACATCGGTGCGTGCATATAACTGCCCGACTATGACCGATATGTTGGCCTTCAAAAAACCTGAACCCACGATAATAAAGGCCAAAGCAAGCCAGAAAACATTCAGCGATGCGGCATCTTGTCCGCCGGAACCCTCAAATCCCATCAGAAAATGGCCGAAAGTAAGCAACACTGCGCCATATGTCACAGCCTTTCGCTGCCCTAAATATCTGTCCGCCAGATATCCACCAAGCACGGGCGTAATATATACTAATGCAGTATACGCGCCGTAAATTACGCCGGATTTCTCATCTGAAAAAAGCCAATGCTTGGTCAGATAAAAAATAAGCAGCGCACGCATGCCATAATAAGAAAACCGTTCCCACATTTCTGCAAAAAACAGAACGAATAAACCTTTTGGATGGCCCAGAAACGTCCCTGCTGCGTCTCCATCCTGTGCATAGCCTGATGCCATTTAGCAAACCCTCTTCGAAATCTAATGCCGCGCCCCTCGGTTACGGCTAATGAGGTGACCCTAACGAATAAATTGCGCCTGTGAAGAATATAATTACGTGGACATACAAATTTGCGCGCATCTTGCAGTAGCGCAGTCGAAACTGACGGGGTATGGCAGCGCCATGTTTAATGATCTGTCCAGTCTACCCGTTTATCTATCCAGCCGCCGTTCCGGCAAAGCACGGGAATTAGTTGCGCCAGGACCCAACGCTATTATCATGGCTGACATATTGCGGATGTCCGCCCGAACGCCCGATCATGGTAAGCTGTTTCCTTGGCGATTTGTGGTGATTGAGGATCGCGCCGCGTTTGCAGCCTTGCTGGGGCGCGCATTCATTGCGGCTAACCCGGATGCACGGACGGCACAAATTGATGCGGTGGTTGCGCCCGCTTATATGGCTCCTGCCTTGATATTATTGCTTCACGCGCCGCAACCTAGCGCAAAAATTCCGGAGTGGGAGCAACAGCTTTCAACGGGCGCGGTCGCCATGAACTTGCTGCACGCCGCACATGCATTCGGATTTGCGGCCAATTGGATTACGGGATGGGCCTGCTATGATCCAGTCATTCAGTCTGAGTTGTGCGAAGGCACCGAAAGAATTGCAGGATTGTTTTTCATTGGTACGCCTTCTGCGCCATTGGAGGAACGCCCTCGCCCCGATATGATTCATATTGTCCGCCGTTGGCCTGCCTCCTGACGATGGTTGACGCGCCCTACTGTATTATGGCAGTAGGTATGTTATGAAAAATGATAGCAAGCCGGTATATCTGAAACTACGCGATGTAATTGCCGAAGCCATTTTGAACGGCGATTATGCCGAGGGCGCTATGTTGCCGTCTGTGCGTGCGTTTGCATCACAGCAGGGCGCAAACCCGCTGACCGTGGCAAAGGCGTATCAGTTGTTTCAGGACAGCGGATTGGTTGATGTGAAACGTGGCGTAGGATTGTTTGTCTCCAGCGGCGCAATCGAAAGACTGCGTACGTTTGAACGTGAGCATTTTTTGAAGAATATTTGGCCAGAGGTTAAAGCGCAGATGCAGCGTGCGGGTATCCAGTTGAAAGAGCTGGTTTAGTTTTCCAACTTAGATTCAGGACCTAGCCTGTCTTTTTCTTCATCGCTGCTCTGGCCGCTTTTAACCCTGTTGTGACATCAGCATTTCCCGGCAGCAAAATATCAGCTTTTTCAAACAGCTCGGTCGCAGCTTTGGATCGTTGCCCCGATTTCAGCAATATTTGCGCATATACAAGCGTTACCATCGGGTTCGCCGGATCAATGCGATAGGCGGTTTCAGCGTTGAATATCGCATCATCATGATTGCCTGCCCCTGAATATGCCCGGGCAATATTGGCATTCAAGATGCTGTCATTATACCCGATCCGGGCGCGCAATTTTTCTAGCAAGGGTATGGCGTCGGCCCAGCGCGATTCATCCAGCATTAGATAAGCCATTAACCGCTGTGCCGACAGATTATTGGGGTTCAACATTGTAAAATCGGTCAATGTCATGCGTGCGTTGGATGGCTGGTTCAACCGCCGATATACATCCACCTGACGCAGCATGATGGCTTCGGAAAAATTGATTTGCTTTGCCCGTTGATAGTCGGCAACCGCTGCGCTGTATTGACCGCGCGCCGCATACACATCCCCCACCAGCATATGAGCTTCGGGTACTCCAGGGTTTGATGCCTGCAACTGCCGTGCGATATTTAACGCCTGATCCGGCATGCCTTCCAACATCAATGCACGGATGTACGGAATGGCATATTGCGCGTTACCCGGATTTTTTTGCGCCGCATCAGCGGCCATGCGAAGCGATGATGACGGCGAAATAGGAACGGTTTTACGAACGGTTGCGCGAGAGGATTCGAGTAAGCCGACCGCAGCTTTACCGCGCTCACCCGTCGCCTCAAACGCCCGTGCAGCAATCATGGCGGTATAGCTGTCGGATTGGCCCCGGTCCACCAAAGGCTTGATGGCGTCCAGCGCATCAAAATTTTCGCCTGCGCTTTGTTTCGCACGCGCCAGCAATTTGCGCGCCTCCAGATTATTCGGTTGTTCCGATACCAGCCGCTCCAATATATCGGCAGCCCGGTGATGATTACCCAGTTGATATTCCGAAACCGCAGATACAAGCATGGCGCCCGGCATTTCGTTGATCCGCGCTCCAGCCAATTGCAAAATACGTTGTGCCAACCCGTATTCCCCTGCGCGCGCCGCTATCACCGCTTGCATGTAAAATACGCGGCCATTTTTATTTTGCAATGCATAGATTTTGCGCACGGTTTTCAACATTTCGCTGGCTCTGCCAAGCTCACCCAATGTCGCGGCATATTCCTCCAGCAAGGGCACATCATTCGGGTTTAACGCCAATGCGCCTTCATACCACGGCAGCGCAGCCGCCATGCCATATTGCGACCGGATCAACCCGGCACGCAATTCCAGTGCACGTATGTTTTTATTATCCAACTTAACCGCATATTCGGCAGCATCAATCGCGCCCATCTGGTCTGCAAGGCTAAGGCGGAACGCGCCGATATCTGTCCACAGCGCGCTGTTGTTCCTGTCCAGCTTTATCGCGGCATCAAAAGCACTGCGCGCTGCATCAATATTGCCCTGTGCCAAAAGCGTCCGGCCCAATATCCGTTGCGCATATGGCCTGTATTTGCGGGGTATATCGTCGCTATCCAGCATTTGTACGGCGCGCCTGAAATCGCCCTCCAGATATAGCGCGTGCCCGATCAAATGCTGAACCTGCAATTGGTCTATGCCCCGCGCCACCGCTTTTTCCAATGCCGTCCTGGCCGTAACGCCGTCGAGCATTTCCAGTGCGACCTCCGCTTGCAGGATCAGCGCATCAACAAGGCGTGGGTCGTTCTTTACAGCGTTCATTAACTCGACGCGTGCGGCATAAAGTTTGTTCTGATCCTTATACTCCCGCGCTTTTGCAAAAGACGCCGCAGCATTTGCGCGATCATTATATTTCGACAAAAGCCTGCCGCCAAGAACCAATACCGCAAGCACAGCCGCGATTTGTAGGATAGTTCTTAGTTTAGGCAGGGCGGGCGTTTTCATCGCATTAGCGTTAGTCAGATTTGCAATTCATACTGTTTCAGCAAATCATATAAAGTCGGCCTGCTAATCCCCAACAATTTGGCTGCGCTGGATATATTGCCTTCGGTTTGTGCAATTGCCCGGCCAATGGCTTTGCGGTCGGCCTGTTCACGCGCCGCTTTCAAATTGAGCAGCAACGCATCATCATCGCCGGCAAACTCCATATCTTCTGCCGTGATGAATTTGCCTTCCGCCATTATCACAGCGCGCTTTACCCTGTTTTCAAGTTCGCGGACATTGCCGGGCCAAACCGATTGGTCGACAGCGGCCAGTCCCGACGTTGAAAACCCTTTAATTGAAGGGTTCATCTCTTTGGCAAATTTGTGCAGGAAATGTTTGGCAAGCAACACAGCGTCCCCCGTTCGCTGGCTCAGCGAAGGGATGTTGATTGTAATCTCTGCCAGCCGGTAATATAAATCATCGCGGAAAGTTTGATCGGCGATCATCTTGCTCAAGTTTTGGTGGGTCGCGCACACCACACGAACATCGACGTTTATGCCCTTTCGTCCGCCAACGCGCTCAATCACGCGTTCC
>JANOKA010000070.1:0-8821 GCA_031418995.1 Sphingomonadales bacterium | reverse complement strand
TCACCGCTCTTTGGTGGCGCTGAAATTCAGATCGGGATGTTTTTCCTGTTGATAGCCAACGTCCCATGCCGACCGTGCCATAAACACGGCGTTGCCATCGCGGTCTTTGGCCAGATTGCTGCTGTTGAAATCGGTAAATTGTTTGAGCGCAGCCTCGCTGCCGATCAACCACCGGGCGGTTTCAAATGGCGATGGCTCCAGTACCGCCTCCACCTTATATTCCGCCTCTAGCCGCGATATCAAAACCTCCAGCTGCAATTGCCCGACGACGCCGACAATCCAGTTAGAACCAATTTCGGGATAGAAAACCTGGATGACGCCCTCTTCGGACAGGTCATCCATCGCCTTGCGCAGTTGTTTGGTTTTGGTGAAATCTTTCAGCACCACGCGGCGCAGTATTTCGGGCGCAAAATTGGGCAGACCCGTGAAACGAACGTCGTTTTTTTCCGACATTGTATCACCGACTCTTAACGTACCGTGATTGGGAATGCCGATGATGTCACCGGGTTCTGCGGTATCGGCAATCTCGCGGTCTTGTGCAAAAAACAGGATGGGTGAATGGATGGCAACGGGCTTGCCGTGTCCCGATGGAATCAGTTTCATCCCGCGTTTGAATGTACCCGAACATAACCGCATGAAAGCAATCCGGTCACGGTGCTGCGGGTCCATATTGGCTTGCACTTTGAAGATAAAGCCGGTCACGTCGCTGCGGCTGGGCAGGATTTCGCCCATATTGCTGGGCTGCGGCCGGGGCGGCGGGGCATAATCGGCAATGGCCGAAATCATTTCGTGAATACCGAATTCTTTCAGCGCAGAGCCGAAAAATACTGGCGTTAAATCGCCGGCACGGTACGCCTCCAGATCAAATGATGCATATCCGCCCTGTGCCAGATCGGCCTCTTCGCGGAATTTTTTAAGCCCGCGCTCCGAAATATGCGCCGCCAATGTCGGATCGTGGATGCCGTCATGCTGGCTGACTTTGCCTTCAAACGCCTTTGACGGGCCAGTTGGCTGCATCAGGCGTCCTCGAGCAAAATCGTATATGCCTTCAAACTCGCCGCCCATGCCAACGGGCCAGCTCATCGGGCAAACGTCCAGCGCCAATTTATCAGCAACCTCGTCCAATATGTCGAAACATTCGCGGCCCTCGCGGTCGACCTTGTTGACAAAAGTGATGAT
Organism: Sphingomonadales bacterium; assembly: GCA_031418995.1. GTDB lineage: Bacteria > Pseudomonadota > Alphaproteobacteria > Sphingomonadales > Sphingomonadaceae > Sphingorhabdus_B. Next base: position 7,642 of record JANOKA010000070.1, on the reverse strand, counting down.
CGGAACCGAACGCAAGCGGCACACTTCGAACAGTTTTAACGTCTGCGGTTCGATGCCTTTGGCCGCATCGATTACCATGATCGCGCTGTCGACAGCGGTCAGCGTGCGGTAAGTATCTTCGGAAAAATCCTCATGTCCCGGCGTATCGAGAAGGTTAAAGATTATGCCGTCCTTGGCAAAGGTCATCACGCTGGAGGTTACCGAAATACCGCGTTGCTGTTCAATCTTCATCCAATCGGACCGCGCCCGCCGCGCTTGTCCCCGCGCCTTTACCTCGCCTGCCAAATGGATCGCGCCGCCCTGCAACAACAGCTTTTCGGTCAAAGTTGTCTTGCCCGCATCGGGGTGCGAGATAATCGCAAAAGTACGTCGGTTATTGGTCATGACGGCGCGATTAGCGGTTCGCGCGCGCCCCGTCCATGCTTATTGGGTCCATGCATATCGCCATTGCTGGCCGCCGGAGATTAAAACAGCCCCGGAACCTCGCGCTGTGCAGGCGTTGGTTTGTCAGGCGTCAACAATTCGCGTGCCTCCGGTGAACCAATACGCTTTGCCGCTGTTCCTGCCGTGCCCCCCGTAATCGGCGTACAGGTGCGTCCGGCGATGAAATCAAGCGCGGTGCGCACCGAACCTTCGGTGGGATCACCCAATGGCTTGGTCAGGTCATCGGGCGCTTGGCACGTGGCGCGCATGACGCTGGCCATGCCGTTATAATAGAAACCCTGATTGGCCGAGTTCTGCGTTGAAAATGCCACAACACGGATGCGGTCATCACAAGTCGCCTGGTCCAGCGCGATTTGGCCGACAGGTTTGCCCGATGTGTCTGCGCCAATCAACGCGGCATTAACGCCCAGATAGGGGACGAATGTATTCATCACCAACTCGCTGGCCGATGCCGTGCTGCTGGTGCCGATAAACGCGATGCGCAATGGGCGAACCGAACGCGAATTGGGGGCAAAACGGCGGGTTTCATTCCGGCTGGATTTTGACGCACGGAACGTTTGCACCGATGCAATATCGCTGCTGGAGCGGGCCCCGCCCAAAAGATCGTACATAACGCCCGCCGTGGAAATCAGGCCGCCGCCATTATACCGAAAATCAATGATATAGTCGGTAATGCCCTGCGCGCGGTAATTGGCAAATGCGCTGCGCAATTGATCGTCCGCCGATGAAATAAAAGTACGTAAGTTTATATACGCCACGCGCCGTGTGCCGTCATTAATCACCGTCGCGCCGTACCGCGATGACACCGGGGTCAGTTCAAAATCGGCCTTGCTGATAGTAAGGTTGCGCGGACCCGCTGCATCGGTGACGCGCAATACCCTCGCTGTGCCAGCGGTGCTGGGACCAAGCGCCGCCGATACGCCGCCATTGCCTTCTGCTGCGATAATATCGCTGACATTGCGCAGGTTGCTTTCGCTTGTGCCAATGGCCAAAATCTCGGTTCCCCGGTCTATTCCTGCTGCCAGTGCAGGCGCGCCTTCAAATGCTTCGGCGATCAAGACGCGGGCCGGACCTGTTTGGAAAGATAGCCGGATACCAAATCCTGCGGTTGCGCCCGAACTGAAAAAAGCGTTTTCCTGTTCAATCGAGGTCACAAAGGTAAAGAAACGGTCGCGGCCTTGGCCCCGTGCGGTGGCGGTTAAGCCATCGATATAGCTTTGCACCGTTGTAAACGTGGACGGATCAAGCGTCGCAGGCAGCGTTTCGGGAAATAGATACCATTCGTCCAGCACACTAAAGGCAAAATCCTGCCGCGAACGCAGGCTGCAAGTCCCCGATGTCGGCGGGGTGGGCGGGGTTCCGCTGGTGGGCGTGCCGCCGCCAGCGCTGGTCGGTGTTCCGCCGCCGCCACACGCAGCGGTGGTTGCCGCTGCTGCCAATGCGAAGATTATGTTTCTAAGGTCTTTTTGTGCCATGTGACGCTCCCCAATCTGACCTTCCCATTACGAACGTAACGCGGCGGCCTTATTATGCAAAGCTGTTTATTGTGATGCTGCTTTCCAGAGTATGAATAGTAGACCCTTGTTCAGCAGCATGTGTCCCTAACCGCGCAACACGCCGCCCAACTTTGCGGCTGCTGCGATAATCTTTTCAGATATTAGTTTCAGGTCATCGTCGGTATAGCTTTTGTCCGCAGGCTGCATGGTTACTTCAACGGCAAGCGACAATTGACCTTCGCCTACGCCCTGTCCGGCAAATCTATCGAACAAGTGCACACCGGCGATATTGGTTTTGTCGCATCCGCGAATGGCGCGCACCAGATCGCCTGCGACAAGTTCGGCCGGTACCAGAAACGCAAAATCACGCGTCACAGCTTGCAGTGCAGGCGGCGAATATCCAGGCCGCATGAAACCGCCGCCGCTTTTCTTTGCCGGAATGGCATCCAGAAAAATTTCCGCCGCGATGACGTTGCCGTCCAGATCAAATGCCTTGGTTATGACAGGATGCAACGTACCAAATGCGGCCAGAATGTTTTTCGGACCCATGCGCAAAGTCGCCGACTGGCCGGGGTGAAAATGCGCTCCCGCCTCTTGCATGACCATCAAACCGTCTGTCGTTACGCCTGCCGCGCCAAGCAATGCAAGCACCTCTGCCTTGGCATCAAAGGCATCGAATTTCTGCGCTTTACCACTGGCCCAGCTGCGCGATGATTTATCACCCGCCAGCAATATGCCCAGCGTAAGTCGTTCGTCGCTTGATCCGTCTGCTGCCTTGAAATAACGGCGGCCGATTTCAAATAGGCGAACTGATGCCGCGCCGCGGTCCATATTGCGCCGCGCCGCCGCAAGCAAACCAGGCAACATGGATGGTCGCATGACTTTCATATCTTCGGATATCGGATTGGCCAACGTCCAATGGCCGCCGCCAAATGCTTCAGCGTCTTTTGCAGGCAAAAATGCCCAGTTGATCGCTTCGTTCATGCCGCGTGATGCCGCTGTCCGCCGCATCTTGCGTTCGATCCGCTGCATCGGCGTGGCCGTGGGTTTGGCAACGCCATCAGCGCGCGGCAACGGCACAGACGGTACATTATCAAGGCCGACCATACGTACCACTTCTTCGACCAGATCGGCGCTGCCCCCGGCATCACGCCGCCATGACGGGACGGTCACATTCCATTTGCCATCGACCGTAAAGCCCAGGCTTTCCAGTATCGCCTGTTGCTGCGCAGGCGGCACGTCGATCCCACCAAGCCGGGCGCAATGGCCGATGTCATAGGCAATTGTCACTGCCGGGATTGGCGGCGCTCCGGCGCGCACAATCTCGCTGGCTTTTCCGCCGCAAATATCGACGATCAATTGCGTGATGATCGCAAGGCCGTCCTCTAGAAACGCCGGATCAACGCCGCGTTCAAATCGGCTGCGCGCATCCGATGTGAGCGCCAGCGCTTGTCCGGTTTTGGCGATATTTTCCGGCGTAAAATAGGCAACTTCCAACAAGACATCGGTAGTTGCATCGCTGCACCCCGAAAGTTCGCCGCCCATGATTCCGGCAATATCATGCGCGCCATTATCATCCGCAATTACGGTCATCGCAGACGTCAGCGTATATTCTTTGCCGTTCAGCGCCGTTACTGTCTCGCCGTCCACTGCGCGCCGCGCAACGATTGCGCCCGATAGCTTCGTCTGGTCATACGCATGGCTTGGCCGCCCATGATCCAGCATGACATAATTGGTGATGTCCACCAGCGCGCTGATCGGTTTTTGTCCTGCGGATTTCAGCCGTTTTTGCATCCAATCGGGGCTGCCGGTATTTGTCACGCCCTTGATAACGCGCCCGTAAAATGCAGGGCAGCCGTCTGTATCATCGGTGCGGATTTCGGTGGGACAGGGAAACTCGCCTTCTATATTTATTATAGCCAAAGGCTTTAACACGCCTAGACCCGCTGCGGCCAAATCACGCGCAATGCCGCGCACGCCCATGCAATCCTGACGGTTGGGCGTAATGCTGACATCGATAACTGGATCGTCCAGTCCCGCCCAATCGGCATAAACCGCACCAACAGGCGCTCCGTCATCCAGCGCGATGATGCCGTCATGATCGTCGCCCAGTTCCAGTTCGGCGATGGAACACATCATACCGTTGGATTCTACGCCTCTGATTTCGGCAACTTTCAACACCATGCCATTGTACGGTACGACGGCGCCTGCAGGGCCGAATACACCTAGCATTCCTGCACGCGCATTGGGCGCGCCGCATACAACTTGCAAAGGACCGCCTGCGCCTGCGTCAACGCTTAAAACTTGCAGCTTATCCGCCTGTGGATGCGGGGCTGCTGAAATGACGCGGACAATTTTAAAGGCAGCCAACTTGTCGGCGGGGTTTTCTATACCTTCCACTTCCAAACCGATGCGGTTCAAACAATCTGCGACGGCATTAATATCGGCGTCTGTTTCCAGATGCGCTTTGAGCCAGCTCAACGAGAATTTCATGCGCCTACGCCCCCCGATAATGTGGGGACATCCAACGCCGCGAAACCGTAATGCCCCAGCCAGCGGCCATCGCCGTCAAAAAACGCCCGCAAATCATCCATGCCGTATTTCAGCATTGCCAACCTGTCGACTCCGGTGCCAAATGCAAAACCTTGATACTCATCGGGATCCAGTCCGCAATTGGCGATCACTTTGGGGTGCACCATGCCGCTGCCCAAAACTTCCATCCAGCCAAATCCGGCATCATCCTGTTTGCCGCCGATCACGCGTTTACCCCCCGTCAGTGTGTAACCGATGTCGACTTCTGCGCTCGGCTCGGTGAACGGGAAATAGCTTGGCCGCAATCGTATCGTGACGTCTTCGCGTTCGAAAAAAGCTTTCAAGAATGTCTCCAGCGTCCATTTCAAATGACCCAGATGAATACCCTTGTCGATCACAAGCCCCTCGATCTGGTGGAACATCGGCGTGTGCGTCGCGTCGCTATCGCTGCGGTACACGCGGCCCGGGGCGATGATGCGGATGGGGGGTTGCCGGCCAGAATCGACTACGGTCTGCATCGTCCGGATTTGTACAGGCGATGTGTGCGTGCGCAGCAACATATCGCGGCCTTGGTCATCCTTGTCGGGAAAATAAAATGTATCGTGCATGGCGCGCGCGGGATGCGTTTCAGGGATATTCAGCGCACTGAAATTGCGCCAGTCATCCTCAATCTCTGGCCCCTCAGCCACAGCAAAGCCCATATCAGCGAAAATTTCAGCCAGTTCGTCCATTACCTGCGACACTGGATGCACACTGCCCATTGGCGTGGTCGGCGCAGGCAGGCTCATATCGAGCCGTTCGGTGGCGAGACGCTGATTCAGCGCGGCGGTTTCAAGGGCGGTTTTTTTGTCAGCGATCGCCGTAGCTACTGTTTCGCGCAGACCGTTGATGATGGGGCCTAACTCGGTGCGGCGGTCAGCAGACATTCCGCCAAGGAGCTTTAGATAACCCGATACTTCGCCTTGCTTACCCAAAGCCTGAATACGAATGTTATCCAGTATTTCAGAATTCGAGGCTTCGCCAATCGCCCACAAGTAACTCTTCTCAGCATTTGAAAGCAGTAGTTTCAGTTCATTATCGTCCATCGTCATCCCCGCGAAGGCGGGAATCCATCACCCGCCGTTTAAATTTATAAATCCGGTGATGGATCCCTGCCTTCGCGGGGATGACGGCACCTTGCTAATTAACAACCCGTTACGTCATTTACTGGCCTAAAGACCACAATGGCTGGAATCCAAAATCAATCGCAATATCGTGCCATTCCGCATTTTCTGCTTCAATCAAATTGACTCGCCATTGCCGGTTCCAATTTTTTACCCGTTTTTCCCTGATTATTGCCGTTTCCATTGTTGCGTGTTGCTCATACCAGACAAGTAACTTCGCCTCTACACGTTTGCTATACCCATTATACGTCTCTTCTCTGTGCTGCTGGATACGAAGCATCAAGTTTGAAGTTACGCCAGTATAAATCGCGCCGTTCCTGCGGTTAGCCATAATATAGACTGTCGGCTGAAAGTCTTGGCGCATACAAAAGGTCCGGTGATGGATTCCCGCCTTCGCGGGAATGACGAGGTTAATTTATTGATCCATAAGCAAAAGGGCGCGAACGGCAAGTACCGTCCACGCCCTTTTGCGCATTATTCGAAGAGTGAAGCTTACGCGGCTTTGGCCAATGCTGCCTTCGATTGCGCGATGATGGTGCTAAACATTGCGCCTTCGTTCATCGCCATATCGGCCAGAACCTTGCGGTCCAATTCGATACCAGCCAGTTTCAGGCCGTGCATGAACACACCGTATGTCATATCTTCGGCGCGTACAGCGGCGTTGATACGTTGGATCCACAATGCACGGAAATTGCGCTTGTTTACCTTGCGGTCACGATAGGCATATTGCCCAGCTTTTTCGACCGCTTGACGGGCGATACGGATCGTATTTTTGCGGCGGCCGCGAAAGCCCTTTGCTAGATCCAAAATATTCTTGTGTTTGGCGCGGGTTGTGACACCCCTTTTGACACGTGCCATAATCTATATCCTTAATAATTTTCGAAAGAAGTCGCGTAGGGTCAAAGACCGTAGGGCGCCCATTTCTTGATTGTTTTTGCATCAGCGTCCGAAATGGTGTCGGTGCGGCGGTGCTGGCGGATATACTTGGCATTATGGCTGTTCAAACGGTGACGTTTGCCAACGGCGCCGTGCTTGATCTTGCCAGATGCGGTGATTTTGAAGCGTTTCTTCACACCGCTTTTGGTCTTCAGCTTGGGCATTTTGGTCTCCTTTAGTTGAGTCCTTTTTGAACCGGCATGGCAGCCCTTTCAGCCAGCCGTGTTCTTGGGAAACGTGCGCCTAGCTGCGTCCGGCCTCAATTGCAAGTGATTCTGTCGGTGTCAATGCCCGCACGCCAGCGCCTCTAATACATCCTCCAACCGTGCCGGATCGCCCAGCGCAATAACGTCGCCTGCGCTGCTGGAATGCAGCGGATCGCCGTTCCAATCGCACATGATGCCGCCTGCTCCCTCGACAATGGGAACAAGCGCGGCGAAGTCATGCAGTTTAAGGCCCGTTTCGACTACCAGATCTATATGTCCGGCAGCAAGCAAACCGTAGTTATAGCAGTCCCCGCCCCAAACCATGCGTTTGTGCGCAGTTTTTGCGGCGAGTGCCATAAAGTGCTCGCTGCTGTGATTGTCGAAATATTGCGGCCCTGTGCTGGCCAGTACGGCGTCCGATAATTCGCGGCAGCGGCGCGTTTGGACAGGTTTGCCGTTCAACGTCGTCTCGCGTCCAGCTGCACCGATCCAACGTTCGCCGCCAATGCACTGGTCAATGACGCCCATCACCGGAAAGCCATCTTGCATCAACGCAATCAAACTACCGAAAATGGGCCGTCCAGCCATGAAGCTGACCGTACCATCGATAGGATCAAGCACCCAAGTGCGGCCGCTAGTTCCGTCTTTATCGCCAAATTCTTCGCCGATTATTGCGTCATTTGGGCATTCGGCATCCAATATGGCGCGCATCGCGGCTTCGGCAGCGCGGTCGGCTTCGGTAACGGGTGATGCATCATTTTTTGCTTCATAAGCAAAGTCCGCGCGATAAAACGGCCTGATCGCTGCGCCAGCAGCATCGGCTAGGCGGGCGGCTAAGGCCAAATCGCTGGGCGTCATATTGGCA
>JANOKA010000069.1:0-13657 GCA_031418995.1 Sphingomonadales bacterium | reverse complement strand
ACTTCTTGCAAATCATCGGCTGTACCAACGATAGTATACGCGATTAAATGCGGCAGATGGCTGGTGATGGCCAAAACCATATCGTGATGACGGGCGTCCATAATCTCAACATCTGCGCCCAATCGCTGCCAAAATGTCGATAGCTGTTCGATAGCAGCAACCGGCGCACCGTCGGGCGGGGTCAATATGCACCAGCGGCCTGCAAATAATGATGCAAATCCAGCCTCTGGCCCGCTTTTTTCTGTACCGGCAACAGGGTGCGCCGGAATGATAATGGCATCGGGCAGCGCCGTTACCAATGCGTCGAAAACGCTTTGTTTGCAGCTTCCGACATCGCTGATGATCGCATCTGTTGGTATATCATCGGCGATCAGTTCAGCGACGTCGCCCATCGCGCCAACGGGCACGCACAGCAACACAAGGTCGGCGTCAATAACTGCAGTGCCGGGTAAATCGGTAATATCGTCGCAGAAATTCAACGCTCTTGCGCGTTCACGGACGCCTGAATCTGCATCAAATCCCGTGATCCTTACGCCCGGCATATTGGCACGTACTGCACGTGCCACCGATGAACCGATCAGGCCAAGCCCGATTATGGTGATGCGCGCAAAAGGCAGCATCAACGCGGCTTTTCCAAAATGGCGCGCAATACTTCCATGAACCCCCGGTTTTCAGTCTCGGTTCCTATTGTGATGCGCAGCGCGTGGCCCAGCCCCTGTCCCGCCAGTCGGCGCACAACATAGCCAGCCTCTATCAATTCGGTATCGGCGGTTTCAGCGCTGACGGCTCCGTCAAAAATAACGAGTATGAAATTGGCTGCCGATGGAACGGCGCGCAGGCCGTGGTTTGACAGCGCGGCTATTTCAGCATTCATCCAGTCACGCCAGTGTGCGTTGTGGGCGCGGCTGCGATTTACAAAATCGGTGTCGGCGAGCGCTGCAATTGCGGCGGCCTGTCCAGCGGCGGTAACGTTAAACGGGCCGCGTATCCGGTTCAGCGTATCGATCAAATGTGGTTTGCCATACGCCCAACCAATACGTTCCGCCGCCAATCCGTATATCTTTGAAAATGTACGTGTTATCAATACATTATCAAATTTGCGCGCCAAATCAAATGCAGCCGGACCATCGCTGTCCAGATATTCGCCATAGGCCTGGTCAAGTACTAGAATAACATCCGATGGCAGTCCTGCATGCAGACTTGCAACCTCTGCATCGGTCATCACTGTACCTGTGGGGTTGTTGGGATTGGCAAGGTAAACGGCGCGCGTATTTGGTCCAACCCGCGCAAGCAATGCGTCAATGTCGGTGCCATAATCGGTGTCCGGTGCGACCACCACTTGTGCGCCCACCTTGCGCGTGGCGATTTCATATACGGCAAATCCGTAATTCACATGGATGATCTCATCACCAACCCCGGCATATCCCGCCGCAATCAGGTTCAGCAGTTCGTCTGATCCTGTTCCGCAAACAATCAGTTCACTTTCCAGCCCGTAAGCATCGGCCAATGCCATGCGTAATGCCCCTGACGCCGGGTCGGGATATCGTGCCAAGCTGCCTTGCGCAGCGGCAAGTGCAGAGCTGGCGTCCGGGCTGCAGCCAAGCGGGTTTTCGTTGGCAGACAATTTGATTAGCGGCCTACCATCATCGGACTTGGCCTTGCCAGGGGTATAGGCGTGGATTGCGCTGATATAGGTTTTGGGCGTGGGCATATTCATGGCAGCCGCCATAGCGGCGGTGGCTGTAGCGATCAAGCGCTGTGAAGTGCCGATCCGGGCAATGCAGAAACAGGTTTCGCCAATAAGCTATTGTTTCATCATGCTGCGCTGATATGGCGGAAACATGATCGAAGACGCAAGATTTGGATTGGACCGGAAAGTCCGGCTGATGGGGCCAGTGGCATTGGACAGCGGTGCGCAATTTGCGCCGTTGGATTTTGCCTATGAAACCTATGGCGCGTTGAACGCCGATGCCAGCAACGCCATCCTTATCTGCCATGCGCTGACCATGGACCAATATGTCGCCAGCCAGCACCCGGTTACCGGAAAGCCGGGTTGGTGGGCGGGTATGGTTGGCGTTGGAAAACCGATAGATACCGGCAGATATTGTGTCATCTGCGTCAATGTTCTGGGCAGTTGCATGGGGTCGTCGGGACCTGCAAGCGATGATCCGGCGACGGACCAGCCGTATGCCATGGATTTTCCCGTCATTACGATTGCCGACATGGTGCGCGCGCAGGCGATCCTGCTCGATCATTTGGGTGTCGAAACATTGGCGGCTGTTGTCGGCGGTTCGATGGGCGGAATGCTGACCCTGACCTGGGCCGTGCTATATCCTGCGCGGGTACGATCTGCGATTGTCATTGCATCGACGGCGCGGCATAGCGCGCAAAACATTGCTTTTCACGAGGTTGGACGGCAAGCGATCATGGCCGATCCGTTATGGTATAATGGCAATTATTATGGCAGCGATATTCCTGCAAAAGGGCTTTCGGTTGCGCGCATGGCGGCGCATATTACGTATATGTCGGAACAGGGTCTGACCGAGAAATTTGGCCGCAATTTGCAAGCACGGCCCGACGGGACGCAAGGTGCAAAGACTTTCGGGTTTGACGCAGATTTTCAGATTGAAAGCTATTTGCGGCATCAAGGATTAAGCTTCGTCGAACGGTTTGATGCCAACAGCTATCTTTATATTACCCGCGCTATGGACTATTTTGATTTGGCCGAGCCGTTTGAGGGTAGTTTAGCACGGGCGTTTGCAGGTACAAAAACGCGGTTCTGCCTGATAAGTTTCGACAGCGACTGGTTGTACCCAACGGCGGAATCGCGGCGCGTGGTAAAGGCGCTGAATGCGGCAGGAGCAGCAGCCAGTTTCGTTGAGCTTTCATCCCCGTTTGGCCACGACGCGTTTCTGCTGGACGCGCCTGAAATGAACCGGATCGTCGCCGGGTTTTTGCAAGTGGGAGAAAGCTAATGACCATATCCCGGGCAAACACCCTGCGCCCCGATCTGACCATTATTGCGCGCAACGTGGCGCACGGCGCACGCGTGCTGGATGTTGGTTGCGGCGATGGGCAATTGATGGCAGCATTGCGGTTGCAAAAAAATGTTGACGCGCGCGGGCTGGAAATTGACGGGGCGAATGTGTCGGCAGCGGTTTCGCAGGGTTTGTCAGTTGTGCAAGGCGACGCCGACAGCGATCTTGCCGATTATCCAGATAATAGCTTTGATTACGCGATCCTTAGCCAGACCCTACAAACAACGCACAGGCCTGATCTTGCGCTCGAACATTTGCTGCGCATTGGAACGCGGGCCTTTGTTTCGTTTCCCAATTTTGCGCAATGGCGTATCCGGTTTGCCCATATGTTTGGGGGACGCATGCCAGTGACGCGCCAGTTGCCCCATCGGTGGTACGATACGCCCAATATCCATCATGTGACGATCGACGATTTTCGCAGCTTTCTGGCCGAACGCAATGTTCAGGTCGAGGGCGCGTGGTTCCTGTCAGGGGGCAAGCCGCGCGGCGATAAACTGGCCAATTTACTGGCAGAACATGCGGTATTCTTGCTGAAAAAAGGTTAACCGAATAACGCTGATCTATCCCAAAACCCTGGCAATCGCAGCGATTGCGGACGGTCGCACGACATAGGCCATGTGGGTGCAATCCAGCTCAATCTGTTCATCCGACTCGCCCGGCAATCCGCACGCAGACCGTGGCGCGACTACGCCATCATTGGCGGACCAGAATGCCACCGTGGGTACGGGCGGTTTTTCGTGCAGGATGGCGTTGATGGGCGGGTTATCAACACGGTGGCCAGCGATCACCTCGTAAACCCGCCATGCATTATTGGCGCGGGGACCGCCGGAGAACGGGCTGCCGAGTGTGATGACTTTGGCCACGCGGTGCGGAGCATACTTTGCAAATTCACGGGCAATCAATCCGCCAAGGCTCCAACCGATCAAGGTAACCGGGGCGTCCATATCCAGACTGTCCAAATGCGCCTCTAACCTGTCAAACAGATCCGCGGTAATTTGGCGATTGCGGCCCAGTCCCCATCCATGCGCATCATAGCCAGCGGCATTTAACGACTTGCGCAAACGCTCCGTCGTTTGGTCTGATGCCATGAATCCGGGGATAACTATGATATGTTGGCGCGAACCGGTTCGTTGTATTTTAGCGGCTGGCCCGAAATTGGCGGTCATCCGCATATAGGCATATGACAGGCTTTCGCGTGCCAGTAATCGCAACGGGGGAGGCGCAAATTCACTTCGCATAGACGGGGATAGGCTCATCCCTGTATTATGCAGATAAAACAGTCACAAGATAGTCATATTTAGCAGAGCAAAGCGGTCTAATCGAAAAATCAGGGGCTTTGGTCGCTAGTTTACGAGAATGCCGTGGGTTATTCAGGCTGCGCAGAGCCAGATCCAGAGCCAGATCCAGCCGGCGGCAATGCCTCTGTGCCTGCAGGTAGCGAAGTCCCTGCAGGTGGTGATGGCCCCGCAGGTGGAGATGGCAAAGTCAGCTGCGTTGGTGCAGGCGGTGCTTGCACCAAAGCTGCACGTTCAATTTTATCAAGCGCTGCCCTTGCCGCAACATAATTACCTGCTTTTTCGGTCCATGCAGCAGCCTGCATTTTGCCTGGCAGATTGTTAATCTCCCGCAATGCTGCTGCAACATTGCCGACTTCGGTATATTGTTTGGCGCGTTCCAATCGCCGCGATGGTGCGGGCGACGGGGTACTTTCATGACGCAAAATGAACAATTCGCTCATTTCACTGCGAAACTTTGCCCATGCAGACATGCCCGATGGAGATGTCCAACTGTTGCCATTTGCCACTAATTCTGCGCGCAATTGATCGAGTGTAACTGGGCGGTTTGCAGCGGCTAAAATCTGGGCCACGGCCTGCGGCTGCGTTGCCGTGAACCGTTCTGAAAGTTGCTGTCCGATATACCCAAGCTGCGCTCCGCTATCAATCGCGCGGCGTGCGGCAAATGCGATTAGCATGCCTTCTGCGCGGTTGGCATTGCCCGATGCAGCGGCGGCCTCGGCATTAATACGCGATAGACGTTCTTCCAGATCATCAACGCGGTCGGCCACGGGCCCGACGTTGGCAATGGCTGAATTGCTGTCAGGAGATAGCACATCAAACGCCGGCTTTGCTTCAATTGTTGGCGATACATATGGCGCAGTTTGCACGGCGGAACCGCTGCCCAGCCAGTTATACTTATCCGCTGCCCATACTGATAAAATAGCGCCGCCGATAAAGGTCAGCAGCATCAAAACAAAGATATACCGGAACTTGATACCGCCTTTTTTTGCCTGACCCAACGGCTGATAATCGTTCATTCAATTTATCCTGACCCAGATACCGCTATGCTGCGGTTGTAGGCGTTAGTTATGGGTCGCAATGCGCATTTGTAAAGTAAGACTTCGCTTTTAACAACAGTGCATCGTCATTTGGTGCGTCGGAAACTAGACTGGCGGCCCAGCCGGAACCCGCTGCATCAACTATATTTTGCGCGTAGGCGATAATGGCTATGCGCGATTTATCAACGGCATGCGCGTCACATAGCGCTGCGAAATATTGTGCGGCACGCGCCGAATGTAACGCAGCAAGGCAGGGCCGGGATAATTTCTCTATCAACGATGCCTGATCCGTTATTTGGACAGAATCATACACTATTTGCGTATCAATCGTCATGCCGGGCAGTGTAGGCAATACGCTATGATGCCGTCCGGTCAGCCATAACAGACGCAAGTTCTGGTCCGCTTCGGCTTGCAAAATCACGCTATCTGCACCCTTGGACCCGGTCCAGATTACGCCGTATCCAGCGCCGCGCGCCACATCGGCGGTTACTCTGCCGACGGCATATACGGGCAAATTGCGCAGTGCCGCCAATCCATTACCGCCGTGCCGCGCTACATTGGCGCTGGTAAATAACAAGGCATCATATTGATCGGTACGCGGCGGCGTCCACATCACTGGCTGCACTTCGAATAACGGAGCGATATCGCATTCGATACTGGCTTTGGCCGCCAATGTTGCCGTGGCATATGCGCCGGGTAGTGGCCGCAAAATCAGCAGCTTCACGGTGTAAACAGCGCTGAAAGAGCTGGGCTGGCTTGCGATAATAATCGTTTTGCCAATTGCGCCGGGGCATCATGCTGCGCCCGTTCAAAGCGAACTTCACTGCTATGCCGCTCGTTGCCGTTTTCGCTTAAAATTTCTCCGCGCAGCCATATCATTGCACCCTCTTGCACGGCCAGCGCAGCGACAGGCGAATGGCACGATCCGCCCAATTCCGCCAGAAAGGCGCGTTCTGCCATGACGCAGTCATAGGTTTGCGCGTGGTTAACTTCGGCCAGAAAGGACAGCATGTCTGGACGCTTTCCGCTGGTTTCTAGTCCAATTGCACCTTGTGAGGCGGCGGGCAACATGATGTCCTCGTTAATCACAACGCCAACACTTTGCTGTGATAACCGGTCCAGCCCCGCTGCTGCCAGCATAGTTGCATCAAAAGTTCCGTTTTCAATCTGGCATAGACGTGTGGCGACATTTCCGCGGATTGGCGAAATGCAAAGGTCAGGCCGTACCGCCAAAAGCTGTGCTGCCCTGCGCGGACTGGACGTACCAACTTTTGCGCCACGGGGTAAAGTTTCTATCGACGCGGCACCAATTAATTTATCGCGCACATCGGCGCGGGGCAACATGGCTGCGACGCGAAATATATCGGGCCTTACGGTTTCAACATCCTTCATCGAGTGCACAGCCATATCGATATCACCGTCCAGCAATGCGCGTTCCAATTCCTTGGTCCACAAGGCCTTGCCGCCAATATCGGCGAGCGGCTGGTTCTGGTTTTTATCGCCGCTCGATAACATCGGAACAAGCCGGATCGCAGCAGCATTCAAGCCATGCGCGGCTGCAATCGCCGCCGCTGCCATTTCTGCCTGCGCCAAGGCCAACGGCGAACGGCGCGTGCCGATGCGCAGCGGATTTTCTTGCGTAAATTGCGGAGTAAAGGATGATATGCCCGTCATGCGGCTTGTCCATAGCGCCGCTCGCGCTTATGGGAAAGACCAGTTATGATAAAGCAGTCCGCCCTCATTCTTGGTCTGGAATCAAGCTGCGATGAAACCGCCGCTTCGGTTGTAAGCGCAGACCGCCGGATTTTGTCACACGCACTTGCGGGACAAGAAGATCATCACCGCGCATTTGGCGGCGTCGTTCCTGAAATTGCGGCAAGAGCGCATAGCGATCTGATGATGCCATTAGTTGAAACCGCGCTTGCCGATGCAGGGATCACATTGGACGATTTGGATGCGATTGCGGCCACCGCTGGCCCGGGCCTGATTGGCGGTGTGATGGTTGGCCTGGTTACGGCAAAGGCGCTGTCTATGGCGACGGGAAAACCTTTAATCGCCGTCAATCATCTTGAGGGGCACGCATTAAGCCCACGTTTGATTGATCCCGGTCTGGAATTTCCGTATTTGTTGCTGCTGGTATCGGGTGGCCATTGTCAGTTGCTGCGCGTCAACGGCGTTGGCGATTATAATCGTCTGGCAACAACAATTGATGATGCGGTGGGTGAGGCATTTGACAAGACCGCAAAGATTCTGGGGCTTGGTTTTCCTGGCGGACCTGCGGTGGAAAAAGCCGCTGCACGCGGTAATCCAAAAACCGTGCCGCTGCCCCGGCCGTTGAAGGGGGCAAAAGAACCGCATTTCTCCTTTGCGGGTCTGAAAAGTGCAGTTGTCCGGGCATTTGATGAGAACAAATATAGCAAAGAGGACATTGCGGCTTCGTTTCAGGCGGCAGTCGTGGACTGCCTTGCCGACCGGATGGAATATAGTCTGGCGCGGATGGACAAACCGGCGGCATTGGTTGTGGCTGGCGGGGTTGCTGCCAATCTTGCGATACGCGAGATGCTGACCGCATTGGCAGTGCGTCACAATATGCGGTTTATTGCGCCGCCATTGTGGCTATGTACCGATAATGGCGCGATGATAGCGTGGGCAGGGGCCGAACGATATGCCGCAGGATTAACCGACAGTTTGGACGCACTGGCCCGGCCGCGCTGGCCATTGGACCCCGATGCGCCGCCGGCACGCGGCGCAGGAGTAAAAGCATGAACGCATATCCCGTTGGTATCATTGGCGCTGGCGCATGGGGAACGGCATTGGCCGCCGTTATGGCCAGTGTGCATGGCAAGGCATTGATCTGGGCGCTTGAAACCGATGTTGCTGCTTCGATCAATCAGGATAATGTGAACAGCGTGTATTTGCCGCAACTGCCGCTGTCGCCCACCATCAGCGCAACGACCGAACTGGCTGATATGGCGCATTGCGCCGTATTGCTGGTCGTGATTCCAGCGCAGTTCCTGCGTTCGGTATTGTTACAATTGCCCAAAACATGTGCGCCGCTGGTGCTATGTGCAAAGGGGATTGAGGCTGATACCCAGATGTTGATGTGCGAAATTGTGAAGGAAACTTGTCCCGGCAATCCGGTGGCTATCCTTTCTGGCCCGACATTCGCGCATGAAGTGGCGGCGGGAAAGCCGACCGCGATTACACTGGCATGTGATGATGAGGCGCTGGGTGAGCGATTGAAAATGGCTATCGCTGCGCCGCATTTCCGGCCTTATTGGACCAATGACGTGATTGGCGCGGAAATTGGCGGCGCAGTGAAAAACGTTCTCGCCATTGGATGCGGGGTTGTGGATGGCGCGGGGCTTGGGCTGAACGCACGTGCCGCCTTAATCGCACGCGGTTTTGCCGAGATGCAGCGGTACGGCATGGCCAAGGGTGCGCACAGCGAGACGCTTGCCGGGCTTTCGGGGCTGGGTGATCTGGTGCTGACGTGTAGTTCGGAAAATTCGCGTAATTTTTCTCTGGGGCGCGGCTTGGGGCAGGGCAAACTGGCATCGGATTTACTTGCTGATCGCCGGACTGTTGCCGAAGGAGCGGCAACCGCGCCGGTATTGCTGAAATCGGCACAGGCGCTGGGCGTGGACATGCCGATTGTCGCGTCAGTGTGCGCTTTGTTGGATGGTTCGGCGGCGGTGGATGATGTTGTGCGCAGCTTGCTTTCAAGGCCGCTGAAATCCGAAAGATGACACGGGTCGTTACTTGATGTAACCAAGCCCATAATCAGGGGATGAATTTGCCAATAGATACCGCCCAAAATGATGCCCGCAAGAACCAGGATATTGCGGCATTGGCCAAAGGCGGCCGTACCAATGTGTTCGGATTTGTACTGCGGCTGGCGGCGCGTATTCCGTTTCTTTTTATCGCTGGGCGGTTGTACGGGCCAGAGGCGCTGGGGCGGTTTGCTTACGCGATATTAATCATCGAATTTGCCGCGCAACTTGCCAGCATGGGATTGCGGCGCGGATTGGCCGAGATATTATCAGCGCAGGATGACGGGCAAAAACCGCATAGCCATGTTGTTGCCGATGCATTGTTTATCGGGCTATTGGCATCGGCGATTGGCGCAGCAATCCTGATCGCATTACCGCAGTTAATGTTTCCGAACAGCGGGATCAACGGGATGGACAGGTTTCTGCCGCTTGTGATTTTTTTCATCGTCATGACCGATATCGCGCTTTCGGCGCTGGCATACCGGTTTGATATTGCATCATCGGTTCGGGCGCGGGCGATAGTGGAGCCTTGGACGATAAGCATAGCGGCGGGCGTGCTTTATTTCTATTCGGCGCGTGATGGTTTGATAATTGCTTACGTTCTGTCCATTGTCGCGGCGCTGATTGTGGCAATATATCCGTTATGGCGCAGTTACGGGCTGGCTTGGGGGTGGCGGCCCGATTTCCCAAATCTGGCGGCGATCACGCGCCGCAATCTGCCACTGGCCGCCGCTGATGCCGCCGAATGGGGAAGCAGGCGGTTGGATTTGGCAATTTTGGGCCTGTTTGCCTCGCCTGCCATCGTCGGGATTTATTACGTGGCCCAGCAAGTGGCCAGCCTGCCGCAAAAATTGAAAACCAGTTTTGATCCGATATTGGGCCCGGTTATCACCCGTAACCTTAAAACCAAACAATATGGCGAAATCGCAAAGCAAGTTGGACAAGTGGGTTTCTGGATTATTGCGGCACAGGCGGGGATCGCACTGGCGCTTGGTATTCCCGGCGAAGGCGTTATGGGGCTGATCGGGCCGCAATTTGTGGGCGGAACGGGCGCACTCGCGTTCCTGCTGGCCGCCGAGGTTGCGGCGGCAACATCAGTGGTAAGCGAAGCGGCACTTGTTTACATGGCGCGCCTTAGGAATTTGTGGATTTCATTGGCAATGCTAGGGCTGCAGGTGTTGTTCAGCCTGATTTTAATTAACGCCGTGGATTTGATAGGCGCCACTGGACACACACGCGGATTGTTTCAGGCCGCGGCGGTTGCGCTGGCGTTAATGCTGGCGCTGGGTGTATCATCGGTTATCAAAGCGCGCTTGCTGGCAAAGTTGCTCGATCACCAGATTAGCATCTGGCGCTGGCCGTTGGTGTGGGCGGTTACCGCAGCGACAATCATCGGTGTTACCGCAACTTATCTACCGGAATGGGCGGAATTGAGTTTAGGCATTCCGGCGATACTGTGCATGTATGGCTGGATAATATGGACGCGGGGATTTGGCGCAGAGGACCGTGCCCTGTTCCGTAAAGAAAAGAAGCCTACCCCAGACGCGCCGCAACCAATGCTTTGATATCGGCTTCTGGACGTGCGCCGTAATGCGAGATAACTTCTGCTGCGCATACTGCGCCCATGGTAAGGCAGGCATCAATCGTACGGCCCTCGGTAAGGCCTGACAGAAAACCGGCAGCAAATAAATCGCCAGCGCCTGTGGTATCGACAAGGCGCGTGACGGGCTCCGCCTGCACCGCGTAGCGTGTTCCCTTTTGCAAGGCTATCGCGCCATGTTCGCCGCGCGTTACCACTAACAACGGCACTTGCGCCGCCGATATCGCAACCGATGCCTCGAAATCATCATTCTGGTTCAACGAACAGATTTCAATTTCATTGGCAAAAAGTATGTCGATCAATCCATCTGCCATCAACGCCAAGAAATCATCACGGTGGCGGTCGATCACAAACGCATCGGATAATGTAAACGCAACCTTACGTCCCGCAGCTTTGGCATGACCAATGGCGGCGCGCATTGCAGCACGCGGTTCGGCGGGGTCCCAAAGATAGCCTTCAAGATACAATATTGCAGCGCTTTCGATCAATTCTTTCTGGATTAAATCCTCTGCTAGAAACTGAGATGCGCCCAGAAACGTGTTCATTGTGCGCTGCGCATCTGGCGTGACAAGTATTAAACAGCGCGCTGTTGGTGGTTCTTGTGCGCGCGCTTTGACATCGAAATCAATGCCTGTTGCGCGAATGTCATGTGCAAAAACCTGCCCCAATTGGTCATTTGCCACTTGACCGATAAACGCACATTGCTGCCCCAGCATGGACAGGCCCGCCAAGGTGTTGGCCGCTGAACCGCCGCTGATTTCGCGCGCTGGTCCCATTGCATCATATAATTGCTCGGCGCGCTGCGCATCGATCAGCTGCATTCCGCCCTTGGTCAGTTGTTCCAGCTCAATGAACTCGTCATTGGTTTCGGCGATTACATCGACAATGGCATTGCCAATCGCCAGAACATCATAGCGCGCTTCGGTCATTCATATAATCCTGTCGCAAAAAAGTTTCCCGCCCCTAATCGGCAGGGGTGATATCGGCAAGCGTTATCGCAAATGGCAAAGTCGATTGACCCCGTTGCCTGCTGCCGTAAAAGGGTTGGATGTTAATCCGGTCGTTCCTGCTTTCACTCCAATCGCTCACGGATAGCCGCGTTATAGCTGTTATGGCCAAAACTATCGGACTTACTATATTCGCGTTGCTGGTTACGGGCGCAGCGTTTTGGGCCGGATTTGATTGGTTATTTGCAAAGCTGATTTTTGCACCGCACGGCTCAGCTTTTGTTGCGGCAGGCGCGTTGATGTTGCTTATTGGCTGGCTATTATGGCGCGTTATAGCCGTTACGATATTGTGGTTTTTCTCCGATGATATTGTCGATGCGGTCGAGGCGCGGCATTATCCGGTATATGCCATGATGGGCACGCGACCTAGTTTTGCGCAATCGGCAAAAATGGCGCTGGGATCGATTGGCAGAGCATTGGGATACAATCTGCTGGCGGTACCGATTTACATATTGCTGCTGTTTACAGGCATTGGCGCGGCGATTGCGTTCTTGCTGGTAAACGCTTTGCTGCTGGGCCGGGATTTGCAAGAAATGGTGGCGGCGCGGCACGGGCGCGACATGGCCGCATTTGGAAAATTGCCGCGTTTATTGCTCGGACTTGCCGGGACAGCTGGCATGTTGATCCCTGTGCTGAATTTGTTCGTTCCGGTTGTGGCAACCGCGATGGCGGTGCATATGGCGCATCTTAAACAACCGATTTAGGCGGAAAACATGCAAAAAATAGCAATCACGGCGCTGGCCGCTTTCATGGTAACCGGATGCGCTTCCACAGCCATACCGCCCGCAAGAGCACCCGTTTTGGACAAGCCTGCAACGCGCGCGCCTTTGTCTGTACGCGGACTGGAATCGGTTATGGGCAAAGATATGGCAACGCTTAAACGCCTGTTTGGTGAACCCCGACTGGACGTAGTGGAAGTCAATGGCCGAAAGCTGCAGTTTTCCGGAACGGCCTGTGTTTTGGACGCGTATCTCTACCCAGAGGGCAGCGGCGGGCGTGAAATTGTAACCTATATCGACGCCCGGCGCAGTGATGGCGCAGAGGTTGACCGCGCTGCGTGCGTAAATGCGTTACAACAGCGTTAGGGTTGTTATTCCCACTCCGCTTGAACCTCTGCATCAACCTCAGCTGCAAGACGTTCCGCGCGTTCAGCCGTAAATCGCGTCGTATTTATTTGCCTAAGCGCCCAAATCGCTGCGCCGCGTACGCTGGTATCATCATCATCCAATAACGCCGTAACTTTATTCAAAAGAGTGCCATCGCCGCTATTGCCTGCTGCAATCAATACATTGCGAACAAATCTGTTTCGGCCCGTGCGTTTGATCGGTGATCCTGAAAACAGCGCACGGAACGCGGCATCATCAAGACATAGTAAGTCGGCAATGCTTGGCGCAACCAATTCAGCGCGGGGCAAAAATGCCTTATGTGCAGCCGCGCTTTGGGCAAATTTATTCCATGGGCACACCGCAAGGCAATCGTCACAGCCGTAGATATGGTTACCGATCCCAGCGCGCAACGCCTTCGGTATCGGACCTTTATGTTCTATCGTCAGATAAGAGATACAGCGCCGCGCATCCAGTTGATACGGCGCGGGAAACGCGTTTGTCGGGCATATATCCTGACATGCATTGCACGATCCGCAAGCGTCGGCGATAGGCGGCGTTGGTGTCAATTGAGCAGTTGTATAAATCGCGCCGAGAAACAGCCAACTGCCATGTTTGCGGCTGACGATATTGGTATGTTTGCCCTGCCAGCCCAGCCCTGCCGCCTGCGCCAATGCGCGTTCCATCACGGGCGCGGTGTCGACAAAAACCTTCACGTCCGCCCCTGCCGCATGCGCAAGCCATCCTGCCGTCCGTTTCAATGCGCCCTTCACCACATCATGATAATCGCGGCCCTGCGCA
>JANOKA010000068.1:0-25596 GCA_031418995.1 Sphingomonadales bacterium | reverse complement strand
ATGCTGCCCCAGCATATGCCGACTCCAATAGCAGCGGGAAACAGCCATGCCGTCTGTGTCATTTGCGGAATGGCAAGCATCCCTATACCGCCTGCGACCAATGCAATGGCGTGCACTTTGCGCGGGCCTATTTTGCGAATGACGGGCATCATGGCCAGCGCCGCAACAAAAGCGACCGCATTGTAAAATGCGCCCATGGTGCCATTGGTCAATACCGCGCTGCGAAAACCGTCACTGACAGGTTCGCTGGTATTATAAACCGAACGCGCGATTGAATAGGTTACATAGGTCCAGTAAATACCCATGGCATACCATTGGAATAACATCATCACGCCCAGTTTGCGCATCGGTTTGGGCATTTCGCGGATCGCATCCCAAATTTCCCGAAATGTTGCAGATACGGTCTTGGGCTGTGCATCAATTTCCGCCTTTTGTGCGGGCGTTAACGGCAGTTCAGGAACACGTAAGATCGACCATAATATCGTAGAAAGCGACAGCACCGCACCGATTGTAAAAACAACATAGACGGTATCGGGGATATTGTTCGCCCCCAGGGCATCTTTGTTCATGCCAAAAACGCCCACCAGTAACGCAGGCGTGCCAAGCGCCAAGCATTGCGCAAGGCCCGTAAACGCGCTTTGCGTCAGGAAGCCAACATTGTGTTGATTCTCGTTCAGTCGGTCGCTGACATAAGCGCGATATGGCTCCATCGTGATGTTATTGCCCGCGTCCAATATCCACAGCAAACTGGCCGCCATCAAAATGCTTTGCGACAATGGCATGAACAACAGCCCCAACGAGCACATGATTGCGCCAATGATAAAATACGGCGTGCGCCGCCCCCATTTGGAATTTGTCCGGTCGCTCATCGCGCCAATAATCGGTTGAACAATTAATCCGGTTAGCGGACCTGCCAATTGCAGAATAGGCAGCGAGGCTTCTTCTGCGCCCAGATACGAATATATCGGCGCCATATTGCCCTGTTGCAGGCCGAAACTGAATTGCAGTCCCAGAAAGCCCAAATTCATTTGCAATATCTTGGATAATGACAAATGCGGTTTGCTGGTGACGTCGTCCATACTCGCTCTCCCGTGCGGCCTTTTTGGCTATTCTGCTTGTTCTAATACAACCGCATCCAATTGCAACAATCGATTGCATAATGAGGTGCGCAATAGCATCCCCGATTGGTTACGGCGCACTAACCCTTGCCATTATCCCCATTCCCTTTCACATACTCTGGCAAACGGGGATATCATGGACATAAAAGACCGCGCCAAAAACATTACGGACCTTGCCCGGCTGGCTGGCGTATCGCCCGGTACGGTGTCGCGTGCGCTTGCCAATTCGGAACTGATTTCCAAAAAAACGCGCGACCGCATTCAGGAATTGGCGCGTGAACACGATTTCCGGCCCAATGTTATGGCGCGCAATCTGCGCATCAAACGATCCGGCGCGATTGGCGTGCTAATACCGCTGGGTCATGAAACAGCGCAGCATATATCGGACCCGTTTTTTATGAGCCTGCTGGGCAATCTAGCCGATGCGTTAACCGAACGCGGCCATGACCTTTTATTATCGCGTGTCATTCCCAACAATCCGGACTGGTTGATCGATATCATCGATTCGGGCCGCGTTGACGGTGTAATCCTTATCGGCCAATCCGATCAAGCGGCGGTGATCGACAAAGTGGCTGAACGCTTTTTAGGCCTAGTCGCGTGGGGCGCAAATATGCCCGGCCAAGTGCATTGTTCGGTGGGCAGCGACAACCGCAAAGGCGGCGAGCTGGCCGTTAGGCATCTGGTTGAACGCGGGGCGCGCAAGTTTGCGTTTCTGGGCGATCCGATTGCACCTGAAATTACACAAAGGTTGGACGGCGTACGCAGTGCGCTTGCCAAAGCCGGAATGGGCGATGCGCTGGAAATACTGCCCGCACATTTAACGGCGGAAACCGCGCATCCAGCAGTAAGCCATTGGCTGAACCAGATTGATGTTGTGCCTGATGGCATAATCGCAGCGTCTGACGTCATCGCGCTTAGCACATTGCGGGCCTTGGCCGAACATGGCCGTTCAGTTCCTGGTGACGTGCGGGTCATTGGCTATGACGATCTTCCTTTGGCCAACCAAACATCGCCGCCGTTGACCACCATAAGGCAGGATTTGGTCGCCGGCGCAGCGCATCTGGTGGATTTGCTATTCCGCCGGATCGGCGGCGAGAAAACCGCCTCGGTTGTATTGGAGCCGCAATTGATAATTCGCGGAACGAGCTAAAAACCCCGCTTACTGAACGTCGCGGTCCGCATCCATCGCAAGCGCAAGGCCGCCCAGCAATCCTGCGCGGTCACCAAGGCCAGGAAGGACGATTACGTCACCAGCATTGCCGCGAAAATATCCTTTTCCCAGCCGTGATGCTTCATTTTGTACGCGCAAAAGCAGGCCCGGCGTCGCCATAACGCCGCCGCCAAATATGATCCGTCCCGGCTCCATAATCGATTGCAGTGTCACCGCCATTTGCGCGAGATAATAGGCCACAATTTCATGCGCTGGATGATCCTGCCCCAGTTCGGACAGCGACGCGCCCCAGCGCGCTTTGATCGCAGGCCCACTGGCCAATCCTTCCATACAATCGCCGTGGAAAGGGCATATGCCGGAAAATTCGAGATCGTCTGCGTGCCGCGCAGGCCGGATATGCCCCATTTCCGGATGACTGAGCCCCAGCAAGGGTTTGCCGTCTGCGATAGCGCCGCCGCCTATTCCGGTTCCAACGGTGATATACACGCTGATTTTATGGCCTTGCGCTGCACCCCATCGTGCCTCGGCGAGGGCTGCGCCATTTACATCGGTATCAAAACCAACCGGAACACCAAATTCGCGCGCGATGCGCCCTGCAAAATCAGCGTTGCTCCATCCCGGCTTAGTTGTTTTCGTGATATATCCCCAATTGGGCGCCGTACGGTCCAGTTCAAGCGGTCCGAAACTGGCAATGCCAATCGCGGCCAAGTTGCCATGACGCTGTACAGCGGAACTTAGCCATCCGGATACAGCGCCTATAGTAGTTTGCGGATCGATGGTTTCAAACCGCGCCGTCTCGATAATATCTTCAGCAGAGCGCGCTATTGCGGCAACAAATTTTGTCCCGCCTGCTTCTATCGTACCGAATATGGGGCTGTACCGTGTCATCATTATCCAGAAATTATCCGCGAAGATGCTCCGTCTAAAACAATTTTTACCACAGGCGCAATCGTTCCGCCAAACTGGCTGGACCGCAATACTGGATTTGCCACAGTATCACGTCCCTCAACACCCCAAAAATCGACAAAGCTGTAGACATCAAGCGATGGGACAACTTGCCACGCATAGGCTTGACGCGGCTCGCTCGCCGGATTGGCAAGCACTAGACTGCTGCCATTCAACGGCGTGTACGGACCAAACAGGTTGGGCGCGACCATGCCGTATAAGCCTGTGGGACAATTGGGACCACCGGGCAAAAACACCTGCGACTGCGATGACCAGAACAGATAATATAATCCATCATGCACAAAAATATGCGGACGTTCCAGTTCATTGGCAACGCCGTCCGCATCCACCAGCGGCGGCAATATATGAAACTGTCCTGTACCATCAACATTGTCATGCGATGCAGCAGCAATGCCGATAACGCCGTTATATTCGGACGCCGATGACGCCGCCGGTTTTGATCCGGTAAACAGGATATAGCCTTTGCCATCGGCGGGGTCACGAAACCAATATGGGTCCCGAAAACCTTTAATCAGGCCAGCAACACCTTGTTCCACAGACAAATCCGCATAAATTTTTCCATCATTTACTATACTTTGTGACAGCGCCTGCCAGTCGCCGATTGTGGGCCGGGCTCCGTCCAGATTCAATTGCCCCGATGCATGGAAAATGCGCTGTTCAAAATCTTGCGATGGATTGTCTCTGCGTCCAGTGGCGGTAAACCATAAAGTTACGCACCCGTTTTGTGATTCTATCCTTGCCGAACCGGACCATTCTCTGCTGCCCGGGGCAAATCCATTGGGAAGCAAGTTACCGCAATCGTACCATTGTGCACCGACACCAACACCAACACAGTGCAATAACCGCATCCGTGCTTCGTCATGCCGTTGATTGGGATCATCGCGGCGCGGCGCAGACAGCATGATCCAAAGGCTGCCGCCAGCAATTTCGGCAACCTGGCCATCGTCACGCTGTAGGGGCCAGATGTCCCACAATGTCAGTTCAGGGAAAATCGGGCTGGCATTATCCGCGCCGATGACTGCCGCCTCCGGTATTGCACCGCTCGCAATTAATTCCAGTTGGTCAGCGGTCCAATGGCTGCACGCAGATATTCCATCCGAAGCGTCCTGGTCATTTGCAGTCAACATGTTTTGCGGCTCCGGACAATTCATTCCGCATGCTCTAGCAATCGTTTTCAGCGATTACAACAATCGTTTGCATAGAATGCCCGGATAGTGGTTTGGAAGACTGTTACGACGATAATTTCATGGCTTCGGCCAACCGCGCCAACCGTCCGCGCACCGACGGTGTGTCTAGCGCAGCCAAAGCTGGCGGAAATTTCAGCACAATTTTATCGCCATCAACTTTTATCTTAACTTGATCCAGTGCCGCAGGCGCGCCGCCGCTCAGCCGATGACCCAGCCGTATAGCCAATCCCCATATGATCGCCCGCTGAGAAATATGAGGCTCAATCAATTCGCCGAAACTGGCTAAATCCGTGCCGCGCCCGCCAAAGCTTGCATAAAGTGCGGTGGCCAAAATCGCTCGGTCGGATGCGTTAATACCCACCCAGTTACCGTGTAACGCCAGTTCCTCGCTGCTGAGTGCGCGAAATTCCGGATTGCTTGACCAACTGATATCGGCCAGCAAACAGGCAGCATGACGCAGGCGCAGCAAAGCAGGTTTCTCGCCAGGAAACAGTCCGGTTAACCAGCGGGCAAGAGCGTCGCCGTACCCTGCAAACCGACCGGATTTTTCCGCCACATGGCGCGCTCCGGCAATCAACGGGTCTTGCGCCTTTTGTTCTTCGTTCAGTGCGCGGTACAACAGTCCCTCCCGCAAACCAAACGCGCAAACAACCATTTTCGATGGACTGATAATGTCGACAAGCGATAATAATAATGCCGCTGCATCGGGCACCAAATCGACGCGGGATGATGGCATGGATGCAATCGCCCGCAATTCTGCACGCTCCATTTTTTTGGCACGTTCCGCTAACATGGCTGCATCACCGCGCGGGATGATATGGTTGCCAATGACCGGCAGCGGCGCATGCGTCATTGCCAGATGCAACCTGGCCAATGCCCGCCACGATCCGCCAACTAGATATAATGGCAGGTCATTGGCATGCCAAAGCCACGGGATTTCCGAAACAAATTGCTGAATATACTTAGCCAGCTTTGCCGGACCTTTTGCGGTCAGTTCGGCCACGCGCAAAATGCCAAGTGGCAGCGAGATATAATCATGCACCTGGCCCCCACTTATTCGGACCAGTTCCATACTGCCCCCGCCCAAATCCACGACAATACCATCTGCATCGGGCAGCGCGGCAATGACGCCAAAGCCAGACGTAATAGCCTCCTCGTCACCGCTCAACAACTTTACAGGTAGGCCAAGCGCGATTATCGCCTGCAAAAATTCAGCGCCGTTGCTGGCATCGCGTACGGCGGCGGTTGCGGCAACTTGCAACGATCCGGCATCCATTAAGTCCACCAATACCGCATATCTGGCCAGTGCGCCCAAGGCCGCTTCGCTTGCTGCTGCGTCCAGTGCACCCGTCGCCAATACACCGCGGCCAAGGCCTGCGGAAAATTTTTCGTTATACAGCACGATGGGGGAACGCGGCGCACCGCCATATACCACCAAACGGATTGAATTTGAGCCAATATCAATAATGGCGCGCCGATTGGTGTTCTGTTTTTCGTTCACACGGGCGGGTTTAGACGCAATTTCGGAACCTTACCAGAAGAGAAAATAGCGGCGCCGCGCCCCGACAATGACGGGTTGGTCATAAAATAATGATGCAAGTTAAACGCTTTTTTGCCCGGCTTTAACCGCACGTAACTGCCGTCACTTTGCAGCGACCATGACTGTTCGTTATCCAGCAGGTTCGCCAGCATCACCTGATCGAGTATCTGGTCATGCACGGTTTTATTTTCGACAGGCATCGCATATTCGACGCGGCGGTCAAAATTGCGCGACATCCAATCCGCCGATGTGATGTACAATTTGGCCTTGGGATGCGGCAATTTTTTGCCGTCGCCAAATGCCCAGATCCGGCTATGTTCCAAAAATCGGCCAAGGATGGACCGGACCCGGATGTTTTCCGACAACCCCTTTATGCCCGGACGCAGGCAGCATACGCCGCGTATAATCAATTCAATCTGCACGCCAGCCCGGCTGGCCTCGTAAAGCTTATCAATGACTGCCTGATCCGCCAGCGAGTTCATCTTTGCCCAGATCATCCCTGCTCGGCCTGCTGCTACGTGCTGCATTTCGGCATCAATCAGGTCAATGACTTTGTCGCGCAAATTTCGCGGACTGATGGTGAGCAGTTCCAGTTCTGGCGGATCGACATATCCGGTAATATAATTGAACAGCTTTGCCGCGTCGCGTCCGGCACGCGGATCAGCGGTAAAAAAGCTTATGTCAGTATAAATTCGCGCCGTAACAGGATGGTAATTGCCCGTGCCGAAATGGCAATAGGTGCGGAACTTGCGCCCTTCCTTTCGCACCACCATTGATATTTTGGCATGCGTTTTCCAGTCTATGAAACCGTACACCACCTGCACGCC
Organism: Sphingomonadales bacterium; assembly: GCA_031418995.1. Taxonomy (GTDB): domain Bacteria; phylum Pseudomonadota; class Alphaproteobacteria; order Sphingomonadales; family Sphingomonadaceae; genus Sphingorhabdus_B. The sequence goes on along the minus strand of JANOKA010000068.1, from coordinate 18,787 downwards.
GCTGCGCTCCAATTGCGCGGCCCAGTGCAGATTCTGTTCCTCGTCAAACCGCGCTTTTAATTCGACGACAGCCGTTACTGATTTCCCGGCCTCTGCCGCTTCACACAGCGCGCGGATGACCGCCGATTGTTTTCCGGCACGGTACAACGTCTGTTTGATCGCAATGACGTCAGGATCGGCGGCGGCCTGATTCAGGAACGCAACTACAACGTCAAAGGATTCGTACGGATGGTGGACGACAATATCTTTCTGCCGGATTGCGGCAAAACAATCGCCGTCATGTTCGCGGATACGTTCCGGAAAGCGCGGGGTAAACGGTGGGAATTTCAGGTCGCTGCGGTCTTCGTCGACCAGCTCTCCCAATTCGGTTATCCCCAAAAACCCGCCCGTTTCAACGATCAGCGCGTCATCCCCGCCAAGTTCCTTTCGGATCAAAGTTTCCAGTTCGGCGGGCATGCCCGGCTCAACCTTTAACCGGATCACACGGCCCCGGCGGCGGCGTTTAATCGCGCTGCGGAAATACCGCACCAGATCTTCGGCTTCCTCCAGCACTTCGATATCGCTGTCCCGGATCACGCGAAAGGCCGCTGATCCCAGCACTTCATATCCCGGGAAAAGCAAATTGGTGAACCGCCGCAACAATGCTTCTATTGCAATATAGCGCACCGGATTTCCCGACAGCCGCATAAACCGCTGCAAAGACGTGGGGATCATAATCAGTTCGCGTACCGATTCGCCGTCCGATATCCGCCGCAAATCAAAAATCACGCTCAGGCATAAATTGGGTACAAACGGAAACGGATGCGCAGGGTCGAGCGCTTGCGGGGTTAGCACCGGAAAAATCTGATCCATGAAATATTTCTCGGTCAGCTTTTCATCGGTCACTGGCAGGCTGTGTTCATCAACCACCAAAATGTTATTTTGCGAAAGCTCTTCCCGAAGCGCGAGCCACAGCTTTTGCTGCGATGCCATTAATTCATCCGCCGCCAGATCAATCGCGGTCAATTGCTGTGTCGGGGTCAGCCCGTCGATTGATGGCTGGTCAATTTGTTGCAATTGCTGTCCGCGCAAACCCGCAACGCGGACCATGAAAAATTCATCCAAATTGGTGCCGGATATCGACAGAAACCGTAACCGTTCGAGCAACGGATGTTTGGGATTATGCGCCTCTTCCAACACCCGCTGGTTAAATTTCAGCCAGCTTAATTCCCGGTTGAAATAATGCGGCTGATCCGATGTTATGGCAAAGGAGGTTGCGGCAAAGGCGGCGGTGTTATCCGCCGTCACATTACCTCGTTGCCGCGTTTTGATAACCATGCGCTTCATATCACCTGTGTTAATGATGGGTCTATGCGGCGCAATTATTACATTTTTGCTGCAATACTGCATTAGCAACGCATGCGTTCGCTCAATGTTCCGTTTTACTTGCACGTGCGCCGCGTGAACGCTAACCAGTCGTCATGATCGCAAAATTATATGGCCGGATAGATGAAACGGGCGCAGACAGCCTGGTGATTGACGTGAACGGCGTCGGTTATCTGGTACAGGCCAGTGCCCGTACATTGTCTGCGCTGGGCAGTGTTGACGATTTCGCCACTGTGTTCACCGAAATGCAGGTCAGCGAAACCGACATGCGCTTAATTGGATTTGCGACTAAGGACGAACGCGACTGGTTCCGCATATTGATCGGCGTGCAAGGCGTGGGGTCAAAGGTTGGCCTTGCGATATTATCTGCGCTCGACATGGACGAGTTGAAACGCGCCATCGGCAGCGGCGATAGCGCGATGGTGGCAAGGGCAAACGGTGTCGGGCCAAAGCTTGCCAGCCGGATCGTCAATGAGCTGAAAGACAAGGTCGGCGCGCTGGCGGGTATCGGCGGCGGCGCGAAATTGGCGGCGGGCGCAGGTTCATCGGCAAGTCATGCCAGCGACGCGATGTCAGCGCTAACGGGGCTGGGCTTCAAACCCGGCGAGGCGAGCAATGCGGTGGCGCTGGCGGTGGAAGAATTGGGGCCGGATGCAACACTGGACGCGTTGGTTAGGTTGGCGTTGAAGAGGGCGGCGCGGTGAATAATTGCTTCTCAGTCCGCAAACTACGTCACACTGAACTTGTTTCAGGGTCCATTGTCAGGCTAGACCTGCCCGATGGGAGGCAATCCCAGCCCCACCGCCAAATCGGTCCAATGCGGATTGACGCTGTTAATAAAATTAATCTTCCAAGGACGATGCCAGTTTTTCAATTGCTTTTCGCGGGCTATGGCACTTCTCATGTCGCCCAACATTTCAAAATGCACAAGCTTGTGTACGCTATATTCGGCGGTAAATCCGTCCGCATGTTTATTGCGATGCTGATACATTCGCTGTACCAGATTGGACGTGAAGCCAATATAAATCGTGCCGTAATGCTGGCTCGCCAACATATAGACGCAGGGTTGTTTTTCTTCTCTCACCGTTCGAGTGATGCCTTGAAATGGACCCTGAAACAAGTTCAGGGTGACGGACTTTTTTATAATCCACGTAACCACCACACCCCACGTCATCCTGAACTTGTTTCAGGATCCATCGGGAGGTTTACTCTGCCAAATATGCATACGCAGGCTTCGCAGAATGCTATCTTGGAGTTAGCGCAATGAGTGAAAAAATAGTGTCTTGGAAGGCTGGTGCTGATCGTTATGCACAATATTATGGCGATGTTCGCCGAGCCCTTACGACTGAATTCGCAGCTGATAACAGGTGGATTATAGCTTCGCTATTTGCGTTAAATGCTGGCGGCTTAGTATCACTTGCTAGCAAAGCTTCGCTTTGCTTTGCTCAAGAACTTGCGGGCCTGAGCTTTTGGTCTGGAATACTTTTCGCCTTTTGCTACGTCAAATACTCTCAATTCGTAACGAAACGATTCTTGTTAATAATACAACGTATCGAAGAGTGTTGGGTCATCACTGCTGCCACAGGTGAACCCCATAAATCACTATTAGCCGAACTGGAAAGAGAGAAGCAACAAGCCAGTTCGAAATGGTCTGATTATCTCGCAATTGGATCATTTGCGATGTTCAGTGTCGGACTTTGCTTTTTAGCTATTACAAAATGACCGACCCCACCCGCCTCTCCACCCCCGAGCGTAAGCCTGAGGACATCGACGCCGCGCTGCGTCCCAAAACGCTGGCCGAATTTATCGGGCAAGAGGCGGCGCGGGATAATTTGCGGGTGTTTATCGAGGCCGCCCGTTCGCGCGGGGAGGCGATGGACCATGTGTTGTTTTTTGGACCACCCGGCCTTGGCAAAACCACATTGGCGCAGATTGTCGCCAAAGAAATGGGCGTCGGTTTCCGCAGCACATCGGGGCCTGTCATCGCAAAATCGGGCGACCTTGCGGCGCTGCTGACCAATTTAGAAGAAGGCGACGTCCTGTTCATTGACGAGATTCACCGCTTAAATCCCGTAGTCGAGGAAATCCTTTACCCCGCGATGGAGGACCGCGCGCTTGACATCATGATCGGCGAGGGTCCGTCGGCGCGGTCGGTGCGGATTGATTTGCCTGCGTTTACGCTTGTAGGCGCAACCACGCGGCAGGGGCTGCTCACCACGCCTTTGCGGGACCGTTTTGGCATTCCCGTACGGCTGAATTTTTACACGCATGACGAGTTAGAACTCGTGGTGCGTCGCGCCGCACGCTTGCTTGGCCTAGAGATCGCGCCCGACGGCGCACAGGAAATTGCCCGTCGCGCACGGGGCACACCGCGTGTGGCCGGGCGCCTGCTGCGCCGTGTGCGCGATTTTGCCAATGTGGCGGGTGATACACTGGTGACGGCAAAATCTGCCGATGCGGCGCTGACGCGTTTGGAGATCGACACGTTAGGGCTGGACGCGATGGACCGGCGATATTTGATGATGATTGCCGACATCTATAAGGGCGGCCCCGTCGGCGTCGAGACGCTTGCCGCAGGGCTGTCCGAACCGCGTGACACCATCGAAGAAGTGATTGAGCCGTATCTGATCCAGCTTGGCCTGATTGCGCGCACGGCGCGAGGCCGCGCATTGAATGATCGCGGCTGGAAACATCTGGGCATGAATCCTCCGGCCAGCGCCAATCCGTTGCAAGACGGCCTGTTTGATTAGTTAAACCTGCCGTCAAACAGGCGCTTTGGTGCGACGAAATGAGTATTGCGGTGTCAAACCCCCTTCACGCCCATGATTTCAGCGGTTAAGCCAGCCCCAATGACGTCAATGCTTCCTAGCCACCTGCCGTATCAAGGCCATTTTGATGGCAACCGGCATCTGTTTGCCGTGCGGGTGTATTTTGAGGACACCGATTTTTCCGGCGTCGTGTATCACGCCCACTATTTGCATTTTATGGAACGGGCGCGGTCCGACATGCTGGCGCGGGTGGGCATAGAACAGAGAAATGCGCATGACGCAGGTGCAGGAGCGTATGCCGTGACGGCGATGGATTTGAAGTTCAAACGTCCGGCGCATTTTGACGATGCGTTGCTGGTAACCAGCACGGTTCGCGCCGTACGCGGGGCCAGCGTTGATATCCATCAAACCGTTTCACGCGGTGATGAAACTTTGGTAACGGCGCAAGTGACCGCGGCGTTCGTCGCGCCAAATGGACGTCCGGCGCGGCAACCGAAACACTGGATCGCGGCATTTGAGACGATTATGGATACTCCCGAAACATTCGAGCAAGGATCAACATGACTATATTATCCGCAGCCACAACTATTGCCCCGGCTGTTGCCGAAATAGCAGAAAAAGGCGTCAGCTTTTCGCCATTGCAGCTTTTTCTGGATGCGGACTGGGTGGTTAAACTGGTCATATTGGGGCTGATTTTTGCCAGCGTATGGGTGTGGACAATCATCGTCAGTTTCATGTTGAACATTGGCAAGATCAATAAACAGAGCGAAAAATTTGAACGCGATTTCTGGAAATCGGGCGACATCGATGGCTTTTATACCGAACATGGCAAAAGCGACCTGCCCTCTGCGCGGGTATTTGCGGCGGGCGTGGCCGAATGGCGGCGCTCCACCAATGGCAAAACCATTGATCGTTCGGGCACACGCGAACGATTGGCCACCGCAATGGACGCCACGATTGCAGCGGAAACCGACAAATTGGCCAACCGCTTAAACTTCTTGGCGACGACAGGATCAGTCGCACCGTTTGTCGGATTATTTGGCACGGTATGGGGCATCATGCGCAGTTTTGCGGCGATTGCGGCAGAACAAAACAGCTCGCTTGCCGTCGTTGCGCCGGGCATTGCCGAGGCTTTGTTTGCTACCGCCATCGGCCTGTTCGCGGCCATTCCTGCCGTGATTGCTTATAACCGTTTCTCCCACAGATTGAACCAGTATGAGGCGCGGCTGGGCCGTTTTGCCGACGGTTTCCACGGCACATTGTCACGCGAGCTGGAACGGGAAGGATGATATATATTGTAGAAACCCTTCCGCTCGTTCCGAGTTTGTCGAAGGACGGGATGGCGCGCGCATTATGGACTGCACTTCGACAGGCTCAGTGCGAACGGAGTACTGCGTAATGGCGATGAATTTTTCATCTGGCGGAGGCCGCAGGTCACGGGGCCGCGGCCGTTCGCGCACGCCAATGGCCGAAATTAACGTCACGCCGCTGGTTGACGTCATGCTTGTGTTGCTGATTATCTTCATGGTCACCGCGCCCTTGCTCGTATCCGGCGTACCTGTCGAACTGCCCGAAACCAGCGCCAATGCCTTGGATCAAAAGAAAGAGCCGATTGAGATTTCCATCGATAAGAAAGGCGCGGTTTATATCGAGGGGCAAGAAACCCGCATGGGCGATCTGGCGGCAAAATTTGCGGTATTAGCAGAGCAGCAGAATCCGGAAGAACCGCGCCAAATCATGCTGCGCGGCGACCGTGATATTGATTATGGCAAGATGATGAAAGTGATGGGCGAATTGAACCGAGCTGGCCTTAACAGTGTCAGTTTGGTCACCACAGGTTCATCAAAGGCGGAATAACCCATGGCAATGAACCGCGCAGAACAAATAGGTTTAGGGTCGGCGGTTGGCGGACACGCGTTTCTGCTGCTGCTATTATCGCTTGGCCTGTTTGGCGCGAGCGAGCGATTGATGCGGCCTAATCCAATTGCAGTTTCGCTGGTGGGCGAAACTGCGCCCGAGGCCACTTCGCCTGCGCCGTCCGATGACGCGCCTGCCCCTGCTACATTATCGGAACCGGAGCCTGCTGCGCCTGCCGAGGAAGCGGCGCCGGAGGCACCTGCGCCGCCAGTGGAGCGCGTGATAGAACGGCCCATCGTCAGGCCCGTTGCTAAACCCGTGGCAAAGACGCAGCTCAAACCCATACCTGTTGTGGCTAAAAAACCTTCTCCGGTCACGGTCAAGAAACCCGTGACAAAGCCAGCGCTTGCCAAGGTAAAGCCTGTCGCTGCTAAAACCTCGCCTGCAAAAACCATAAAGCCGCCTGTCAAATCGGGCGGATTTGGCAAGGGATTTGAAGACCGTATCGCGGGACTTGGTAAGGACAGTGCCAGCGGTGCTGCAAGGCCAAACACCGCAAATGGCCAAGGGAAATCACCCACCGCCACCGCGCCCCCAGGCAAACCCGCCGCTGAGGTACGCCGATCTGTAAACGCGGCGCTGGCGGGACAGATTAAACCCTATTTGGAGGCATGCGCGCCATCGGGCGTCGATATGGACGCCATCCGCACGTTCATAACGCTCAGCTTGGACCGCAATGGCGGGCTATCCAGCGTCCGGTTTGATAAGCAAACAGGCGTAACCGCCAGCAACACCCCGCAGGCCGACCCGCTGCGTCAATGTGCGCTGAAAGCTGCCAAACAAGCTGCGCCCTATCGCGGATTGGACCCTGAATATTACGATGTCTGGAAAACCCACGCGCTGCAGTTAAAAGCTAAATAACTATTGGAATGATTATGCGCTATTTCTCCCCTACCAAATATCTGGCGGTCCTTGGACTGTTGTTTTCTGCGCCGATGGCCAGTGCGCAAACCGTTCCTGAACCTGCGCCAAGCGACGAGCCCGAACTTGTTGAATTTGACACCGCCAAAATCCGCCGCGTCGCAGTTCCGGTATTGGTCGCGCCTTCGCCAGCCGATACAACCGCAGGCAATAGCGTGAATTTGGGCCGCCAAATCGCCGATGTGATCTCGTCCGATTTACGCGCCAGCGGATTGTTCGAACCCATCGGGCCTTCGGGCCTTCGCGCCATATCATTGGCCGAGGTAACCGCGCCGCAATATGAGTATTGGAAAGGGCGGGGTGCTGAACAGCTGATCGAAGGGTTCGTGCGCGTCGGCGGCGACGGCAATCTGACTATCGGCTGTTATTTATATGACGTTACTTTCGGTAGCGAAGTGACGCGGCTTGGATTTGTGGTTGCACCGGGCGAATGGCGGCGCGCCGCACATAAATGTGCCGATGCCTTTTATTCGAAAGTTACCGGAGAACGGCCCTTTTTCGATAGCCGCATCGCTTATATCGCCGAAACTGGGCCCAAGGGAAACCGAATGAAGCGGCTGGCAATTATGGATTCAGACGGCGCCAATCATAAATTCATAACATCCGGCACGGCCAGCGCGCTGACGCCGCGATATTCGCCCAATTACCGCTCGATCCTGTATCTAAGCTATAGCGACGGTAACCCGCGCATATATGTTTACGATGTCGCCAGCGGACGGCAGCAGCTGATAACGGCCAGCAAGAACCCCACCTTTGCGCCGCGCTGGTCCCCCGATGGCCAAAGCATTCTATATTCGATGGCAGTGGCGGGCAACACCGATGTCTATAAAATTGCGGTGACTGGCGGCGCGCCCGTCCGGTTGACCAATACGCCGGGAATCGACGTCGGCGGCAGCTTTTCCCCCGATGGCCGCCAGATCGTGTTTGAAAGCGATCGCGGCGGTAACCAGCAAATCTATATTATGAATGCAGACGGTTCAAACCAACGCCGGATCAGTTTTGGCGGCGGCCGGTTTGCTACGCCGGAATGGAGCCCGCGCGGCGACCTAATCGCATTCACGCGCATTGCCGGAGATTTCCGCGTTGGCACGATGCGCCCCGATGGTTCGGGCGAACGCCTGCTCACCAACAGCTGGCAAGACGAGGCCCCGACATGGGCCCCCAATGGCCGAGTCATCCAATTCTTTCGCACAGAGAAGAATAGTGGTAAAACAGGAATATGGCAGGTGGATTTAACAGGCGCAAATGAGCGGAAATTGCCAACGCCCGTCGACGGATCGGACCCGGCATGGGGGCCCGTTTTGCCATAAGCAGTTTTGAGGCAGTGTGGTTTGCGGGGCTAAATACAAAGGAGAAGTTTGATGATAATAAGACCAAATTCAAAAACTCACGCAATTGGCTTGTTACTGGCCGCTACGGCGCTGGTCACGGCATGCGGACCCAAAAAACTGAAAGACTTACCGCCGCCCGCGCAAGGTTCTGATTATGGGGATAATAGCCAAAATGGCGGCGCTGGCCAAGTTCTGCCCGGCAGTCAGGAGGATTTTGTACGGACGGTTTCTGCTGACCGGATTTTCTTTGATACCGACCGTTTCAATATCGACCCCGAAGATCAGGCAACCTTGCAAAGTCAGGCACAGTGGCTGGGCCAATATCCAAATGTGCGGATCACGGTTGAGGGTCACGCGGATGAACGCGGCACGCGCGATTACAACCTGGCGCTAGGCGAACGGCGCGCAAATGCCGCGAAGAATTTCCTGTCGTCACTGGGCATAAATCCGGCGCGCATTCAAACCGTCAGCTATGGCAAAGAGCGGCCTCAAGCCATGGGATCAAACGAGCAATCATGGGCGCAAAACCGCCGCGCTGTGACGATAACTATTCAATAGAGTTTGGCGTGACGCGTTCCAGACGGAGCGCGTCAGCCATTTACGCGTTTATACGGCACAAATGCGCCTAAGCGGCATGTGCCGCCAGCAATTCCGCTGGTCCTGTCGACCAAACGGACCAAATCGCCTTTGCAATAATTGCTGCCGAATTTGTCAAATACCAAGATGTCGCTGTCGCGCGATAAACCATTGCAGGTATATTGCAGGGTATTTTGATACACGGTCCGCCCCGTGCTTTGATACAACATAATATTGTCGCTAACTCGGGTGAAGTTAACCGATCCAAGATCGCTAACGCAATCTACAGGTGTTCCGGCCACGCGCCCCGCCAAGGCTTTGGTCAGCATCGTTGATTGTTTTTCGGTCAAAGGTTGCGGCGTGGAAAGCGCGCCGCTTTGCGTGCATGATGCCGCCAGAACGGTGGCCACTATGAGAATGGGGTAGGTAGATTTACGCATGGCTTTCTCCTGTAAAATATCCCTTCATCATGCATAATAGCGCAAAATCGGCTCCTATACCAGCGCCGCCATATGGCGTTTTTCGCCTGCCGTTATAACAGCGTTAGCGCTGGCAATATCGCGGCCCACAGGAATAACACTTGCAGACAGCACCGATAGCGCCCGTTCCCCATTTGCCATTTCCAACAGCAAAGTTGCATCACCAAGCACGCCTTTTGTGACAGGCCGGGTGTAGGTCAGTATCTTGCCAAGTCCGGACGGTTCCTCGGCTATGTTTACAGAATCTGCCGCATATCCGCGCACTGGATCGCCCGGCCAAGCAAAGCCCGGCTGCACTGCCGAATATATGCCAGCGGCTTGTTTGGTGAGCACGCCGCCATTGGCCGTTATCAGCCCCGGCTTGCTGCCATCATTCCGCAATGCCTGTACCATCGCAGCAATGGCATGCAGACTATACCCGTTTCCGGGGCCGCCAAAAAATGTCAGGCCGCCGGTTAAGGTATAGTCTGCGGCACCGCGTCTGGACAAACCCATGGTATCGGTCGCGGCAAACACCGCGCAGGGAAAACAACTGTAAATATCAATTGGTCCTAAATCCGCTGCCGTTATGCCTGCTTGACCAAGCGCTGCATCCACAGCAAATTTTTGCGCGTCGCTTCCGGCAATATTGACCCGTTCGCTCAGCGGCGGTTCGTTTGCTTCGGCAGCGCCCGTCAGCCATATCATTTTTTCCGGCGCAATGCCGATATCGCGCGCCAACCCTGCTGTGGTTAATATCAGCGCGCCGCCCAAATCAGCCGCATCCTGTGCAATCATCCAGCGGCGGTAAATTTCTGTTATCAAATAATTATCCGGCGTATCATCCGTTAGTCCGCTCACGTCCCACGCCTTGGCAAATTGCGCATGTTCCCGCATCAACGCTTTGCCGGAAAAGGCCGCCCATAGCTGCGCCATTTCGATCTGGTATGCATCCAAATCCAGCCCGCGCAATATGCGCCGTGCCGTTTCGGCCCAGCCATATGCCAGCGGCATCGAAATGATCCCGTGACGGATTTCGGCGCGGCTAAGTATGGGATAGCTTGAAATCCGGTTGTCAAATTCTACGTCCGACGGCTGCCGCCAATTCAATTCCACACCCTGTTTTCGGGCACGTTTGACGCTGCCAATGGCCTCTGCCCCCGCGATCACCACGGCGCGATATTCGCCGCGCTGCACGGCGCTTGCAAATTCATTGACCAGCGCTTGGGGACTTTGCCCGCCGACATCGGCATAGATGAAATGCTGCGGGTTTAGTCCGCCCGCTACCGCATAGGCCTGCGGTACGTTATCCGGCGATCCCGTGCCCATGGCAAGGCCGCTATCCTCAAATGTCCGCGTGGCGGCAATACAGTCGATGACTTGGCCGAGCGCGGCTGATCGCCCACTGTCGGCCAAAGCAGCGTTTATGGCTGCGCCGGCAAGATGTACGGGGCTTTGCCAAGCTATTCCAAGCCGCGATCCACTGGCCTCTCCCACACCGACCAGCACTGGCGCGGACGTATCAAAATCGGCCATTGCGCCGCCTCCATTTTTCCTTAATCATACGATTAAACATCCTATCGCTGCATATCGGCGCAAAGGCAATATCGGAGCAAAAATCAATATGTCACCGCAATCACACTGGCCCGAACTGCAATGGGAAACGCCGCCTAGCGGACCATTGAAGGGATTAAGGATATTGGACATGACGTCGGTGGTATTGGGACCATTGGCGACATTGCAATTTGCCGATTTGGGCGCAGAAGTGATTAAAGTGGAAAATAAGGGCGGCAAAACGCCTGGCGATATCATGCGCTATGCCGGGGATTCTCCGACAGGTGACACGGGCCCGATATTTGCGGCGCTCAACCGCAATAAGAAATTCATCAGTCTGGATGCCAATGAAGAGGCTGATCGCTCTGTTTTGCACCAGCTGCTGCGCGGCGCAGATATATTCATCCACAATGTCCGGATGGCGGGCATGGAACGATTGGGCCTGGGTTATGAACAGGTGAAAGCCATGAATCCCGATATTATCTATGTCCATTGCGCCGGATTTGGCGGGGACGGCCCCTATGCGCCATTGCAGGCATTTGATGACCTGATCCAGGCGGCATCGGGCTTTGCCGCATTGCCGCAAATCCGCGATGGCGGCGCGCCAAGCTATTCCCCCTCATTGATTGCGGACAAAGTAAGCGGCCTGTTTGCGGCGCAAGCAGCAATGGCAGCGTATATTGCCCGCCAAAACGGCCAAGGCGGACAATTTGTCCAAGTGCCGATGTTTGAGGCGTTTACATGGTTCAACATGACGGAAAATCTGTGGGGAGAAACCTATATGCCCGGCAATGGAAAGCTGGGCTATACGCGGTCTGTCAACCCGCGCCGTCGTCCCTATCCGACGAAAGACGGCTATTTGGCCATTGTGCCATATCATGATGCGCAATGGGCTCGCTTTTTTGAACTGGGCGGTAGGCCGGGTATATTCGATGATCCGCGATTTGCCACATATCAGGAACGGACCAAAAATACCGGGCAGCTTTATGCGCTGATCGAAGAGGTGGTTGCGGAAAAAACCACCGCAGATTGGACGGCTTTACTGGCCGAAAATAATATTCCGGCGATGAAATTTAACCCAATGGCCGATGTTTTAACCAATCCGCATTTGGTGCAGGTTGGCTTTTTTGAAGAACGCCGCAGCGAAACATTGGGGCCGTTTCGGTCGATGCGGCATCCGGTACATTATGCAGGCACGCCAGTACAAACCTATGCCGATCCTGCAGGTATCGATGCCGATGGCGATGAAATCAGGGCAGCGCTGGGCCTGGCTTAACCTTACGCCAGCAAACCCCGCATAATCAGTTCCACCGTATGTTCGCGGTACTGATCGCGGATTTCCTCGCTTATGTCATCCTGATCGAAACAATGCCGCAACACCAGCCGCGCCGAAAAAAACCGGTCCGCTGCACCTGTAACGGTGAAGTAAAACATCTGCGGATTGACATCACGGAATTTTCCGGCCTTCACCCCTTCGGCTATCAATTTGCTGTAAACATCGGCAATGGGTTTCAGATAAAGGTCGGCAATCCGCGCTGCTTCGGGCGGCGCGCTATCGCGGACCATCTGCATCAGCAATCGGTTTAGATACGGGAATTGGTAATATGTGTCGATGACCGCGCTAATATGGCGATGCAGTTTTTCCTCGGGCGGCATGTCTTTTGCCACCAACGCGCCAAGGCTGGCGACAATATTGCCCATATCGCGGTCAAGCAACGCCTGCATCAGGCCGCTTTTGTTGCCGAAATAATATTTTACCAGCGCGCTGTTCAATCCGGCGCGCAGCGATAATTCGGACAGCGACAAATTAATCGTGTCGCCGTCGCGCATGATTTTGCTGGCTGCATCCAGCAGCTGATCCCGCGCCGACCCGCTATCGGTGGTATCCTCCACAAGCTTTGGTTCAAAAACCGCCATGCATCCCCCTATTTACGCATATTCCGGTTCATCCCACCACGGGAAAAAGTCCGGCATATTGGCGCTTACACTGTCTGGATATACCGGATCGCGTTTTTCGAGGAAACTTGCAATGCCTTCTTTGGCATCCCCCGAACGGGACCGGCGGTAAATCGCTTTGCTATCAATATTGTGCGCCGCCATCGGATGTTCTGCCGCTGATAACCGCCACAACATTGCCCGCGTCAGGGCTATGGATACAGGCGCAGTATTATCGGCAATTTCGCGCGCCAGTGCATAAGCGGCTGGCAACAAATCTTCAGGCGCATGTACCGATCGTACAAGGCCTCCCGATAGCGCCTCTTCTGCGTCAAATACACGCCCCGTCATGCACCATTCCAGCGATTGTTGCATGCCGACAAGACGCGGCAGGAACCAGCTGGACGCCGCCTCTGGTACGATCCCGCGCCGGGCAAACACAAAACCGAAACGCGCTGTGTTGCTGGCCAGCCGCATATCCATGGCGAGCTGCATCGTAGCGCCAATGCCGACCGCTGCGCCGTTGATCGCACCGATGACGGGTTTTTTGCTCTGGAAAATCCGCAGCGTCAGCCGCCCACCACTGTCGCGAACGCGGGTGTCGGACAGCGATTCAACGGGCGCTGCGTCGGCAAAAACCTGGCCCCCGCCGTCCGGTGTCAGGTCTGCGCCAGCGCAAAATGCCCGGTCGCCCGCGCCCGTTACCACAACGGCACGAACCCCGTCATCGGCATCGGCCAGATCAAATGCCGCGCACATTTCCTGCATCATGACGCCCGTAAATGCGTTCATTTTTTCAGGGCGGTTAAGCGTTAGCGTCGCAACGCCGTCACTGACGGTATAGGTGATCTGAGTGAATTCCTGCGTCATGACTTACCGCGGGGCCATACGGATTGCGCCATCAAGCCGCACGTCTTCGCCGTTGAAATAGCTGTTTTCGATCATCGTCAGCGCCAGATGCGCATATTCCGCCGGATTGCCCAAACGTTTTGGAAAGGGAACAGACGCGGCCAGCGCATCTTTCACTTGTTGCGGCGCACCCAGCATTAACGGGGTTTCAAATATGCCCGGCAGGATGGTGTTAACGCGAATACCTTCGCTCATCAAATCACGTGCGATGGGCAATGTCATGCCAATCACGCCTGCTTTCGATGCCGAATACGCAACCTGACCCATTTGCCCGTCTTCGCCAGCAACCGACGCCGTGTTTACAATCGCACCGCGCTCGCCGTCCTCATTTTGCGGGTCCAGCGTCAGCATGCCTGCCGCCGATTTGGCAATGCAGCGGAATGTGCCAACCAGATTGATCTGGATCAGCCAGTTGAATGCGTCCAACGGATAATGCTTAATTGAACCATCGGTTTTCGAACGGCTGGCGGTTTTCATTGCTGCGCCTGTGCCTGCGCAGTTGACGAGAATACGCTCTTGACCGTGCGCTTCGCGTGCCTTGGCAAATCCGGCGTCGACGCTTTCATCGCTGGTGACGTTTACTTCGCAGAATATGCCGCCAATTTCAGCAGCCATCGCCTCGCCTTTTTCGGTCTGCAGATCAAAGATCGCAACCTTCACGCCCTTTGCCGCCAATGCCCGGCACGTTGCTGCGCCCAATCCAGATGCGCCGCCCGTGACAACCGCCGATACCGATGAATTTAATTCCATGTTGTGTTCCTTATTCAGATTATATTGGGTGTGGGTTTAGAGGCGTTCGATTATCGTAACGTTAGCTTGGCCGCCGCCTTCGCACATTGTTTGCAAGCCATATTTGCCGCCACGTGCTTCCAGTGCGTTTAGCAATGTCGCCATTAATTTTGTGCCCGATGCGCCCAGCGGATGACCAAGAGCAATCGCGCCGCCATTGACGTTCAACTTGCTGCGGTCGCCGCCGGTATGTTTCAGCCATGCCAGTGGCACAGGCGCAAATGCCTCGTTCACTTCATACACATCGATATCGCCGATGTTCAGGCCAGCACGTTTCAAGGCGCGGTCGGTGGCAAACAAAGGTTCCTCCAGCATGATGACCGGATCACCCGCCGTAACGGTCAGGTTATGGATACGCGCACGCGGTGTCAGGCCATGGTCTTTCAATGCCTGCTCCGAACAGATCAGAACCGCCGAGGCCCCGTCGCAGATTTGGCTAGAGGACGCGGCGGTGATCGTACCGCCTTCTTGCAATAACTTTACGCCAGATATTCCTTCTAACGTCGCTTCAAACCGGATGCCTTCATCAATTTTGTGCACGTCCGCGCCATCGGCGGTTTCGATGGCGACCGATATAATCTCGCGGTCAAATGCGCCGCTTTGCGTTGCGGCAATCGCCTTCAGGTGGGATTCGTAGGCAAACTGGTCCAGATCGTCTTTGGTAAACCCGTGTTTGGTGACGATCATTTCCGCGCCCTTGAACTGGCTGAACATGATGCCGGGAAACGCCGCCTCCAACCGATCTGATTTATAATGGCCAAGGCCTTCTTTGATAAACAACGTCGCAACGCTGCCCATGGGAACGCGGGTCATGCTTTCAATCCCGCTGGCCAGCACCATATCCTGCGTTCCCGACATCACGCCTTGCGCGGCAAAATGCATCGCTTGCTGTGATGATCCGCATTGGCGGTCAATGGTGACGGCAGGGATGCTATTGGGTAGTTTGGACGCGAGCACGGCGTTACGCCCCACATCCATCGTTTGCTGCCCGCCTTGGCTGACGCAACCCGTAATCACATCATCGATAGCGGCTGGATCAAATGCATTGCGCTCTGCAATCGCGTCAAAGACGGCTGCGCCCAAATCAACGGGATGTATGCCAGCCAACCGTCCGCCGCGTTTTCCGCCAGCGGTGCGCACTGCATCTACAATATAGGCAACTGCCATCATATTTCTCCTGAATAAATTTAACCAAGCGGTTAAACCGCAAGGCCCGTCACGTCAACTAGCACTAAAGCGCAACGGCAGTGTTTTCAAACCGCCGACAAATGTAGAATTCGCGCGCTTGGGCTCCCCTGCCAGTTCGATATGGTCCAACCGGTCGAGCAATTCGTTGAACAGGATTTTCATCTCCATCCGCGCCATATGCAGCCCCAGACATTGATGCGCGCCCGCGCCGAATGCAACGTGGCGGTTAGGGGTGCGCGAGGCATCGAATTTGCGCGGATTAGCAAACACACGCTCGTCATGATTGGCGGAAATATAACTCAGCATCAGCCAGTCACCCTTGGCAATCTGAACCCCGCCAACCTCAACATCATCGGCCGCTGTGCGCATGAAATGCTGCACAGGCGTGGTCCAGCGGATGGCTTCTTCGACAATACCGGGCAGCAAGGATCGGTCCGCCTTTAACCGCTGAAATTGCGCGGGGTCCTGCGCCAAGGCAAGCATTGCGCCTGCGGTCGACGCCGATGTCGTATCATGACCCGCCGCCGCCAAAATGATGTAATATCCCGCCATATCGCGGTCGTTCAGCGGGGCGCCGTCGACCATCGCATTGGCGATGACACTGGCGACATCTTGCGTCGGATTGGCGCGCTTTTCGGCGGTCAATTTGGCAAAATAGGCTTCAAAGTCAGCGACTGCGCCTGCCACCAATTGCATGATCTGGTCGGGTGTCATATTCGCCATGCCAGACTGATTCAGGTCTTCATCCTGACCCCCAAACAGTTTTTGCGTCAGGAACAACATGCGCTGTTCATCGTCCTCTGGTACGCCCAGTATCTGCATTACGACATGCAACGGATAGGGCGCAGAAACCAACGGCACAAAATCCGCCTCGCCGCCGGTAGCTATCCATTTATCGACCGTGCGCGACGCAAGGGCTTTAATCTCACCTTCCATCAGGTTCAGGTTTTTTGGCATGAACCATTCCTGCGTCAGCTTACGGTATTTGGGATGAATGGGCGCGTCGAGTGATACCAGCGAACGCACCAGATGCGGATCCCCGCCAGTAAGCGTCTTCACAAATTCATCGGCGGATTTTATATTAAATACGACGTTGCGCGGGTTGTTTAGGAATGTCTGATTGTCTTTGCTGATCCGCATCACATCCTCATGCCGCGTAATAAGCCAGAACGGATCATGCAGATCGTCATTCTGAACTAAGGCAACTGGAGCTTCGTTGCGCAGTGTTTCAAACTGATCCAACAGCCCGTCCCATTCGGCATAACTTTTGGCCTCAATCAAAATCGATGCAATCTCGTGCGTAACGGTGGGGATTACTTGGGTGGCCATGATCGTCTCCTAAGATGCTTTATCGGCGGGTAACTTATTCCAATATTCGTCGCGCAACAGGCGCTTATATAGTTTTCCGGTATCATGGCGGGGCAATTCGGCTCGAAAATCAATCCGACGCGGAATTTTGATACCCGACAGTTTTTCGCGCGCAAATGCCGTCAGTTCGTCGCGCAACGCATCATCCGCCGCCGCCATATTGACGGGTTGAATAACCGCGATTACTTCCTCGCCCATTTCGTCATGCGGCCCGCCGATCACCGCCACATCTTGCACCGCCGGATGCCCGATCAAGTGGTTCTCGATTTCTTGCGGATAGATATTTACGCCGCCCGAAATAATCATAAAGCTTTTGCGGTCGGTCAGATACAGGAAACCATCCTCGTCCATCCAACCGACATCGCCAAGCGTGGACCAACCCTTTGAATTGCGGCTCGACGCAGTTTTTTCGGCATCGTCATGATATTCGAAAACATTGTCGCTTTCAAAAAAGATCGTTCCTTCGCTGCGCGGCGGCAGTTCGGTTTCATTGTCATCGCCCAAAATGTGCGCAACGCCCAATACAGTTTTACCCACTGATCCCTTGCGAGTCAGCCAGTCTTTTGACCCGATAAACGTCATGCCATTACCTTCGCTGCCGGCATAATATTCCTCGATCACTGGCCCCCACCAATCGATCATCTTTTCCTTAACCGGAACGGGGCACGGCGCGGCGGCGTGGATGGCGCAATCGAGCGATGACAGATCATACTTGCCGCGCATATCTTCGTCCATTTTCAGCATGCGGACAAAATGCGTCGGAACAAACTGCCCGCATGTCACCCGGTACGTCTCAATCGCCCGCAGCACATTTTCGGGATCAAATTTCTGCATCATCACCACGGTGCCGCCAATTTTATGCATGGTCATCGACCAGCGCAGCGGCGCGGCATGATATAATGGCGCGGGCGAGAGGTACACACTGTCGGGATTAAAACGGTAAAGCCCCATGGCCAGCATCACTAGTGGGTTCATTTGCGCAATATCATGACTTTCCGGCAGGGGAATGCGTACGCCCTTTGGCCGTCCCGTCGTACCGCTGGAATAGAGCATATCCACGCCTGCGCGTTCATCGGCGATTGGCGTTGTTGGCATAGCAGATAAGGCATCTTCAAAACGGGCAAACCCGGTAATCTCACCGCCATGCGCGTATCGTTCAATCTGCGTCGTCAATTGTGCGGCCAACGGCGCGAGCGAGGCCGACATGACCAGCAATTTCGCACCCGAATTTTCCAGAATATAATCGGTTTCGTCCGCCGTCAGTTTTGATGAAACACACACGTATCGCAACCCGGCGCGCTGCGACCCCCAGGTCAGATTGTAATAATCGGGCGTATTGTCCAGCATGATCGCCACCACATCTGCATGGCCAAGGCTCCGTGTACGCCAGAATTGCGCCACCTGATTGGACCCTTCGTCCAATTGCTTAAAGGTTCTGATTTCTCCGGTTTCGGCGACGATGACAGCAGGTTTTTCGGGATGGCTTTGCGCATGGACAAACGGATGCATATCAGGCCCCCGTCCAAACTGGCTTGCGTTTTTCGGCAAAGGCGCGTGCGCCCTCTTTGCTGTCATTCGATGTAAATACCGACATCGAAATCTCCGCTTGTTTTTGCCACATACTGCCGCTGTTCCAGTCCGGTCGTTCGTTGATAATCCGCTTGGTTGCAATCAAAGCCAAGGGACCGTTTGCGGCAATCGTAGCGGC
>JANOKA010000067.1:0-26866 GCA_031418995.1 Sphingomonadales bacterium | reverse complement strand
CATTGCACAAATCGTGCTAGCGCTAAGTCACGTAAAAAAAAGTCGAAGCGTTCAGTCATGCATCCACTTCACATCCAGCGCTTGATCGCGCTTCCCTACTTCATTCTTGGCGGTTGGTGTTTACTCGCGCCGAGAATGGTTGAGCGCCTTGCTGTCACTCCAGATTACCAGCATCTCAGTGCAACAAGTGCACTATTCATTGGTTGCTTTGGTGCTCAGGCCATTCTCGGCGGCCTGTTCGTTTGGTTCAGCCAATGGCAGCGTAAGACATTTATGGTTTACGCCATCGCGCTATTACCGTTTTTCTGGTTCAACTATTGGTTTGTTTTTGAAGTGCCGATCTTCAATCGCTGGCTGGCTCTGGATTTTGGAGCAAACGCCGCGATGTTGGCGCTCAGCCTATGGGGATGGAAGCTCATGGGAAGAGTTGAGCCGTAACGTCCGCAATGTTGTCGCTCGCTGCCCGGCTGCTTCGGCAGATTTGTCCAACTTTCCTGCCGTTTTCTCCTAACCGAAATCGAATAACGACGCTGGGGCAACAATTCGGCGGGCTTTTAAGCTGACGAGTTATATTTTTTTGATAGCTTTGCCAGAGTGTCCAGCGCGCTTCGCACCCTTTTCTCGCTTCAACCTTTACCGTGTAGGTATTGAATATTGATTCTTCCTGTACTCGTGAATCTTGTGGCTACCATTTCAGTGGCTAGAGCGCGGCATGGATATTGTTCAGCAAAAATGGCCACAGCGGAATAAAGCTCAATGATATTTATAGCTGAAGCACTGATCGTGTCGTTGATCGCCAGTTAGTCACCGTTTATAAGAAGTTCCAAGCGAAACCGAAAGCGCTAGCAAATGCTACGCTTGTTGCTAGGCCAACAGGGATTAATGGCCGCCAGCCTTGGGAAATAAGTGCATCCAGACGCGAACGCATGGCAGTCGCGGCAACGGCGCATAGCAGCATTGTTTTGGACGCAATTAATCCATATTGCTGCACCCAGACTGGGAGGGTTATGAATGAATTTAGGATCACGATAGCAAAGAAAGCGAGCACGAACCAAGGCAGTTTCAGCCGAGTTAAAAAACTTGGTCGCATGCCGTTTTCACTGGGAATGGCAAGCCCGATAAGAGCGATAACCGGGGCTAATAAAGCAACACGTGATAGCTTTACGATCGTGGCATATTCGCCGGCACGTTCCGAAAAACTGTAACCGCCGCCAAGTGACTGGGCTACATCATGGATTGCTGCGCCCATTAGAAATCCGGCTTGCTGATCGGTAAATCCGGCCGCACTTGCTAATATGGGATAGAATGACATGGCCATGGCGCTCGCTAGGGCGATGCCTACCAACGAAAGGGTGAATTGTGCTTGCGTGAGCCTGTCACGGCCAATCAGAGCATAGAGCGCCAACGCTGCAGATGCGCCGCAAATAGCTGTGGCTCCCCCCACAAGCAAACCGACATAAACGTTTTGCCCAGCTAACTTAGCGCCGATTATACCCGTTAGTATGACTATCGCCATGATCACTAAAAGGGCCATAAAGCTTGAAAATCCTAAGCTACCGATCTGCGCTGCAGTTATCTGGGTGCCGAGTAATACAATCCCCCATCGCAATAAGCTGCTGCTGCACACATCAAGTCCAAGATGAACCTTTGGCGATGCCGAAATGAAATTGAGAGCTAGCCCTATCAAAAGGCCGCCCAAGATAACCGGCATGCGGTAATGTTCCGCAAGCCAGGTTGCAGTGACACCGGCAACTGCGACGAGGATCAATCCGGGTAAATAGTCTTTGACCGAGTACTTTACTTTTTTCGTCGCCGAATATTCTGAAATCCAGATTTCGCCGTATAAATCGCCAGCCACTACATCCATTTCAGTGATGTTTTTATTGCTCATTCACAATTCCTGATACATCAAACAGCACGAATATTGTGGCAATATATGTCATGTTTGCTTTTGCCGCTGTGATAGAAAATCAGCCAGCATTTGTACTTGTGCCATATCAAAATGCAGACCAAGTTTAGAACGTCGCCATAATATATCATCGGCTGTTTGAGCCCATTCCTGATTCAGCAGATACTCAACTTCAGCGCCGCGCAAGCCGTGGCCGAAATCCTGTCCCAAATCCCCCGCCGATTTGGCATCGCCCAACCATTTAACGGCAAGCGTTCCATAAGCTTTCGCAATGCGATCGATTGTGCCAGCATCAAGGAAAGAATATTGCTCAATCAGTTGCATTTTGATCTGAGGAGCACCGGATACAGGAAAGTCACCACCAGGCAGCGGTGTGTCTGCGGTCCAATGCCCGCCTGACAAAGATGGCACACGGGATGACAGTTTATCAATCGCACTTTCGGACAGATGCCGGTAGCTTGTGATCTTGCCGCCAAATATGTTGAGCAAAGCGGGACCATCGGCAATATCCGACAAGTCAAGAACGTAGCCGCGCGTCGCCGCCTCGGGCTTGCCTGAACCATCGTCTAGCAAAGGCCTCACGCCTGAATAGGTCCAGACCACGTCTTTAGCCGTTATTTGTTTGCTAAAATATTGATTGATACCGTCACATAAATACTCGATTTCGGAAGGCGTGGCCTTGGCATCTGCGATGTTTCCTTCATGATCCTGATCGGTCGTACCAATTAGGGTGAAGTCGCGCTCATAAGGAATGGCAAAGAAAATGCGGTTATCGTGAAGCTGAAAAAAATAGGCATAATCGTGATCGAACAAGCGCCGCGTCACAATGTGCGAACCGCGAACAAGCCGCATCTTGCAGGAGCTTTTAAGTTTAGCGAGTTTCATCAATTGCAAAACATAAGGTCCGGCGGCATTGACTATACCATGGGCGGTAAAGCTCTCAGTTTTTCCATCAGGCGAAATGGTTGTGATATTCCAAACATCGCCGCTGCGTTCCATTCCGGTAACTTGGGTCCGTGTGCGTATCTCCGCGCCCCTATTTGCGGCATCGCGCGCATTTAGAACCACCAAACGGGAGTCATCTACCCAACCATCTGAATATTCGAAAGCTTTGTCAAAACCAGATTGTAACGGCTCGCCTGCTTGATGCGCGCTCATATCTACAGTCTTGGTGGCTGGCAGTAGCTTTCGTCCACCAATATGATCATAGAGGAACAAACCCAGGCGCAGCAGCCAGGCCGGGCGCATTCCTTTTCGGTGTGGCAGCACAAAGCGCATAGGCCAAATGATATGCGGTGCAATGGCCCAAAGCCGTTCACGTTCGGACAATGCCTCACGCACCAATCCAAATTCATAACTCTCCAAATAACGCAGGCCGCCATGAATTAGTTTTGTTGATGCAGATGATGTACCTTGCGCCAGATCGCCTTGTTCAAGCAATAAAACGCGCGCTCCCCTCCCGGTTGCATCGCGGGCAATACCCGTACCATTTACGCCGCCGCCAATCACTGCAATGTCGAATGAGATTTCGCTATTCGCCACG
Organism: Sphingomonadales bacterium; assembly: GCA_031418995.1. Taxonomy (GTDB): domain Bacteria; phylum Pseudomonadota; class Alphaproteobacteria; order Sphingomonadales; family Sphingomonadaceae; genus Sphingorhabdus_B. The sequence continues at coordinate 23,414 of JANOKA010000067.1, read as the reverse complement.
GCAATATTCCTCTAAATTTGGCGTGTTACCAAGGCTAGGAAGCAACCTTATTCGTATTGCTTGCACTATGTCTCACGGTGTCATATCAGATGTTTACTAAGCATAGGAAATTGGTTGCGCAAGTATTTTTTGGCTTCACTAGCTATCTGAACAAGGGCGCAATTGGTGGCATCAGCGTTTGGAGAGGAGAGTGAGTATGGCAGCAGCAGAGCAAGTAGGGGAAATAAACGGAGGCCGGGCAATTCGGATTGCATTAATTTCCCTTATATTTTTTGGGACAGCGCTGAATTATTTAGACCGGCAAGTGCTGGCTTTATTGAAGCCAATGCTACAGGCCGATTTTAGCTGGACTGATCAGGAATTTGCGCATTTCGGTTCCTCATTCCAAATCGCTGCAGCATTCTCATTATTGGGCGTCGGTTGGTTCATTGATAAAGTCGGTGTCCGCTTTGGTTATGGCTTGGCTGTGGCGGTCTGGAGCTTGGCTGGAATGGCGCATGCCGCCGCTGCAAGCGTGCAGCAGTTTGTTATGGCGCGGGTTGTACTTGCCGCCGCAGAGGCTGTTAACACTCCCGCAGCAATCAAGGCGGCGGCTACTTATCTACCTGAAAAGGAGCGCTCGGTTGGGCTCGGCGTCATTAACAGCGCATCCAATATCGGTGCCATTGTTGCACCTCTTGCTGTCCCCGCATTTGCTTTGGCATTCGGTTGGAAAGCGGCCTTTCTTGTGACCGGCGCGCTCGGTTTTGTCTGGCTCTTCTTATGGTGGCTTGGGACCAGCAAACTGCCTGCGGAGCAGCCGCATGCTAAACAAGATCAGACAGAACAAGTTTCTACCCCTTGGCTCAGCTTGCTTGCCCAGCGCAGGACATGGGCAGTGATTGGCGCAAAAATATTGACCGACATGGTCTGGTGGTTTGTGCTATTTTGGGCTCCTGATTTCTTTGCACGTCAATATGGATTGACCCAAGGTGAAATCGGCTATCCGACGGCTATCGTATTCGTAATGGCGGCAGTGGGCGCTTTATCCAGCGGCTTTCTGTTTCCGATATTACGGGCACGAGGATTGTCGGGTAATGCGTCACGTAAATGGTCGATGTTCTTCTATGCATTGCTGATCCTGCCGTTACCACTGGCACTTTATGCGGCGAACCAGTGGACGGCAGCACTGATCATTGGTCTCGGCTTGTTTGCACATCAAGGCTTCTCGACCAACATCTTTGGTATGACGGCCGACATTGTGCCCGCACGAACCGTTGGCAGCGTCATTGCGATGGGCGCGCTGGCGGGAAATTTAAGTGGTGCAGGGATGCTGGAATTTGCTGGCTGGTCACTTGACAGAGGTCATGGTTATGCGCCGATGTTTCTTATTTCGGCGAGCGCTTATCTATTGGCACTGCTGTGGGTACATATTATGCAGCCGGAACTGCGCAATGTTAATAATATTGATGCATAGTCATCCAGACCGCCACAAAGAAAAAGGGGCGCTGCCAGTGATGGTAGCGCCCCTTTTTTGTTCATGAGCCTAGTGGTAAAAGATTAGCGAATTTTAGCGCTTAACGTCACGCCGAAATAGCGGTCAGCGTCGCGCGGAATATACGTCCGCAGTCCCGTGCCGGTATTCAACGTAATATAGCTCGTATCGCCAATGTTACGTGCATGAAGTGTGAGGCGATAGTTGTCGTCAATGTCGCTAACACCCAAACTAGCGTTCCATATTCCATAACTTTCCAGCGGGCCGGCTTGACCGATCTCCGAATATTGGAAGCCAGTATAGTTGTAGTTTGTGCCAGCATAAATCTTAAAGTTTTCGCCAACGGGTGTTTCATAATCGACGCCAGCATTCCAACTCCACTTGGGTGCTAGCGGTAGCCGTTGCCCGTTGCGAACGTCGGCAGCGCCCGTTGTTGGGTTCGGGTTAAACCGGCGAACCTTTGCATCGACATATGCAACGCTTCCGCGGAAAGTAAGACCATCTAAAGGTGTCACAACACTATCGATTTCAAATCCACGCGTGCGGACCGTTCCAGCGTTGGTCAAGTTGGTAATGAAAATCGCCGGTGCAATCTCGACCGAATTGTTGGCTTGAAAGCCAACATAAGTCGCCAAAAAGGCTGCTGCATTAAACTGAATTTTACGGTCCCAAAATTCGGACTTTAAGCCTGCTTCGAAAGCGTCAGAAATCTCGGCATCGATGGCTGGCGAATTGTTAGGCGCGGTGTGGTTAAAGAATACGTTAAACGCTGGGCCTTTATAACCGCGTGTATAGCTGCCGTAGAATAACAGATCGTCGTTTGGTTTAAATTGAACCGATCCTTTGCCCGACACATTGTTCGTCGTTGTTTGCCCGCGCGCGATATTGGTGCCGTCTCCTGGAACAGGCGAACCAGCGATGTTGCCGCCCGCGCCAAAGGGACTTACACCCGCGATATTTGCAGTTCCACCAAGCGGCAGGCCAGTTCGGGCATCGATCCCTGGTGCGCGGAAATGCGTATAACTCAAATTATCGCGGGTATAACGCAGACCGCCAGTAACACTTAGCTGGTCGGTTAGATTATAAGTCGCTTGACCAAAAAATGCCCAGTTGGCGACCTCGACATCGCTGCGTGATGTTGCCGTTGGCACTCGGGTGTTTACTAGGTCGGCTAAGTTGCATGGACGCGCGCCAGTTGCAGCAATGGGCGCGGTGGAGTTGGGACAAACTATGCTGGTTCTAGTAAAATCTTGCTGGTTATTGGAGATAAACAAGAAGCCGCCAACTTGATAAACAAAGGGCTTGGACTGGTCCGATGCCAAACGAATTTCTGCGGATGCTTGCTGAGTTCGAACGGTTCCTAGGTCATGCAGCTGCCCGCCAACATTCGTTGCGCGTGGAAGGAAATCGCCATCGCGAATTTCGGTATTTTCCCAATTGCGATAACCAGTGACAAAGCTGAGCGTATGATCGGTAAAGACATCAAGGTCTACAGCGCCAGTCAGGCTCCACTGTGTGTCTAAGCCTTTGCTGATTAAATCTTGATTGATAAAGCGCTGTTCTTCGCCGAGCGCAACGCCGGGCAACCCAAGCTCGGCATTTAACACCGCGCCCCTGCTGATGCCGGTCACTTCGGCGCAGCAATCGCTATCGGACCTAAAATAATCGGCGATAAACCGGACGCGAGCACCGTCGCCTTTATAATCCAATATACCGCGAGCACCGTAATTTTCGTAGCCATTGACTTTATTATTGTTGCCGCCAGAAATATTTGTGATGTTGCCATCATAGCTGCCGTAAAAACCAGTAAGGCGTGCCGATAGATCCTGAGCCAAAGGACCAGCAATTGAGCCCTTTAAGCGATATTCATCGCCTTCAAAATATTCAGCACGCAAATCGGCTTCTAATTCGTTGGTACCCCCTTTTGAAACCAAACTTACTAACCCGGCAGAAGCATTCTTGCCAAACAAAGTGCCTTGAGGGCCGCGCAAAACTTCGATTCGTTGTAAATCAATTAGGTCGGCAAACGCTTGACCGTTGCGGCTGAGGACAATGCCGTCCACGACGGTGGATACGCTTGGTTCCACTGCCGCCGAAAAGGTAATCGTCCCCACACCGCGCAAAAATAGCGCGCTGTTGGCAGCAGTGTTGCCTTTTCGGAATGTCACAGACGGAGCCAATTTGCCAATATTTTCTAAGCTGGCAACACCCGATTGAGCAAGCCGTTCGCCGGAAATGGCGGTAATGGCAATGGGCACATCTTGCACATTTTCCTCAACCTTATTTGCTGTAACCACGATTTCTTCGACTTGTGCTTGTGCAGCCGAAGCGGTGCTGAGGGCTGCAACGGAAACCGCGCCAGCCAGAATTGACCTCGCCGTGAATCTACGGTTCTGAATAAAGATACGCACTATACTGTCCTCCCAAAAAAACTACCGCCTGATCGTTGAGGCGGGTGATATTTACATTTAGATCATAGTCAGAATGAAATATCATCATTGATATGTCAAGCGGTGTCATATAAAGACAATTGTGTCTATTTGATGATTTTACAGACCTGTGGTTTATCGGCAACGGGTCGCATTTCGGGAAGTGTGGATATTTGACTAAGCTGCGGGTAGCTTTTGTTGAGCAGGATGGCGGCTTTGATCTCATGGTCGATGGCCACTTAATCATGTGCCATCGCCCAGCATCGCCAGCGATTGATTGGGCCCGGGGCGATGCGTCTGTAGATATGTACAGAGGAAACTTCAAAATCACCGATAAGCCGGCTGGCCTGCCTGCACTTTCGATTGCGATAGTTGAAGATAGTCAGGTGAAGCTTTTTACGCAGCAAGACGGCCCCGTTGCCGCCATGCTTTCGCTACATACAGAGGCAGATCGTTTTTTACTCAAAATAAAAACTTATGACATAGCTTGCGACCGCCTGACGCTGCATCTTGTTGCGCGGCAAGGCGAGCATGTTTGGGGCGGCGGCGAACAAATGAGTTATCTCGACCTAAAGGGACGCCGCTTCCCTATGTGGACGAGTGAGCCTGGCGTTGGCCGCGACAAGACAAATCAGTTGACCCGTATCATGGATAAAGAGGGCATGGCAGGCGGTGATTATTGGACAACCAATTATCCTCAGCCGACATTTCTGTCATCGCGTCTTTATGCCTGCCATCTGGATAGTAGTGCATATAGCGTTTTGGATTTCAGCGATGCGGCGCAGCATATTATGGAAATATGGCAGGGCGATGCAAGCGTAGAATTCTATACGGCGCCGGATTTTCCGCAACTCGTTTCAAAGCTGGCATCGCGGTTTGGAAAGCAACCTGCTTTGCCGGATTGGGCCATACAAGGCGCGATTATCGGGTTGAAAGGCGGTGCAAGCAGCTTTGAACGGCTGGACAATATCATTGCGGCGGGCGCCGCAGTGTCGGGTTTATGGTGCGAAGATTGGGTGGGGATTAGGCAGACAAGTTTCGGACGGCGATTGTTCTGGAACTGGGATTGGAACGCCGAACGCTATCCAGATCTGCCTGATAAAATTGGCGCGTTGGCCGCGCGTGGCATCCGGTTTTTGGGATATGTAAATCCTTATCTGGCGATTGATGGCGGACAGTATCGGGAGGCTGAAGCCGCTGGCTATTTGGCGCTGCGACAAGATACAGACGCACCATATATCGTTGATTTTGGCGAGTTTAATTGCGGCATTGTGGATTTCACCAATCCTGCGGCGGCAGAGTGGTTTGCAGAACGCATTATTGGTAAAGAAATGCTCGATTTCGGGTTGTCCGGGTGGATGGCGGATTTTGGCGAATATCTGCCTACTGATCTTCGCCTGTATGATGGCAGCGATCCGATGCTTGCCCATAATAGATGGCCCGTGCTTTGGGCCAAAGTGAATGCAGATGCGTTGGCGCGGCGTGATAAAACTGGCGACGCTTTATTCTTTATGCGCGCAGGATTTTCCGGCGTTCAGCAATATTGCCCTTTGTTATGGGCGGGCGATCAATGCGTCGATTTCTCCCGCCATGACGGAATAGGCACAGTGATTACCGCAGCGCTCTCCGCAGGCTTGGTGGGCAATGCCTATAGTCATAGCGATGTCGGCGGCTATACCTCGCTCCACGGAATTGTGCGCAGCGAAGAACTTTTTATGCGCTGGACCGAGCTGGCGGCGTTCACGCCCGTTATGCGCACGCACGAGGGCAACCGCCCTGATGATAATTTGCAGATCGATTCCAATGTAAGGTTGCTCGCACATTTTGCTGCGATGAGCCGCGTTCATGCTGCGCTCGTGCCCTACATCAAAACCCTGATTTACGAAGCTGCCGATAGCGGCCTTCCACTTCAACGGCCACTTTTCTTGCATTACCCCAATGAAACTGAATGTTTTACCTGCCAGGATCAATATCTTTACGGTACTGAATTATTGGTAGCTCCGATAATTGAGGAGGGCGCGATGGCACGCGAGATTTTCTTTCCCGGCGATACGCCATGGGTGCATATATGGACGGGTGAGGAATATAGCTCTGGGTATCATTCTGTCGCTGCACCATTTGGCTCGCCGCCCGTATTTGCCCTTTCTACAAGTGCATTTTCTGATCTGTTTACGTCACTGAAAGATGTACGCGGGAAGATGTCTTTATGAGCCAGCGTAGCAACATTCGGGATGTTTCGGCTTTGGCAGGTGTATCTGTAAAAACAGTCAGCCGCGTGCTCAACGCGCATCCCTATGTCAGCATCGCCACCCGCGAAAAGGTGGAAACGGCGATGAAACAGCTGGATTTCAAGCCGAGCGTCGCTGCACGGATATTGGCAGGAACCAAATCGGGGCAAATCGCACTGATATACGACAATCACAGCCCTTATTATATTAACCAGATACAGGCTGGTTGCTGGCATCGCTGTCATGAGGATGGCATAAGGCTTTTGGGCCAACCCGTTGATGTGGCAGACCCTGACATCGCCGAACAGGTTCGCGGATTGGTGAGCGAAACGCATGTCGATGGTATTATCTTGTCGTCGCCCGTTACCGATTGCGATCCGGTGCTGCGTGTATTGGAGCAAATGGGAATTCCTTTTGTTCGGATATCGCCGGGCACCAATCACGCGCTGACATCGTCTGTGTTCATGGACGACGCGCAGGCCGCAGATGACATGACTATGCATCTGATCAATCAAGGACACCGGCGCATTGGGTTCATCAAGGGGCATCCCAACCACATGGCGTCCGATGAGCGCCTTTTCGGGTATCGCCGCGCACTTGACCGGGCAGGACTGCCGTTTGAACCGCAATTAATGGCGGAAGGTGAATTTGATTTTGAAAGCGGATTTGCTGCTGGGGAAATGTTCTTGGGGTTAAATTCGCCGCCTACGGCGATTTTTGCCAGCAACGATGATATGGCCGCTGGTGTTCAGGCTGCGGCACATCAGGCAGGGATTACCATTCCCGATGATTTGTCCGTTGCCGGGTTTGACGATACCACTTTGGCGCGCATGGTCTGGCCGCCACTAACCACTATTCGGCAACCCACTTTCGAACTTGCCAAGGCAGCGACCGATCTTTTGCTTTCGGGCGCAACACTCGTCCACCGGCGGTTGCCGCATGAATTGATTGAGCGGCAATCCGTTGCCGCTCCCAACCGTATTTTTCACCAAGGATGATATTTGAATGAGTAATATTTCGCAAACTGCAAAATTCCGGCAACTAGGCAAAACTGGGATTGAAATATCCTCAATGGCTTGGGGCATGTGGCGTTTTGAGGGCGATACTGGTCCGGCATCAAAACTGGTCCACACTGTGCTCGATACCGGCATCAATTTTTTTGATACCGCCGATATTTACGGTTTTAATGGCGCGTCAGGTTTCGGCGATGCAGAGGCTTTGCTGGGTAAATTGTTCGTGGCGGAACCCGGTTTGCGTCAAAAAATGATACTGGCCAGTAAAGGCGGAATTATGCCGCCACTACCATATGATAGCAGCGCAGCCTATTTGAGCGCTGCTATCGATGCATCGTTAAAACGGCTTGGAACCGACAATCTCGATCTTTGGTATATCCACCGACCTGACATTTTGACCCATCCGCAGGAAATTGCCAAAACATTGGGCGATGCGGTTACAGCGGGGAAAATCCGTGCCATCGGTGTTTCCAATCATACCATAGCGCAAATCAAATCGCTGCAGTCGTTTTTGGATATTCCAATCACCGCGACACAGCCCGAGCTATCGCCTTTTTGTCTGGATACAATCGGGAATGGCGAGCTCGACCTAGCCATGCAAATGGACATGGCTGTTTTTGCGTGGTCACCGCTTGGCGGCGGCCGCATATCCGATGCACAAAACGAGCGCGAAAAAGCCGTAGTGACCGCGCTTGATTCTATTGCCGAGGAACAGAATGTGAGCCGCAGTGCCGCGGCCTATAGCTGGATCATGGCCCATCCCGCCCGGCCCATTCCGATAATAGGTTCCCAAAATGAAGAGCGTATCCGCGATGCGGCCAATGCTTATGCCGTCAATTGGACACGGGACAGCTGGTATAATGTTTTGGTGGTATCAAGAGGAGAGCAATTGCCATGACCGATGTAAATCAAAACCGTAAATGTGAGGTAAGCTGGTTTTCGGCGCTGTGTGACGATGACTATGAGTTTTTGGGGCAACCCGATCCGATGCTGCAATCCAGCTGGGAACATTGCCGAAATATCGCATTGACCGCAGAAAAAGGTGGGTTTGATAATATTTTACTGCCATCGGGTTATCAACTTGGTTTGGACACAACGGTTTTTGCTTCGGCCATCGCACCGTTATTGCAACGAATGCGGTTGTTGATGGCGGTTCGCATTGGTGAAGATTGGCCGCCGCAACTGGCTCGGCGTATCGCGACGCTCGACAGGATTTTGGGCGGCCGATTGACAGTGAATATTATCTCATCCGATCTGCCAGGGCAAAAATTAGATAGCGATCCGCGTTATGCCCGCACCGTTGAGGTCATGAAGATATTGAAGACAATGTTGTCAGGTGAGCATCTGTCGCACCAAGGTGAGTTTTATCAGCTTGAACTTGATCCACCAAGGATGACTACCCATTCGGGCAAATGTCCGCCGCTATATTTCGGCGGACTTAGCCCCGCGGCAAGAGACGCCGCAGCCGAAGCTGCTGATGTCTATCTTATGTGGCCCGATACGATGGACAATGTTCGCGCCGTGGTTTCCGATTTACGCGAGCGAGCCGCCAAAAGAGGTCGCACATTGAAATTCGGATACCGCGCCCATGTTATCGTTCGGGAAACCGAGGATGAAGCGCGTGCCTATGCGGCGCGGCTAATGTCAAAGCTGGATGATGCCGCTGGCGAATCGATCCGCCAAAAATCGCTTGATGCCAAAACGGCCGGAGTGGCGCAGCAATCAGAACTGCGTGCCGCAGCATCGGATGACGGGTTTGTCGAAGATAATTTATGGACTGGAATTGGCCGCGCGCGTTCAGGTTGCGGTGCGGCTATTGTCGGTAATCCCGATCAGGTTCTAGCAAAAATACGCGCCTATCAAGCCGAAGGCATGGATGCTTTCATACTGTCCGGTTACCCACATGCCGCCGAATGCGATTTATTCGCGCGCCATGTGCTACCTCACTTGAACCACGGGCCATTATCGCTGGATGATTAGGGGTCTAGGCTGTTTCGATTCATATCTTGCAAGCGATGTCACAAAGTCGCTGCTGTTGCTGCTGTGGGGGGCAGCGACAGCGTCGCTCTGCGGAATAAATTGGTATAAGTAGGCCTGAGCCAAGGCGGGGAAAGACGGCCCCGAACGCGTTTTAACACAAGGTCGGCAACCAAGTCGGAAAGCGCTTGCTGGCCGTTCTAGCCGCAAGCATTCTGATGTCGGTAGCTCCATGGAGCCAGACTCATGATGTCCAGTTTAGCGGCAATATGTTGCAAAGCAACCAGACTGTGGGCTAGACTGCAAGAGTTGCACTGCCAATGCCAGTTTAAGTTATGTCTATGGTCTGGTGGACTGCGTGACTAAGATCACCTATCCATCGGGGCGGGTTAGTATGACGATGGAGTTGAAGGAAGCTGGCCTAGATGTTGCTGAGCGCCGTGTAGGAAGGTTGATGCGTATCAACGACACTTAGTCAGTTCGCACCCGTAGGCATAAGGTGACGACCAACAGCAACCATAGCCTTGGGATCGCGGCCAATGTGCTGGAAGGCAACTTCATTGCTGATACACTCAACCGTAAATGGGCAGGCGACATCAGCTACATCTGCTGGCTTTATTTTGCCATAGTCCTCAAACTGCATAGCAGGCGAGCCGTAGGCTGGCCAACACGTCGTCAGGCTGATGCGGCCATATTCCAGTACATCAACGGGTTCTACAACCTACGGCGTCGCCACTCATATCTGGACGGCATAAGCCACTTGGCTTTCAAAGCTAAAGTGGCATAATGGGAGACAGGTGACCGGAACCAAACCGTTGCAAGTCTATATTGCGCCATCGCACATGATTGATGCCATTGCACTTAGGCTCTGTTCTAAAAACTGCGTGAACTGCATCTGGCTCATCTCGCCAGATGCAAAGGCGAACTCGCGATGCTTGACCGACTCCAGCCCGCAAACATTGCCATCGATGGCAACATTATAGGACAGGTCGGTAAACACCATGTCGACACGCTCAATGCCAAGCAGCATCGCATAATCATCACTGCTCCTAGCATCACCGCAGATGAGCTTATGCCGTCCCTATATCCAAACGTCACCCATATGCGAGATTGCAGGTCCTGTAATGTCAAGAACGGCATCTTCTACTGCATTGGTGGCCCGGGATCCGCCTCCCCTGCTTCGTCGAGCACAAAATCTATCTCGGCCAAGCTGACCCCAGTCAGCTCAACATCAAAGCCGAGATCGACCAGGCCTTGAAGCTCGATTGCCAAAATTTCACGATCCCAGCCGGCGTTGAGCGCCAGCTTGTTGTCCGCAAGCACATAGGCCCGCTTCTCGGTGTCGCTTAAATGGGAAAGCGCAAGTGTCGGAACGGTCTTCAGACCCAGCTGCTTTGCAGCATCGACCCTGCCATGGCCTGCGATGATCTCGCCTTCATCGCCAACGAGCACCGGGTTCACAAATCCGAAGCGCTCGATACTCGAAGCAATCTGCGTTATTTGTTTCTTCGAATGCGTACGCGCATTACGCGCACATGGTTTGAGCGATGCAACGCTGCGCTCGATAACTTCCATAATAACCTTGGTCATAAAAACCCGCTGTACTTAAACCCATGGGTTGACTCCTTTATATGATTACACGCCCACCGTGTACAAAATGGGAACAAGAAAGGTGTTTTCCAAGAACAAGACAAAAATATTGGTCGCTTCTACAGAACCCCCGATAGCAAAAATGTAGAAGACATGGGGATTAGGGTCAGGACCTATTAAATACGCATCTGAGGTTTGCGGCGATTTTGTTCAGGGTTAGGCGGCAGTGCGCAGGAGTATGAATATATTTCAAGCGATGTCAACGGAGCACTGGACAAAATCAGTCAAATCCAAAGGACGTCAAAATGGCTTCGATCCCGAAACAAAATGCCCTTGTAGTTAGAATAACTATCCACTGCAGGCATTTTGCTCCCGGTTCTTCGCCATTTTGACGCCTCAGGTGCGTATTTAATAGGTCCTGACCCTAAATGTCACGTACGTTAATGTTAATATTTCCAACAATCGAAGCTTCGCTCAATCCCTGATACTTACAAAGGCATTCGCTGTTACCGGCGCAGTGCCTCCCTGTTATCTCAGAGATCATTCCCTGTTATGCATGAATGAACTCCCTGTTATTTTTATAGGGAGTTTAGAGCAAAAGTCTAAGAATTCTGCGGGCTTCAGCGTGCAAACCAGCCTAAAGCACAATAAGAAAATTGATGTTTTCCCTGTTAATTCCCTAATAACAGGGAATATGGCGCAAAGACGCGTTAGCTGCGGACTGCGCGGCGCACCAGTGTAATTCTTTCCTATATTAAATCTGTAAAAGGGTACCGTAACACACCTATTGTCACGCCCCACTTTATCTGTATTATCTCAATAATACAGATGGAGATTATTTCATGAAAATGCTTGTCTTGATTGCCCCGCTTTTGTCACTCGCCGGATGCGGTTACGCGGCGAATGATGCCGTAAAGGTTGTAACGAAAAATAGGGGTGGCGATTTTGCCGATGGCAAATCGATTTCCACGACATCATCTGCAACAGAATCTTTCAGCGCGCTTTCGCTGATGGGACCGGATGACATTGTTTTTACCGTAGGGGACACATTCAGCATCAGAGCCACCGGGGATGCAAAGGCGATAGCGAAGCTGCGGTATATTATAACAGATAGCGGGATCAAGGTTGGGCGAATCAAGGAAAACTGGTCCAATAATGACGGTGAAGCCATTATCAATATTACTGCGCCTGCTTTATCCAGCATTGCTCTGGCGGGATCTGGTGATGTTACCGCGAACAGAATTGATGCAGATAATGTTACCATAACACTGGCAGGATCGGGAAATATACGGGTCCAAAAACTGCAGGCGAAAGCTACAGGTGTTTCGGTTGCGGGCGCTGGTGATATTAGTTTGGCCGGAACATCAACGAAAGCCGATATTTCACTGGCAGGTGCAGGTGACGTTGATGCAGGCAACTTATCGGTAACCGACGCTGAAATTTCCATCGCCGGATCAGGCAATGTCGCGATTAACGCCAGCGGTAACGTTGATGCCAATATCATCGGCAGCGGCGATGTGACAGTAACGGGCGGCGCGAAATGCAAAAGCAACAATATGGGATCGGGCGAATTGCGATGTTCGTAAAGCTCGTATTCATCCCGATTCTGGTTTAGACAACGCGTTCTTATATTTTTACGGGGCGGATTGTGTGGGCATGGCATTTATGAAAAATATCCGCGTGCCGGCAGCTTGGCTGTTACCAGCTATATTCTTCATGCCTCAAACTGGGCACGCCGAAAAACGTAAATTGATGGTAGGCGCGTTTCAGGATATTACCATTTACGGTGATATGCAGGTGAATATTGAAACGGGAAAGCCTTCGTCGGCCTCTGCTTCGGGTGATCGCCGCATACTCGATCTGCTGAGGTTGGACCGCGATTCTGAACATTTGATTATCCGCGTTCAGCAACCTGCCAATGATGATAATAAAGCGCGGATTAAAGAACCACTGGTCATCACGCTCAGCACCCGGCAAGTCCGCAATATATCGCTCGCCGGAAATGCCAAACTGCGCGTTGGCGGGATTGAGCGCGATGGCATTTCCCGGATCATTTTGGACGGCGGCGGCAGTATCGATATCGGCAATATTAAAACTGACCAGCTTGACGTCGCCATGACAGGGTCCGGGCGGATCAGTATCGGCAAGGGTAGCGCCCGCGAATCAAGTTTACGTATCCAAGGCGCAGGTCAGTATGAAGCTGGAAAATTGGCTGTGCGCAAATTTCAACTACAACAAAACGGCAATGCCGATGTCGAAGTTCTGGCCGAAGAAAACGCAACGATCAGTAATACTGGTTCCGGCAATATCACGATCAATGGCAATGCCGAATGCTTCATTCGAAAGGCGGGTTCGGCGATCATCACGTGTCCGCAGGATAAAAAATCCGGCGTTATTGCGCCCGGGTTGAAATGATGAAAGCAGCGAAGTTGAAAAAATATTTTTGTGCTGCCGCACTGGCCGCCTGTGTATCGGCCTGCACCGGGGCAAATTCGGTTGGCGCAAAAACAGCCGAAACAAAAACCTGCGCCGCAGGAAATGCTGCTGGCACATCGGATGCCGCGTTGCCACAAGTAACACTTTGCGTCAAAAGCGGAAAATCCACTCACAGTTTTACCACAGAAATCGCCGCAACTGCGCGGGAACAGGCCATGGGTTTGATGTTTCGTAAATCATTGGCAGATGATGCCGCGATGGTGTTTCCATTTGCCCGTCCACGTCAGGCAAGTTTCTGGATGAAAAATACGCTGATACCACTCGACATTATTTTCGTTCGCAGCGACGGAAGTATTGAAAGCATTGCACAAAATACCGTCCCGTATTCGGAAGACCCTGTAACATCGGGTGAGGAGGTCGCGGCGGTGCTGGAACTGCGCGGCGGTCTGACCCGCGAATTGGGGATCAAAGCTGGCGATGTGGTCCGTTGGAAATAATATGCCAGCAAAGGTTTTGGGCGTCACCGCTTTGATTTTAATTGCGCCTCTGCGCCATAGCGCTTAATCGGCTGGATCATGGGAATATTAGCAAAGATATTTACGTGGTGGGACGGCGCGACGATTGGCACGGCCATATTTAGTGCGCGTAACGGCGAAAAAATTGGCAGCGACGCGGCAGGGAATGATTATTTCCAGTCAAAAAACGGCGAGAAACGTTGGGTCATGTATAATGGCGCAAATGATGCCAGCCGCGTTGATCCCGACTGGCACGGCTGGTTGCATCACACCCACGACGGTGAACCTGAAAGCTATTTGCCGCCCGTACGCAGCTGGGAACAAGAACCCACGGGGAATTTGACCGGCACAGATGCGGCATACCGTCCTGCAGGTGCGCTGGAACAAGGCGGAAAACGCGCGCGCGCGCTGGGCGATTACGAGGCGTGGAGTCCCGACGCGTGAAAATTGGTACTTATTTTTGGTGCGGCATGTTGGCGCTGGCGCTTGCCGCTTGCAATAATGAGGATGCAGAAAATCAGGCAGCCTCCAAACCTCCCGTTACTAAAGCAGCGGCCAGTAAGGACGCTGTCATCGCCAATGCTGAAACCCCGCTGGGAACGCCAATGGCGGAACGCACCGCCGTTCTGGGCTTATTAAACAAACGTAACGGCGAAGCCCGCGATCTGGAACTGAAACCCGGTCAATATATCCGGATGGGTAAAGTCGAGGTGCGTCTGCGGGCGTGCGAGCGGACGGCTCCATGGGAAACCTATGCCGATCACGGCGCATTTGTGCAGTTGGTTTTGTTTGAACGCCCCCCCGGAACAACAGATGCGCCGCGTTGGCGTCAGGTTTTTTCAGGGTGGCTGTTCAAAGAAAATCCTGCTGCGAATGTTGTCCAGCATCCAATTTATGATGTGTGGGTCAAAGAATGCAAAATGAGCTTTCCTGGTGAGGAAGAAGCGGTAGAGCCAGCTTCTCCTGCTGGGTCTGCGCCAAGCCCCGCAGCCAAAAAACCTTCTAATGCGCCCCAATCGGGTGCTGGTGGGCCATCAGAAGAAGAAGCGGCAGATGAACCTGCTGTTGAAGAACAAACGGTTGAAACGACCTGATGTTCATATATTTGCAGCGATGCCTGTAACATATTGAAATATTGCTTTTTTGATACTTCAATTGCGCCAAGGCTGCTCAAATGATCTGTCATGAACTGGCAATCCAGCAATTTGAAACCGCCAATACGCATCCGCGCGACCAGCCAGGAAAGCGCGACCTTTGACGCGTCGGTGGCACGCGAAAACATGCTTTCGCCAAAAAAACATTGCCGCAGTGCAAGCCCATATAATCCGCCGACAAGTTCGGGGCCATCATCAGTGTCAAGCCAGCATTCAACGCTGTGAGCACGGTTATATTCGTGCAGCTCCAGAAACGCTTCTTCGATGTCCGAATTGATCCAGGTTTCTTCGCGGCCTTTGGCTGATTCGGCGCACAGCGATATGACTTGTTGAAATGCCGTATTCGTGGTGACGCGGAATTTGTCCTGCCGGATGGTTTTGGCCAGTGATTTGGAAAGCTTTAGCCCGTCAAGCGGCATGATCGCCCGTACTTTCGGCTCCACCCAAAGCACTTCGGGATCATCGCGCGCATCCGCCATCGGAAAATAGCCGTTGGCATAGGCCTTAATCAGTAATTCCAGATTTATCGACATGCTGGGTTTTAAGTTCCCTCTCCGTAAAACTGCTATCACGAATTGCGTCTACAGTTGCAATGGATTATAGCCAAAGCGAAATTTGAAAATAAACAGTGATGATTGGGCTTTTGCCGCATCATATATGCAAAGCAGTGGGCGAACCGTGCTCACCGCGAAAATACCAGGGGCAAGGAATACCGACATGACACGCCGCCGCAAAATATACGAAGGCAAGGCCAAAATTCTGTATGAAGGTCCAGAGCCCGGTACCATAATCCAGTATTTCAAAGATGATGCCACCGCGTTCAATGCGCAAAAAAAGGGCACTATTGCTGGCAAAGGCGTGGTCAACAACCGCGTGTCCGAACATGTGTTCACGCGGCTGGCGCATATTGGCATCCCCACCCACTTCATTCGCCGCCTAAATATGCGTGAACAACTGGTAAAGCAGGTCGAGATTGTTCCTATCGAAGTGATCGTGCGCAATGTTGCCGCAGGAACGCTGTCCAAGCGTTTAGGTATCGAGGAAGGGACGCCGCTGCCACACACCCTGCTCGAATATTGCTACAAGGATGATGCGCTGGGCGATCCATTGATTGCCGAGGAACATATCGCCTGCTTTGGCTGGGCCACACAGGAAGAGATGCAGGACATTTCGCAAATGGCGATCCGCATTAATGATTTCATGTGCGGTATGTTCGCTGCCATCGGTATCCGCCTGATTGATTTCAAACTGGAATTTGGCCGGTTATTCGACGGTGATTTCTCACGCATCATTTTGGCCGACGAAATTAGCCCTGATGGCTGCCGCTTGTGGGATATTGAAACCGGTGAAAAACTCGACAAAGACCGTTTCCGCCGCGATCTGGGCGGTGAAGCGGAGGCTTATCAAGAGGTCGCCCGCCGTTTGGGATTACTCCCCGAAGATGGCGAGGGCGATGTTTTGGACTTGGGTGAACACCGGGCGCGCAAGGGAAAGTAAAGCGGGAGCAGCGGTTTACCGCCCGTATTTCAGCGCGTCCATTTCCTGTTCAACTGCGTCGGCGCGGCTGCATACGTCGCGGTCGCCATTTTGGCATTTGCGCGTCCATTTATCCCGTTCGCGCGATAGCTTGCCCAGCTGCTCTTCTTGCTTGCGAATGCTGCGTCCGCGTTTTTCATCGGACTCGGATTGGCTGGTGGTCAGGACATCGGCGGTTTTTGACACCACTTTAATGGGGGCCGTCACCACGTCTTTGACGATAGAAGTGACACATCCTGAAAGCAGGAACACAAATAAGCATGCGAGCATAAGTTTCATAAAACGCCCTCCAACCGTCAAAACGCTGAAAGTAACCTATAACATATTTTATGACGCATTCGTGAACGAAGTGCCTAAGCCAGCATTTTACCCGAGCATTTTTCTAGCAATCTCACGGATTTCATCGGCCATATCGGGCCGTTCGAGCGCAATTGCCAAATTCGCCTCAATATACCCGACCTTTGACCCGCAGTCGTACCGTTTCCCGGCAAAAGTCACCGCGTGGAACGGTTGATGCCCGATCATTTTTGCCATCGCGTCGGTCAGCTGGATTTCACCGCCTGCGCCCTTTTCCTGATGTTCCAGCGTGCGCATCACTTCGGGTTGCAGGATATATCGCCCCGAAATAATCAGGTTCGATGGCGCGTCCTCCACCGCTGGCTTTTCAACCAATCCCTTGACTTCAGTTAAAGCGCCGTTTTGCGCGCCCGGATCGATTACGCCGTAACTTGACACTTTATCACGGGGAACCTCCAGCACGCTGATCACATTGCCGCCTGTTTCATTATAAGCCGCGACCATTTGCGCCATGCATCCCGGCGATCCATGCATGAATTCATCGGGCAGGAATATGGCAAACGGTTCATCGCCCACAATATCGCGGGCACACCAAATAGCATGGCCAAGGCCCATGGGTTCCTGTTGCCGGACATAGGCGCAATTGCCGGGGCCAAGCCGTGTTGGTTCCAGCACCGACAAATCCTTGCCGCGGTCCAGCATGGTGCGCTCCAATTCGAACGCGATATCAAAATGATCCTCAATCGCGCTTTTTCCGCGACCTGTCACAAAGATCATCTGTTCAATGCCTGCTTCGCGGGCTTCATCGACGGCATATTGGATCAGCGGCCGGTCAACAATCGGCAGCATTTCCTTTGGGATCGCTTTGGTTGCAGGTAAAAAACGCGTGCCCAATCCTGCAACGGGGAAAACAGCCTTGCGGATGGGTTTATGCGACATATGAAAGCCTTATGCGGTGAATAGATGAACAGCCAATACCCGCATATTCTTAAAATCAGGTTTTAGAAAGCCGATCTGCGAAACCCTTTTTCAACTTTGCCAGTTTTGGCGGGATAATGGCCAGGCAATATGGGTTACGCTGCCCCTCCCCTTGCCAATATTCCTGATGATAATCCTCTGCCGGATACCAGATATCTGCATCCTCAATTGTGGTAACAATGGGCGCAGGCCAATCGGCCTGTGCCGCAGCAATGCCTGCCTCCGCCATGGCACGCTGGTCATCATCCAACGGAAAAATGGCGGAACGATATTGCGTTCCGACGTCATTACCTTGCCGGTTCAGCTGCGTAGGGTCATGCGTAGCAAAAAATATCGCCAGCAAATCGGCATAGCTGATCTGGTCCGCCTCAAATGTCACTCGGATCGCCTCAGCATGGCCGGTATTGCCGCTGCACACCGATTTATAATCAGGGTCAGCAATGTGTCCGCCAATATAACCGCTTTCAACGCTGCTAACTCCCGTCAACTGCCCAAATACAGCCTCTGTACACCAGAAACAGCCGCCTGCCAAAATTGCTTGTGTGCTTGTCATTTCAATTTCCTAACGCGTATTCCCCGGCATCAAACATAGGGTAGCCTGCCTGTGTTACAAGGGTGTTTCCGCCGCAGAGGCGTCAGGCGCAGCAGGCAAAGCAGCCGAATTGTCGGCGCCGCGCACCACCAGCAGATACATAGCAGGCGTCACGATGCGCGATAATATCGTGGATGAAATCAATCCGCCGATTAACACCACCGCAAGCGGGCCATAAAGGCTGCCGCCAAAAAGCGCGAGCGGCAAAAGTCCGCCAATCGCAGTAACCGATGTGAGCAATACGGGTAAGAACCGCACCTCGCCTGCGCGTTCGATGGCCGCACGAAGGCTCATACCTTGATCGCGCAACTGGCTGGTAAAATCGACAAGCAAAATTGAATTTTTAATTTCTATCCCGATCAACGCAACAAATCCGATCACGGCCAGGAACGACAGGTTATTCCCCGTCAGCAGCAGCGCGATCAAGCCGCCGAATATACCCAGTGGGATAACGCCGGCCACCACCAACGCTTCCCTAAAACGTCCAAATTCCGCAACCAATATTGCAAAAATACTGAACAATGCGATCAATATGATCGGACCAAATCCGGAAAATGTATCATTCACCTTTTCCGCCTCTCCGCCGACATTTATCGCATATCCGGCAGGCAGTTTCAGCTTATCAAGCTGTGCCTTTGCATCGGCATTCGCGCGCGACACCACGGCACCAGGGCTAAGCTGCGCCGTGACGCTGACATAGCGCTCCAATTGATAGCGCGAGATGGATGACGGCGACGATATCAGTGTTGGATTGCTAATCTCCGTTAGCTGCACAGGACGCCCCGTTCGCGTT
The DNA here is from genome assembly GCA_031418995.1 of Sphingomonadales bacterium. Classification (GTDB taxonomy): domain Bacteria; phylum Pseudomonadota; class Alphaproteobacteria; order Sphingomonadales; family Sphingomonadaceae; genus Sphingorhabdus_B. The sequence continues at coordinate 4,402 of JANOKA010000067.1, read as the reverse complement.
GGCACGTAGATATTTTCTAGCGCGGATACAGGCTGGGTGTTGTCCAGCGGCAGGCGCACGGTTACGGGATAGCTATCCCCCTCGGCATCGCGGTACGTGCCTGCAACCTCTCCGCTTAACGCCAGCCGCAGGGCACGGCGCGGCGCGCCAACGGGTATATCCAGCAATGCCGCCTTTGCCTCATCCAGCCGCACGTCCAAATCCACCCGGTCAATGGCGACGGGGTTGTTCACATCGCGCAGGCCAGGTGATTTGCGCAGGATATTTTCAACCTCACCCGCCCATTTTTTCAGAACCATCTGATCGGGTCCTTGTACGCGAAATTCGATTGGCGCGTTTATCGGAGCGCCGTTTTGAAACAGGGTGATACGAACCTTCGCACCAACAATTTTATCCAGTTTGGCGCGCAGCCGCCCGATCATAGCATTGCTTTCGTCGCCGCGCCATTCATCCATGATCGCAACAATTTCTGCCAAGCTACTGCTTTCCCCAAATTTATAGACATTATAAAAAACCGCAGGATTGTTTGCGCCTACATTTTCAGAGCGCACTTTGATTGCAGGTTCACTTTGCAGGATTTGCGATGCCTGCCGCATGATTTTAGCGGTTTCATCCAGACTGGAGCCTTGCTCGGCATCTATCGTGACGCGGAAATACGAGGTATCGGCGTTAGGAAACAAGCTGACCCCCAACACCGGGATCAACAATAATGCAGAGCAGGTGACGGCCAATGCTCCCCATACAAATCGTTTCGGCATCGAAAGGGCACTGTGCAAAACAGGTCTATAAATACGTTCGATATTGCGGTTCAACCATCGCAGCAACGCATTGCCATCATCATGGCCATCCCGTTTCAATAACCGACTGGCCAAAAATGGTACGATGGTGAGCGACACGATCATTGATGCTGTAACCGTGAACAATATTGACGAAATGAAACTACGGGTAAATTTGCCTGCGCCTTCGGGCAAAAACAGCAACGGCAGGAATGCAAATACCAGTACGCCTGTTGATCCAAGCACCGCCTTTGTTATTTCCTTTGTTCCGTCAATGGCCGCGACATCGCGGGATTTTCCCATGCGCAAATGGCGAGAGATATTTTCAACCACCACAATGCTGTCATCCACCAATAAACCAAGCGACAGGATAAATCCGGCCACCACCAGCTGGCTTAAATTATACCCCGAAGCGTAAATCGCCAGCAATCCTGATGCGATGGACAGCGGTATGGAAATCATCACAATCGCCGATGCGCGCAGGCCAAGCGGTAACAATGTGAATATGACCAAAAACAACGCCAATGAAAAATCCCGCGCCAGTTCGCGCAGCCGTTTGACGATATCCTTGCTTTGGTCAAACTGCACCACCGCCGTTATATCAGGGGGCAACAATGCCTGCTGCTTGGCCAATTCGGCGCGCAATTGTACGACCAATTTCGTGGCATCCGTGCCTTCTTTCTGGTTGGCATATATGAAAACGCCGCGCTGTCCGTTGTGGCTGGCGCGCACGCGCTGTTCCGCTGCGCCCCAGTCGACACTTGCGACATCGGACAGCCGCAATACCGATCCTTCGGCGGTGCGCAGCGGCAGGCCCCGGATAACTTCCAGATCGGTGAACGCGCCGCCTGCTTCGACGCTATAGCGCCGTGTCCCGCTGGTCACCGATCCAATAGGGACATCCGCGCCAGCCAGGCGGATGGCATCGGCGACTGCGCTTGCCGGAACGCGAAGCGCAGCCAGCCTGTCCGAGTTTATCGACACGCTGATTTCGGGTTGCGGAAGGCCGTGGATTTGTGACTGCCGGACGGCATCGAAACGGCTGAATGCTTCGCTGATATCGCGGGCATATTTATCCATCCGGTACCAGCTTGCGGTTTCACTCAGCAGCGCGACCTGCAATACCGACGTATTGGTGGTACGGATTTGTTCATAGCGCAGGCTGGCCAGATCAGCCGGCAACCGACCTCTAATGGCCGAAACCTCGCGCACCACATTGTTGAAATAATCCTCCGGATCCTGACCCGACCAGTCGAATTCAACGCTGATTACGCCCGCTCCGTCGCTGTTTGAGGATGCGACCTGTTTGACATCCTCCAATCCTTGCAGCAATTCCTCAATCGGTTTGCTAATGGTCTGTTCGATTTCGGCGGCATCCGCGCCGGGTTGTAACGCGATGATGATAACTACTGGAGAGGAAAAATGCGGGTCAACAGATCGCGGGACTTGCTGAAACGCCGAATAACCCAGCGCCACGAGCAGCGCGAACAGCACGAGTGTCAGTTGCCAGCGGCGGATCGCGAATTCGGCTAAATGCATGGGTTCGGCGACTTAACCTTATTCCACCGCACGGACGGGAGACACTTTCGTGCCCGTGCGTAATTTTTCGGTACCAGACACGACGATTGTTTCGCCCGGCATAATCCCGCCAGTCACAATTACAAATCCGTCGGTTAATCTTTCGATGGCAACATTTCGTGTTTCCACGCGGCTGCTTTTGGGATCAATGACATAAACCAGCCCCTCGCCCGTGCGCACACCAAACAACGCGCTCGCCGGGATTTGTAACGATCCATCGGCGGCGGCGGGCAACGGGATTTTTACCGACCCGATTTGCCCCGATTTCACGCCGGACCGCGGCGACAGGCTGAACTGTACCGTAAACGCCCCTGTGGCCTCGTTGGCGCGGCCGTCAATTTCGCTGATTGTGGCTTTGATCGGCGTTCCGCCCAGAGATTCAATCGAAATCTCACCGGGCATACCCACGCGCAGTTTTGATGCATCGCTGTCGATGATTGGAACGCGGAATACAAAGCCTTCATTATCCTGACCCAGTATGACGGCGGGCGTGCCTGCACTCACCACTTGGCCGGGCTGCGCATTGCGGGCCAGAACGACGCCGCTGGAGGGCGCATATAATTGCGCCGTGCCGCGCGCAAATCCTGCCTGACTTACCCGAGCGGACGATGCGATGGCGTCGGCTTGTGCGGCTTCATAACGCGCCTTAGTAACCCAGCCGTCTTTATATAGCGCCGCGATACGGCTGAATTCTGCATCGGCGCGGTTGCTTTGCGCCATGGCAACATTCAGGTCCGCGCCAACCACTGTAGTATCAAGTGCGGCAATCAATGCTCCGCGCTTCACATAATCCCCCACGTCATAACGCACCGACGATACCTTGCCCGGCGTGGTAAAGCCGAGCGGCGTTTCGCGGCGGTGGCGGACGGTTCCGACCGAATTCAGCGTACGGATCAAATTTGTGGGCTGCACCGTTATCGCTTGTACTGCGATGGTTTCCTCATTATTTTTAGCGACAGCCTTGGTTTCTTTTTTGTCACATGCAGCGGCCAGCAGCAACGGCAACAAAGCCGCCGACATCCAAATTTTTCGCACCATCGCTCCCGGCATATTTGCCTCCGCCCCTGAAAACCTTGGATATGTGTAGGCCAAAGCGTTGCACGTTGAAACCTAAGAAACGCAAGCGGCGTGAATAAAATTAAGGGCCTGAAATTACCAATAATGGCGGGGTTCGTTTGCCGCCGATATGGGGTGTGGCCGCGATTAAATCTGCCTGTTCCTGCATGATCGCAATTCGCTGACTCCAACGTAAATGTGTGCCATCGGACAGCAGGCTACCGCCTCGTTCGCGGTGGTAACGCTGCCAGAATGCAATCGTTCCTGCCGCCTGATAACCTGCATTGGCAAGCAACCACATCGAAAGCTGGTCAGCCTCGATCTCGGTTTGCAAAATCGCTTTACGGCTTTTGCCAAAGCTGCGCCCAATGCCGCGTTTGACCTTTGCCGCGTCCAATCGCGCACGGTGGCCCAGAATATTATGCGCCAATTCATGTGCGGTAATCGCCGCCAGTTCGCCATCCTCCGCCGCATATTCCGTCAAGGCCGAACTGACGCTGACCATGTCGCCTTGCGCGCCCGCGTTAAAATTTTCCGAGGGATCGATTTGAAAATCGCTGGCGCAAACAAGCGGCGCAACCAAAACTTTTTCATATGCATTGCCGCGCCGAAGCAGTTTGACGGGCAATCCCGGCTTTACTGCCATGCGTTCGGCAAATAATTGCTTGAAGGACGCCAGCCGCTCATATCCGGTTTTACCCACGGGCATTGCGGGCCAGTATAAAGTGGCTTCATCCAACCCAATAAAGCCATCATCCGCCAATATGCCCGCCTTGTCCGCAGGCCCGCCCGGGACCAAAGCCGCAATCTGTACCAGCTGCTCAAACCCGAAGGCGGCTTTTGCCACCTTTGCATCAGGATATTGCGCAATATCGTGGATCACCCATCCCGGATTGCGTTCCTTACGCGCGCAATACTCCGCATTGGCCGCCGCCAGCTTATACCCCACACTGGCCAGCCGCGCATCTTGCGCCACCAGCGCGCGGTACGCC
>JANOKA010000066.1:0-50758 GCA_031418995.1 Sphingomonadales bacterium | reverse complement strand
CTCACGCGGAGGCGCGGAGGCGCGGAGAAAAGGGCCCAGCCCGAAGGGCCATATTGTAACTATGCGGCGGCATAAATTTACGGAGCAGATTTTTAGCAAGCATGACGGTGCAGAATAAATTACCCCCTCTGCGCCTCCGCGTGAGGATTTGGTTTATGCCCTCAACCCGATCCGCTTTCCTCGCCTCTGCGCTCTCTGAGCCTCTGCGCGAACAAAATTATTTCACGCAGAGGCCGCAGAGTTTCGCAGAGGCGCAAAGCTATATCATTACACTTTGTCGCCCCGTGCTTGGCACGGGGCTTGGCTTTATTGAGCCAAAGACCAAAGCCTAACCCCGTGTCAAGCACGGGGTGACGAAGCTGGATTTAGGCCCATATCGGCAAAACTCAGGTCACACCTAACCCCGAAAACGTTGCTTTGCGCCCTTAATATCCTGCCATTTGTTTCACGCAAAGGAAACAAGATGAAGAAGGAAAGAAGCGGCTGGGCGCAGGGCGGCCTTATTTTCTTTGCGTGAAACAAATGGCCCTGCGGTGATATGCTTGTGCACGGTAATGGCGGAAAACAGCATCAACTTTGCTTATACTTTTTTCCCTTTGCGGCTTTTATGAAACCACGCTTGCCGAAACACTAAAGGAAAAAACCCGCCGCCTCACCCCATCACAAACGCGTTAAGTTTGTTGCCGTCGAGGTCGCGGAAATATCCGGCGTAGAAACCGTGGCCGCGCGGGCCGGGTTTGCCTTCACAGGTTCCGCCATTTGCAATTGCGATATCATAGATAAGGTCGCCATGAGCGCCCTATTCAATACCCAACATTAAGCAGAGCTTGGCCCCTACTTAACCTTGGCTTCTTTGAATTCAACATGCTTGCGCACGACGGGGTCGTATTTGCGGAAGCTCATTTTTTCTGTGGTATTGCGCGGGTTTTTCTTGGTGACATAGAAAAAGCCAGTGTCAGCCGTGCTGAGCAATTTGATTTTGATAGTGGCTGGCTTCGCCATAACCCGTTCCTTTTGTTCGAATCGAAAATGATGAGAAGGGCGGTAAAGCGCCCCCATGAATGCGCGGCCAATGCGGGTTTAGGCCGAATATGTCAAGTGGGTATGCGCAGGTCCTATCCCAAACGCTAGCATTGTCATTCCCGCTAAGTCGGCGAACGACAATGTTTAGACAGAGACAGTCGTATACCAAATATTAACCATGTTTGCGCATACCATCATGCGGGGAAAGTTAACCGGGGGCAACGCAGATGGATTTTGATCAGGACAGATTATTATTGGCGCGGGCACAGTTAAGCGATTTGCTGAACATCCTGCGCGTGACAAATTTTGATAGCAATCCGGTGCAATTCCTGATGCGATTGGACGCCGTGCGCCACACCGCGATGGACCACAGGTTTGAGGCTGTTGCCGAAATTGCATCACATTTTGAAGAATCGATGCAGCGTGTGTTGGGCAGCGGACATAGCGATATGGTGGTACGCGGCTATACCGAGATATTGGACGAGGCCATTGGATGCGGCGTGATGGGCGCGGAAATTGCGCAAGGATTGCTGGCATCGGTGGCCCAGCGTCTGCACACCTAAGCCCGAACCTGAACCGAACCGCGAACATTTCTTTTCCGGGTAACTTGCGGTAACGCGTCAGCATGGACGCATTTCTAACCACATTTATTTCAGTATTTTTCGCTGAAATCGGCGACCGCAGCCAGATACTGACGCTGGCCCTTGCGATCCGGTTTCGTAAGGATATGGCGGTGCTTTCCGGGCTCTTGCTCGCTACATTGCTGAATTGCGCACTGGCCGCGTTTATCGGCTCGTTCATCGACCGGTATATCAGCGAAGAACCGTTGCGGCTGTTTACGGCGGTGGCATATATTATGGCAGGGGCGGGAATGTTGCTGTGGCGGCGCAAAACCGATCTGCTGGAAAATTGGAAACTGGGCGCGTTTATGACCAGTTTTTTGGGGCTGTTCATCCTGCAATTTGGCGACAAAAGCCAGTTTCTGATCGCGGTCAGCGCGGCCAATACGCCCTTATGGGGATTTGCGCTGGCGGGCGGGGTCGCCGGAATCATGGCCGCCTGCGCGCCTTTGGTGCTGCTGGGGCAACGGGCGACTGCGGGGTTGCCCATTTCGCTGATCCGGCGGGTGGCGGGTGTTATCATGCTGATATGGGGACTGTTTATGGCGCTGGGTGCGTTTAAGCTGATTTAGGCGGTCATAAGGCTTGCGTGTGTTTTCGGTTCATAAAAGCCGCAAAGGGAAGAAGATAAAAGTGGTCATCATTCATATATATTACTTCGTCATTGCGAGGAGCGAAGCGACGCGGCAATCCAGAGCCTGCGTAACCAAACTCTGGATTGCCGCGCTTCGCTCGCAATGACGAACTAAAACAATAGCCTAAGTGCTCCTTCTATCTGTTTGCCTTTGCGGCTTTTATGAACAAAAATTACCTTCAGTATAGCAACAAAAAAGCCGCGCAGGTTTCCCCGCGCGGCCCATTTTTTACCATAAACTGAATTTACTCAGCCAGATTTTTCAAATTCGTTGCCGAATATTTGCCGCGCCTATCAATTTCGATGTCGAAACTGATCCGGTCGCCCTGCACAACGGGGCCCATGCCGGACCGTTCGAGCGCAGAGATATGTACAAACACATCCTCACCGCCGTCGTCGCGCTGCACGAATCCAAAACCCTTCATATCGTTGAAGAATTTGACAGTACCATTGGCATGTTCGCCAGCACCGCCGCCGCCAGCAGGCTTGCTGAAACCGCCGCCTTGTCTGTCACCACGATCACCACCGGGACGATCACCGCGATCAGAACGCTCTGGGCGTTCACTGCGCGCAGGTGCATCGGGAACAGGGATGGGATCGCCGTCGATCACCAGATCAGATGCCGACACTTTGCCGCCGCGATCAACTAGCGTGAATTCCAAAGGCTGACCTTCGGCAAGCCCCGTCAGGCCCGCTTGTTCAACCGCACTGATGTGGACAAAAATATCCTCGGGGCGGTCATCACACTGGATGAAGCCGAAGCCTTTTTGGCCATTGAAAAATTTAACGATGCCTTTGCCAGACCCGATAACTTGCGCAGGCATGGCAGGTGCACGTTCGCGCGGAGGTCCGCCGCGATTTGCGCCAAAACCGCCGCCTCCGCCTGCTGGCCGTCCGCCGCCGCCAAAATCATTCTGAAAAGGGGATGGTGCCTGGTAACCGTCGTAACTGTCGTCACCAAAACTGTCTCTTTTGTCCCGGCCTTTACCGCGCCGCTTGCGATCAAAATTCATAACTGCGATATAACTTTCACGTCGCCCCGGCGTATCATTCAACGCAGACATGGGCGGAAAAGCCTGCGTATCTTGGGCGCAATCCAACTATTACGCACAATTTTTTATATCCTATTTGTCGCACCCGGCATAGTATTATTTCATCAGTGCACAGCTTGCCCCGCACCGATGGTTTTGGCGGTATTCCGCACAGTTTAGGTTGCCATCATTGCGTGATTAAGGCAGGGCAAAGGACATACGGCCTGTATTACCCCTGCATTGCGGCGATAATAGTGTCGATTCGAATTTTGATCCAAGGACATGCTGCATGAGCGTATTTTTGCACGAAGAAGATTTACCCGAAGGCGCATTAAGCGGCAATATCGTCGCAGTAGACACCGAAACGATGGGATTGATTACACCACGTGACCGCCTGTGCCTGCTGCAAATATCGGACGGCAAGGGGGATGAGCATCTGGTGCGGTTTGGCCCTGACAGCGATTTTGCCGCGCCGAATTTGCGCAAATTGCTGTCTGATACCAGCATCTTGAAACTGTTTCATTTTGGCCGTTTCGATCTGGCCGCGATTGAACATTATTTGCATGTCACAGCTGCGCCGGTTTTCTGCACCAAAATCGCATCGCGCCTATGCCGCACCTACACCGACCGCCACGGCCTGAAAGAACTGGTCAAAGAAATGCTGGCTACCGACATTTCTAAACAGCAACAATCCAGCGATTGGGGCGGACCTGTTTTGTCGGACGCGCAAAAGGATTACGCCGCCAGCGACGTGCGCTATTTGCACCGCTTACATGAACAGTTTATCATCCGGTTGGAACGCGAAGGCCGCACCGAAATTGCGCAGGCCTGTTTCGATTTTCTGCCGCACCGCGCCCGGCTTGATCTAGCGGGCTGGCCTGAAATCGACATTTTTGGGCATAGCTGAGTTAATCTGAATGTCTGTACTGGCCGACCAGCAACGCACCCAGCGGCAAATATGGGCATCGCCATTGGGACGGCATGACCGGATGATAGCGGCTTTGCGGTTTTTGTTGCCCGTTGCCATCGGCATAATATTCGCGCTGCTGACATTCAGCCCGTTTTCCGGCAACAGCGAGCGCAGCTTTTTACTCGACAAATCCAAGGTCAATATGGCGACGGAACGCCTGCGCGTGTCCGAGGCATTGTACCGAGGCGAAGATAATAAGGGCCGCCCGTTCTCCTTACGTGCGGGCAGCGCCGTTCAAAAAAGCTCAGCTGAACCCATAATCCGAATGTCGAATATCGATGGCCGCATTTTGCTGGACGAAGGCCCGGCCAGCGTATTGGCAGCGAACGGAATATATAATCTGGCCGAAGAAACCGTGCGCGTCGTAGGGCCATTGTCGGTGAAATCGGGTGAGGGATATTCGGTGGTCGGCAACGATGTCACTCTGGGCCTGAAAGACCAAATTATGCAAACGCCGGGGCTGTTATCGTTTAATGATGGCAAGGGTTTCACGCTGTCGGCAAACAATGTCTCCGCTGATTTACGCACACGCCGCATTACCAGCAATGGCGGCGTAAACGGACGTACCAATGTGGGTACATTCAGCGCCAACCGGATGACCGCCGACCTGAATACCCGCATCGTGACGCTGACCGGAAATGCCCGTTTGCGCATTGACCAGAATGGCATTAGATAAACAGTATGACGTTCAAGCATCCTCTGTCGTTAATGGCCGCCAGTTTTTTGGTCACCGCCGCGTTGATTTCGATTGCCGCGCCGGCGCAGGTTATCAAAAACCATAATAGCAACGCGCCGGTTGATTTTGATGCCGCGCAAATCGAATTGCAGGACCGCGCCGACCGTGTTGTATTGTCGGGCGGGGCATCGGTTCGGCAAGCCGGATTGACGATCAATGCGGCGCGCATGACCGCGGCTTATTCCAATAACGGCAAAATCGACGTCAACCGTTTCGATGCCGTTGGCGGCGTTACAATTACCAAGGATGATCTGCGCGCATCCAGCAACGCGGCAATTTACGACGTTGATGCGGCGATGATTACGTTATTGGGCAATGTATCATTGAAACAAGGCAGCAACCGTTTGAACGGCGGTCGCATTGTGATTGATTTGAACGCAGGGCGGTCCACCATTTCGGGCGGCGGCGCAGCAATCCCCGGATCCCCCGTTACCAGCAGTGGCCGAGGCCGCGTTTCGGGTACGTTTACGGTGCCGCAACGCAATAACTGACGGTTGGTCGATAGTTGGCGTACCGATAAATATATTTTTGCATGCAATAATCCTGCCAATTGCCAAATCGGCAATGATTCATTAGCAATCATGTCTGTAAACATACTCAGACCTTGAACGTGCAGGAACCCGCTACATGGATAACATCGCCAACACTGCGCCGACACACGAGTCCGCCGACGCCACAACCGCCGCCGGTATGGCCGATGGCCTGGGCGTGGTATCAATTGCCAAAAGTTACGACAAACGCGCCGTGCTATTGGATGTGTCATTATCGGTGGCAAAAGGCGAAGTGCTCGGCCTGCTTGGCCCCAATGGCGCGGGCAAGACGACCTGTTTTTACTCCATTATGGGTCTGGTTAAACCTGACAGCGGCCGGATTATGCTGAATGGGGAAGATATTACCCGGCTGCCCATGTACCGCCGCGCGATATTGGGGCTGGGATATTTGCCGCAGGAAACGTCGATTTTTCGCGGCATGACAGTGGAGCAAAATATCATGGCGGTGCTGGAAATGGCAGAGCCGGATAAAGAGGCGCGGCAGGCGCGGTTGGAAACGTTGCTTGATGAATTTGGTCTGACCCGGTTGCGCAGCGCGGCGGCCATGGCGCTGTCTGGCGGGGAACGGCGGCGGTGCGAAATTGCACGCGCATTGGCAGCAAATCCGTCGATCATGCTGCTGGACGAGCCGTTTGCCGGCATTGATCCATTGTCTATTTCCGATATCCGTGATTTGATTAAAGAACTGAAAACACGCGGGATCGGCGTGCTGATTACCGATCATAATGTCCGTGAAACGCTGGACATTGTCGACCGCGCCTGCATCATTTACGGCGGACAAGTATTGTTTGCCGGAACCCCCGAAGCCTTGGTTGCCGATGCCAATGTCCGGCGCCTTTATTTGGGCGAAGGGTTCGAAATGTGATTGCGGCAGACAGGATGCTCCAGCGCTAAACACTCATGGCCTTATCCCCCCGCCTCGATCTGCGTCAAAGTCAGTCGCTCGTCATGACGCCGCAATTGCAGCAGGCGATAAAGCTGCTTGCGTTATCGTCGCTGGAAATTGAGGCCTATATTGCCGAAGCGGTAGAGAAAAACCCCTTGCTCGAAACTGGATCGTCCGATGCTGGCGGCGAACGCGCCAATGACAATGTGCGCGAAGATGGCATTCGGGAAGACCCCGGCCAAATACCCGAGCCACCTATCCCAGACCGCAGTAGTGACGATGTTTTGAACGGCGGCGACATGACGGCTAGCGAGGCAATGGACGTCGACTATAGTGCCGATTCAAACCGTGACCGCAGCGACAGTGGTGACGGTATGCTGACTCTATCTGGCGGCGGCGCAGCAGGAGGGGGCAGCGATTTTTCCGGCGGCTCCGATTATGACGGCCCGGATTTTGACAGCTTTGCCGCCGCCGATATATCCCTGCGCGATCATTTGCTGGTTCAGGCCGGAGCCAGTTTGTCAGGCCGCGAGCTTTTTTTGGTACAACAGCTGATCGACCAGATTGAAGCCAGCGGATATCTGGGCGCAGACTTGCTGGCCACGGCATATCGGCTGGGCGTGCCGCAGGATGAAATGGAGGCCGCGCTGGCGGCATTGCAACGGTTTGACCCCACGGGCGTGGGCGCACGCGATCTGGCCGAATGTATCGCGCTGCAAGCAAAAGAGGCTGATCGTTACGATCCGTGCATGGCAAAACTGATCGCCAATCTTGATTTGGTAGCGCGCGGTAGTTTTGACCAGTTGAAACGCCTTTGCCGCGTCGATGAGGAAGATTTGCGTGATATGCTTCAGGAATTGCGCAGTTATGATCCCAAACCTGGCAGCCATTTTGGCGAGGACGCAGCACAAGCCGTGACGCCCGATATATTCCTGTTGCCCCGCGGTGAAGGATGGACGGTGGAATTGAACAGCGCCAATTTGCCCCGCCTGCTCGTCAACCGCAATTATGTGGCAAAGCTGGGCGGCGATGGCGCAGATAAAGCAACAAAAGCGTGGCTGAACGATTGTCTGGCCGACGCGCATTGGCTGATTAAAGCAATGGACCAGCGGCAGCGCACGATCATCAAGGTCGCATCCGAAATCGTCAAACAGCAAGCGACGTTTTTCCGCAAAGGTATCGCCCATCTGCGCCCCCTGACCCTGCGCCAGGTTGCCGACGCGATTGAAATGCACGAATCCACCGTCAGCCGCGTGACCAGCAACAAATATCTGTCCTGCGACCGCGGCCTGTTTGACCTGAAATTCTTTTTCTCCAGCGGCGTTGCCTCTGCTGACGGCGAAGGCGCATCTGCTGAGGCGGTAAAAAGCCACATCAGAACGCTGATCGATGGCGAGGGCGCAAAGATATTATCCGACGACACGCTGGTCGATATGCTCAAAGAGTGCGGCTTTGACTTGGCCCGGCGCACTGTGGCCAAATACCGTGAGGCCATCGGTATTGGATCGTCGGTACAACGGCGGCGTGCGAAAAAGATGGGGGGATAGCAGGCTCTGTTGCTAATCCACGGGTATGAAATGCACCCGCAATTTATCAATCTTGCGCCCGTCCATATCGACCACCTCAAACCGCCAGCCTTGGTCCTCAAACGCATCGCCCTCAATGGGCAAGCGGCGTAGAAAATATAGCACATGTCCCGCCGCCGTGGCATAATCGCGGTCGTCGGGTAATGTGATGTCAAGCGCATCTGCCATTGCATCGGCGGCCATCGCGCCGGATATCAGCATGGATCCGTCCGCCAGCGTGACGATATTCGCAGCGCTCCCCTGTTCCTGATCCGATGCAAATTCACCAGCAATCGCCGACAGCAAATCATTGGGCGTTACGATACCTTCAAAATGGCCGTATTCATCATGCACCAGCAACATCGGCACATCGGCGGAACGCAGGATTTCCAGCGCGTCCATCGCATCCAACTGGTCGGGGATGATTTCCGCTTTGCGCATAAGCGTGCGTATATCGAGCGTATCGCCGCCCAATATGGCCGCCACAATGTCGCGCGATTGCACAACGCCCAGAATGTTGTCGGTACCTTCACCTGCCACGGGCAAGCGCGTGTGCAGCGATTCGATCAATAATGTGCGCACTTCGGCGGGCGATGCATCGGCGGAGATGAAATCAATGTCGGTGCGCGGTGTCATCACCTCGCGCACGGGACGGTCGGCCAGCCGGACCACGCCCGCGATGACTTTATGTTCATGTTCATCGATCAAGCCGACATGCGTTGCCTCGGCAAATACCATCCGCAATTCTTCGGCGGTTAATGCTTCGCGCGAATCGCGGCGCAATCCGATCAACGCAAAAATTGTCGCGCTGGATTTATCAAGCAGCCACACAAAAGGAGCCGTCAGGCGCGCCATCCACTCCATGGGTCCGGCCATCACGATTGCGATACGTTCCGGCGCGACCAACGCGAATTGCTTAGGCACCAGTTCACCCACGACTAAGGACAAATATGTGGTTACGCCAATCACCACACTGAACCCGATTGTGCCGGACCAATCGGTTGACATGCCCATGGCGGCCAATCGTTCGCCCATCGGACCGCCCAAAGTCGACCCCGAATAGGCGCCGGCAATAATCCCGATCAAAGTGATACCGATTTGTACGGTGGATAGAAACTTGCCGGGATCTTGCGCCAAGCGCAATGCCGCCGCCGCGCCTTTGCTGCCGCTGTCTGCCAAACCCTGCAGCTTTGCGGAACGGGCCGAAACGATGGCCAATTCCGACATCGCAAATACCCCGTTCAGCGCGATAAGCGCCAATATGGTTGCTGCATCAATCCAGGGAAAGGGGGTTGGTGTCATCGAATTACACGTGTCATACACGCAAATTGCACGTTTTGGCAAGATTTTCAGTATTTCATGGAACCAATCATCCCCCGTTCAGTTTAAAATATGGTATAGATATATAGCCCGAGGGCAGGCTGTACCATTTTGGAAGGAAAACATAATGACCAGAACACGAAATTTTGCACTACTCCTCGCCATTTCGGCATTGCCGCTGTCGGCCTGCGTTACCGATCCTGAAACCGGGAAAAAGACAATTTCCAAAGCGGCCATTGGCGGCGTTGGCGGATTGGTTGGCGGATATTTGCTGGGCGACTTGATTGGCGGCAAAAGCGACCGTACGGAAAAAATTCTGGGCGCAGGCATTGGCGCAGTCGCAGGTGCGGGCGTCGGATATTATATGGATCAACAAGAAAAAAAGCTGCGTGAGAAAACCGCTGGCACGGGCGTAAACGTTATCCGCGACGGCGATAACCTGATCCTTGACCTGCCATCGGATGTTACGTTTCCCGTGAACAGCGCCACTGTCGATCCGATGTTTCAATCCACATTGGTCAAGGTTGCATCCACATTACGCGAATATGAAAAAACATATGTCGATGTATTGGGCCACACCGATTCGACCGGATCGGACGCGTATAACCAGACTTTGTCTGTTAACCGCGCCCAATCGGTTGCCAATGTCCTAACGGCTAATGGCGTTCAACAAGCGCGTATTGCGACCAAGGGATATGGCGAAAGCACACCCAAAGCGAGCAACACCACCGAAGAAGGCCGCGCCGCAAACCGCCGCGTGGAAATTCGTCTGGTACCGGTAACCGAAGGCAGTTAAGTTTTTATCCGGCCCGCATTCTTATACAGAATGCGGGCCGGTAATGTTGATTACATTAAAAATCAAATTGTTGAAAAAAAGCATCGTCATTCCCGCGAAGGCGGGAATCCATCACCTGATGTCAAAGTTTAAACGGCGGCGCTGCATAAACCGAAAGTTCGGGTGATGGATTCCCGCCTTCGCGGGAATGACGAAGTTAAATATATCTGATACATAGCGTTTGTATTATTATCCCGCTAAACCATCTGCCCCGTTAGCAGTTTTGGCAATGCGCCGCTTTCACCGCGCGCTTCGGACATGAAAAACGATTTTACTGGCTGTGTGCGTTGGACCAGCCCCAGGCCAAAACGCCGCACCGCCGATGCGGTTTTGCCGGGTATAGAAAACATCCGGTTCAAACCGTCGGTAGCCATCGCCACCATCAACGTATCGATACTGCGCCAGCGGCCATATCGCTCCAGCAATTGTGCATCACCAAAATCCAGCCCCAGCCGCATGCCATCGGTTAACACTTCGGCTAGCGTCGCCACATCGCGCAGTCCGAGATTCAGGCCCTGCCCTGCGATAGGATGGATGCCGTGCGCACTGTCGCCGACAAGCGCCAGCCGCTGCGCTGTAATCGTGGTGCAATGATGAAATCCCAAGGGATAGCTGGAGATTGGCGCAGCTATTTCAACCTTGCCCAACATATGCCCCATCGCTTTTTCCAGTTCGGCGGCATAGGCGCGGTCCGACAGCTTGCTATACGCAGGCGCATCGCCGCGTGTTTGCGACCAGACAATTGCGCTGCGGTGCCTGCCCTTATCATCGTCCAGCATCGGTAAAATCGCAAAGGGTCCGGTGGCATAAAAAATCTCGTACGCAATCTGATTGTGCGGTTTTTCATGAAAAATCGCGCCCACCATTGCGGCATGGTCATATTGCCAGTGCGCGATTTTTAGGCCAGCTTCATCGCGGGTTTCGCTGCGCCGTCCTTCTGCTACCACCAGCAATTGCGCCGATAATATCATGCCATTATCCAGCGTGACGGTGACACGTGCATCGCTGCGTTCTTTGGACAATATCGTGCGCGGCATGTGCAGCTGGATATGCGGGCTTTCGGATGCTGCGCTATGCAATATCCGGCGTAGCAAGCGGTTTTCAAACATCTGTCCCAGATATCCGTCCTCTTCGCTCGGCACAAAATCAAGCGCGCCCGGTTTCAATCCGTCGCTGACCCAAATTTGCGCAATGGGACATCCCTTGCCCGTCAGTTTTTCACCCAAACCAATGGCTTCAAACATTTTCATGCTGGAACTGGAAATTGCAGAGGTCCGTCCGTCAAATCCGTCGGCCAGCATGGCCGCAGGATCGGCGCGGTCGATCACATGGCTGGTTATGCCATGCGCGGCCAGTGTCAGCGCCTGCGCCAAACCAATCATCCCGCCGCCGATAATGATGACATCTGCTGTATTGGTTTGTGGCAATGGAATAATCCTGTTGAATGAAGGCCGTGTATAGTTTGAATTTACCCGCACTTCACCCCGCTGCAAAGCGCGGAATTTCAGGTGAATGCTTGACGCCGAGTCCATTGGCGGCGCAAAAGGCGTTAACCCGTTATATTTTGCCGCAGATGCGGCGTCCAAAAGGCTTATACTATGGCTTCACGCGCCCAGAAACCCGCACCAAACCGTCCGCAAATGGCGGGATGGCGGCAAATGATGCGGCAATCCATCCTGCGCAGCGGCGCAGTGGTTGCTGCAATTGCATTGGCGGTTTTTGCATGCTTTTACGCGCTGTCTCTGCTGAGTTATTCCGCTGCCGACCCTGCATTTAACAGCAGCGCGGCGATGGTGCAGCACAATTGGATGGGGCAAACGGGTGCGTATCTGGCCGATGGCGCGCTGTTTCTGTTTGGCGTTCCGGCGATAGTACTTTTGCCATTGATGCTGATTTTTGCTCGGCGTTTGGGGCTTGATATCCCGCAGCCGCGCTGGAAACGGCAAATTTTATTGTGCCTGCTGGGGATGATATTGCTCGGTTTTGGCATGGCATTTTGGCAACATGGCAGTGACATTGAACTGCCCGCCGGATGGGGCGGCACGATTGCCATATTGCTGGATAACGCGGGTATTTGGCTGGTCGCACAAATTGGCGAAGAATGGCAGTTTCTGGTTCGGTTGGTGTTGATTGGCGGAAGCTTGGCTGCAGGCGCCGCATTGGTCATTAAAGCGCTAGAGCTTGAAAAGCCTTTATTCCGTATGCCCGTCATAGCTTTGCCCAAACCCAATTTGGCGGCAAAAATGGGCCTCGGCAAATCTGCGCCGCAAACAGGCGATGATGACGAATATGTGCCCACGCCCGTCATCGAAAGCGCGCCGCGCCGCATTGTCGAACGCGAAGACCGCAAAGCACCCGAAATCAGCGAGCGCAGCGAACCCACAAAGAAAGCCAATTTTTCAACGGGCGCACGGCAGGGTGATTTTTTTGGCAGCTATGTTTTGCCGTCGGTTGATCTGCTCGATCCGCCGCCGCCCAATTCGGTGCCGAAACTTGATAAAGCCGCACTGGAAAGCAATGCACGGCTGCTGGAAACCGTACTCGATGATTTCCATGTAAAGGGCCAGATTACGGCGGTGCGCCCCGGCCCCGTTGTCACAATGTACGAACTGGAACCCGCCGCCGGAATTAAATCCAGCCGCGTCATACAATTGGCGGAGGATATTGCGCGTAACATGTCGGCCCTTTCCGCACGCGTTTCGACGATACCGGGCCGAACGGTAATGGGGATCGAGCTGCCCAATGCGCACCGCGAATCGGTGGTCCTGCATGAAATGGTCGCGTCCGATGCCTTTGCCGATCAAAAGGGTGCGCTGCCGATTATCCTCGGCAAAAATATCTCTGGCGATCCGGTGATTGCGGATCTTGCGCCGATGCCGCATTTGCTGGTCGCGGGAACCACCGGATCGGGTAAATCGGTCGGCTTGAACTCGATGATCCTGTCATTGCTGTATCGATTAACGCCCGACCAGTGCCGGATGATTATGATCGATCCCAAGATGCTGGAGCTGTCCATCTACGACGACATCCCGCATCTTTTGTCACCCGTTGTGACCGAGCCCGCCAAAGCGATCCGCGCGCTGAAATGGGCGGTCGAACAGATGGAAGAACGGTACCGTATGATGTCGTCGCTATCGGTGCGCAATCTGGCGAATTTCAATGACAAGGTACGCGCGGCAAAGGCAAAGGGCGCGCCATTGGGGCGCAAGGTTCAAATCGGATATGATCCGATGACGGGCCAACCGCAATATGAAGAGGAAAGCCTGGAATACGAACCCATGCCGCAGATTGTTATTATCGTCGATGAACTGGCCGATTTGATGATGACCGCAGGCAAAGAGGTCGAGTTTCTGATCCAGCGATTGGCGCAAAAGGCGCGGGCGGCGGGCATCCATCTGATTATGGCCACCCAGCGGCCATCGGTGGATGTTATCACCGGCGTTATCAAGGCGAACTTGCCGACGCGGATATCTTTCCACGTTACCTCAAAAATCGACAGCCGCACGATATTGGGCGAACAGGGCGCAGAGCAGTTATTGGGTAAAGGCGACATGCTGTACATGGCGGGTGGGCGTCAGCTGACCCGCATTCATGGCCCCTTTGTGTCGGATGACGAGGTCCGCCGTGTGGCCGATTACTGGCGCACACAGGGCCAGCCTGAATATATCCAAGCCGTGACCGAAGAACCCGAGGATGGCGGATTTGCGCTGGACGGTATCGGCGGCGATGATAGCCCCGAAGACGCGCAATATCGCAAGGCATGCCAGATCGTGTTCGAAAGCCAAAAGGCCTCGACCAGCTGGGTGCAGCGGCAATTGCGGATCGGATATAACAGCGCTGCAAGGTTGATTGACCGGATGGAGGAGGACGGCTTTGTTTCCGCCCCCAACCATATCGGCCGCCGCGAAGTGTTGCGCGATCAGCATGGTGAGGCGATCTAACGCGGCCATCCACGCACATGCTGCTGGTTCACCCCCTATTCAATCGCGCAGGCCTATATATTGCGGCTAAGTAACGACATTCCCGAAGGAAGCATAAATGAAGAAGTATCTCGCCGCTGCCCTGATCCCCTCTGCGGTCATCATGATGACCGCGCCAATTGCGGCGCAGCAACCGCAGGGCAAAATGTCCAGTGTGGTCGCCCATATGCAAGCGGTACGCACGATGAATGCGACATTCACGCAAACCGACCGCAATGGCCAGACGTTGACGGGAAAGCTGCTTTTGAAACGCCCGGGGCATGTCCGCTTTGAATATCAAAAGGACGTTCCATTGCTGATCGTGGCCGATGGCAAGGCACTGACCATGATCGATTACGGTGTCCGTCAGGTCCAACGCTGGCCCATCGGCAACAGCCCGCTGTCGGCATTGCTGAACCCGGGGCAGGATTTATCGCGCTATGGCAAAATGATCCCGACAACGAATGACAGCGTCATCAGCGTCGAAGTCCGCGATCCCAAACGGCCCGAATATGGCACGATGAATCTGGTGTTCGTCAAAGATGCAAATGCGCCCAGCGGCTATGCCCTGAACGGGTGGGTTGCGCTTGATTCGAAAAACAATCGCACCAGCATCCGGTTATCAAATGTAAAATATAACGGGGTGATTGCCGATTCGAGCTTTCGCTGGAAAGACCCGCGGCCTGCGCGCCGCAAATAATCTTTTATGTCGCGCTGTATCGACGAAGCGATGGATTGTAACGTCAGGATGCCAAGCTGAACAGGTTTGTTCATCTCACCGACAGGTTAGCGGCTCTATAAATAAAGCATCGAAGGAAGGGCGTTGTGAGGTTTTCCCCCTGTTGCCCGCAACATTCTCCCCCCTTCGGTAACAGCGTGACGAACGCAAGTTAGCCCTCATCCCAAATGCCCCCGGGATGGGGGCTTTGCTTTTTTGTGATCGGCGAAAATACCAATTCTCCGCTTGCCGTTACCCATGGCGCGCTTTAGGCAAAATGGCATGGCAAACACCTTACGCATTGCATCATGGAACATTAACTCCGTCCGCGCCCGGCTTGACATCGTCGAACGATACTTGCGTGATGAAGCGCCCGATATCTTGTGTTTACAAGAAACAAAGGTCGTCAACGAACTGTTTCCCGAAGGCCCGTTTCGCCAACTGGGATACCGGAATTTTGCGGTCAACGGCATGCCGATGCACCACGGCGTTGCAATTGTCAGCAAAGTGCCGCTGCGCAATCTGGAAATTCTGGATTGGCAAGCCAATGGCGAGGCGCGGCATATTGGCGCGGAACTCGACAACGGCATCCGCATCAATAATGTCTATATTCCCGCTGGCGGTGAAGTGCCTGACGCGATTGAAAATAGCAAATTCGGTCAAAAGATGGATTTTCTGGAACGGATGATCGATTGGTCCAGCGGGATCAGCGAAAAGACAATCCTTACGGGCGATTTCAACGTCGCACCGCTGGAAATGGACGTATGGAGCCACAAGCAACTCGTCAATGTCGTCAGCCACACACCGGTTGAAATCGAGAAACTGGCGCGGATGCAATCGGCTGCGGATTGGGTGGATGTCGCCCGCCATTTCGTTCCGGCCTCGCAGCGGCTGTACACTTGGTGGAGTTACCGTGCGCAAGATTGGGAGGCGACGGATAAAGGCCGCCGTCTTGACCATATGTGGATCACGCCCGACCTGTTGCCGAATGCCAAAAAACATATCGTCCACAAAATGGCGCGCAGCTGGGGCAAGCCATCTGACCACGCACCGATCGTTACGGAATTTGATTTTTGAGCGAACCTGCGCATTTGCCGCTGGCCGCAAATGCCAAGCAAGCCGCGCGGGCAATTGATGCCCTGCGGCGCGGCTGGGCCGTGCGGATATCAGGCGGTGACGGCACGATGATTATGCGCGCCGTGGAAACGGCAACTGATTTTGCGGCCAGTGCGATCCTAATTTCCGCCAGCCGCGCCGCAACATTGAAACTGGCCAATCAAAGCGCCGCAGCGGACACGCATCTGCCCGTTATGATTGCGATTCCGGGCCATGTTGACAATGATACGCCGGGACAGATTGAACCTGCACTTGCGATTGCGATTGCCGACCCTACGCTTGATCTGGCCTATCCGATGAAAGGGCCGTTTGCGGCCATGAAACTGCCCTGTGCCGAAATCGCGTGCGCCGCGATGGAGCTGGCGCGACATGCCGGTATATTGCCTGCGTTTTTGATTTGCGATGATGGTGATGCTTGTGCCGTGTCCGTTGCCGACGTCGCCGCATTTGCCAGTGCCGACAATATTCATATTGCGACGCGGGCAAGGTTGCCTGTGGCGGCAAGCGAGAATGGCGAAATTATTGCCTTTCGCAGCGTTGCCGATGCCACCGATCATATCGCGTTAATCATTGGCGTACGCGATAACAGCACGCCCGTGGTGCGGCTGCATTCCGAATGCTTGACGGGCGATGTGCTGGGCAGCCTGAAATGCGATTGCGGTCCGCAACTGCACGAAGCGATGCGGCGCATGACCAGTGCCCAAAATTTACAGGCCAGTTGGGGCGTGTTGTTGTATTTGCGGCAAGAAGGGCGCGGCATTGGGCTCATTAATAAACTGCGCGCTTATGCCTTGCAGGATCAGGGATTTGATACCGTCGATGCCAATACCCGGCTGGGTTTTGCCGTTGATGCCCGCGATTTTGCGGTAGCGGCGCAGATGTTGCGGTTGTTGGGGATTGATGCCGTACGCTTGCTGACCAACAATCCGGCAAAGGTCGCGGGGTTGGAGGCGCAATCGGTAAAGGTGATCGAGCGCCTGCCGCTGCAAATACCCGGCAATGCGCATAACCAAGATTATCTAGACACTAAACGCGATCGGACGGGGCATCAGTTATAAGGTTTGATTAGCGCCAGCATTAAGTCAAACATACGCTACGTCATTCCCGCCTGCGCGGGAATGACAAATTTATCTCTAAAATAATCTATACCATGAATGTTGTCGTACTAAATACAACGCCCTAAAATCCCTCATCGGGCAGCGACTCTTCTTCTTTCCCGGCGCCCTTATCACCCGCCGGTTTTTTCGGCTTGCCCAGCGCGTTGTCGATCCAATCCTGGTCCATCACGTCGGGTTCTTTGCCAGCAGGATCAGGTGCATTGTCAATTTGCGGTTCGCCCTCAATCGGCATACCGTTTTCATCGACAATAACATCGGTTTCAAAACCGGATTCACTGTCCTCTTCGCTATCCAGCCGTTCGGGGAAAGTTACCGCCGTGGCGAATTTTTCCACCGGACGCTTGGCCACGGCAACCTTCATAAAGGCCGCAAATGCCTGCGCTGGAGCGCGGCCCCCTTGCAGGTCACCCACCGCTTTGGCATCATCGCGGCCCATCCACACGCCCGTCGTCAGGCCGCTGGAAAATCCGATGAACCAGCCGTCCTTGTTGCTGCTGGTTGTACCCGTTTTACCCGCAACTGGACGACCAATTTGTGCACGAACGCCGCTGCCTGTGTTCACTGCCGTCTGCATCAGGTCGATCATCCCGCCCGCGACATAATCGGGAACCAGCTGCAATGATTTCTGCGCCTTGGCTTTATACAGGACCTCGCCATCAATCGTCGTCACTTTTGAAATACCATAAGGTGACAGGCTTTTGCCGTTAGATGCCACTTGCGCAAAGGCGCGGGTCATATCGATCACGCGGGTTTCCGATGTGCCCAGCACCATCGACGGTGTCGTGCTGATCTGCGTCGTTATGCCAAACCGCCGCGCCATATTGGCGATGGAGCCGGTGCCAATTTCGTTACCGATTTTTGCCGCAATGGTATTTTTGGAATAGGCAAAGGCATCGCGCACGGTCATTTCCCCGGCATAGCTGCCGCCGCTGTTTTTCGGTTGCCAGCCTTCGAACTCGACGGGTTCGTCGACCACTTTATCCTCTGGCTGGAACCCGGCCTCCAGCGCCGCCAGATAGACGAACAATTTCCATGCCGACCCCGGTTGCCGTAATGCGGTTACCGCACGGTTATAGTTGCTGGTAACATAATCCGTGCCGCCAACCATGGCGCGCACGGCGCCGTCGCGGTCCAACGCCACCAAAGCGCCTTGCGCCCCGCGCGGGACATTGGCGGCAATCGCGGCGGTCGCCTGTTTCTGCATATTAAGGTCGATGGTGGTCCATACATCAATCGGTTTTTCGGTTTCCTCGATCAATCCGTCCAGTTGCGGCAGCGCCCAGTCGGTAAAATACCGCACGCTGTTTTGTGCAGGTTGGGCCGTGATTTTAACGAGTGACGGCTTAACAGACGCGGCCTGCTCCGCTGTAATCATGCCGGCATCCTGCATCACTTCGATCACCACACCAGCGCGGCCCAACGCCGCCTTGGCATCGGCTGTGGGGGAATAATTGGAGGGCGCTTTGACAAGGCCCGCAACAATAGCTGCCTCGGCCAGCGACATTTTTTCCGCGCCGTGGTCAAAGAATTTGCGCGATGCGGCGTCGACCCCATATGCGCCGCCGCCAAAATATACCTTGTTCAAATATAGTTCGAGTATCTCGCTTTTCGAGAGCTTTGTCTCCATCGCCATCGCCAGAATAATCTCGCGGATTTTGCGGCCGAATTCCTTGTTATTGTTCAGGTACACGTTGCGGATCAGCTGCTGTGTTATCGTCGAACCGCCTTGTTTCCAGCGCCCTTGCGTGGCGCGGACATAAAAGGACCGTGTGATACCAATCGGATCAATCCCGGGATGTTTATAAAACCGCCGGTCCTCGACCGCGACCATCGCATCCTTCATTTCATCGGGCAGCTGCTTGATCGTCAGCCAGCGGCCAAAACTTGGGCCCATTGACTGGATCACCGTGCCGTCGGCGGCGCGAATGCGGATCATCTGCCCATTGGGTGATGCTTTCAGATCTTCGAAACTTTCAATCTCGCTGCGCGCAACAAGGACAAAAATGCCCAATATTATCGCGCCAAGCAAAACAAGGCCAGCGCCAGTTTTAAGCAGCCTTATCGTCCAAAGACGAAACGGGCTTTGCTGCGAAGAAGACTTGGTGCGTGCCATGTGCGGAAACTGTTACTTGCTATATTTCATCGTCACAAGCGGATTTACCACCAAGCCTCTAAACGCGGCTCTATTCGGGATCAAATGCCAAAGCCGCGCTGTTGATACAATATCGCAGGCCAGTTTCGCCGGGGCCATCAGGAAACACATGACCCAAATGGCCATCGCATGCGGCGCAGCGGACTTCGGTGCGCACCATGCCGTGCGAGACATCACTTTCTTCGTGAACCACCTGCGGATCTGAAGGTGCGGTAAAGCTGGGCCAGCCCGACCCGCTGTCAAATTTGGTGTCTGATGCGAACAATTCGGTTCCGCAACCTGCGCAAAAAAACCGCCCGTCACGTTTTTCATCGGTCAGCTTTCCGGCATAAGCGCGCTCGGTTCCGGCCTCTCGCAGGACATGATATTGCACAGGATCAAGCTGTGCGCGCCATTCGGCATCGGTTTTTTCGATTTTTTCCATGCATGTAATGTGGGCATGACACAGGACGGCGTCAAGTGCCGTGCGCTCCGCCTATCGCGGGCTTAATCTCTTCTTCACCATGATTGATGTAAAATGCCCGATATGTTCGTAAACCGCCTTGCATTTTCAACCCTAATCGCAGTTTTGGCGTGGAGCCAAGCTGCGTCTGCACGTGCAGACGAGTGCCGATTATGTACTACGGCAACAGGTGGCACGGCGGCGGCGCAACCCTTACAAGTCGACATCATCAATGGCCTGACCTTTAGCCGCGCTGCACATACCGGATCTGGCAAAGGCCGGATCAGTGTGGCTGCGGACGGCGCAAGCAATATTGGCGGCGGACTGATCGCGCTGGGGGGATATGCGGTGGCCGGATCAGCCGTGATCCACGGCGAACCCGGGCGCTATATTCGTATTGATTTACCCGCTCGCGTGGAAATGACATCGTCCACTGGCGGCAAAGTCGAGATCGCCAATTTGCGCACCAGTCTGGGCCTTCATCCGCAACTGGATGCATCGGGACAGCTGACATTTTCATTCGGCGGTGATTTGAACGTTGACAGCGATTTGTCTGGAAAATTTCGCGGACGGATTCCGATAACAGCGGAATATGAGTGAGTTAAACCTAAAGTCGGATCGATTGCGTCGTCTTTGCGAGGTGCGAAGCGACGCGGCAATGACGAACGTAAGAATTATTATATTAAAATCCTAATGCGTGTCCCTACCCCGACCGCGCCGCTGCGCGCGCGATTTTGGTCAGTTCTTGCTCCAAAATAACGATGCCAACCTCTGCTTTCACGCTCATCAGACGCGCCTCGATGTCCAGCAAATGACCGTTCAGTCCGGCCAGCCGTGATGATTGCCAGCGGCCCAGTTGATCGATGAAATCTTTGTGCTCTTTCCAGAATATGCTGCGCGTTTTTTTGACCAGTTCGGCAGGCGAAGTATCGCCATTAATCTGTCCGCGCAATCCCGCCAGCATCACGGCGCGGCGCTGTAACGCGCGCACGATCCGTATGGCGTCAACCCCCATTTGCCGCGACAAGGCAAGTTCAGCCCCCAGCTTTTTCACATTGCCGCTCATCACCTGATTAACCAAATCTTGCACATTTTCTTCGCCCGTTTCCGCCGACAGCGCTTCAAACGCGGCTATGTCCACCGTGGCCGGGCGGTCCGGTGCGGCGTCATAATACAGCGCCAATTTCTCGATCTCCAGCGCCGCTAGCTTGCGGTCTTGCCCGGTATAGCGCGATATGCGCAGCGCCAGTGCACGTTCCAGCCGCAGCCCCATGGTGCCTGCCAGCGTCATGATTGCGCTTGCTGCGCTGCCCTCATCCGGGGGGTAACAAATAAATGTTTTGGCCAGCTTTGATGCATCGATTAGCTTAATGAGCTTGCTTGTTTTCTTCAGATCCCCCGCCGTCGCAATGACCGGGCAGCCGCCTTGCGCAGCATTCAGCAAATTTTCAAACGCTGCATGCCCCTCTTCGCGCCGCATATTCAGGCGGATATAGCGCGATCCGCCAAACAGTGACAACGAACAGGCCTCGTCCGCAAGCAATGCCGGATCATTGCGGATTCTATCACTGTCCAGATCAACGCGTTCGGTGCCAGGGCCCAATTTAGCCGCCATCTGCGCCGCCATATCGGCGATCATGGATTCGTCCTGCCCATAAATCAGGTACAGCCGGACATCCGATGGCGCGGTAATGCTGGCAATAAAGTCGCCTTCGCCCGGCTTTTTTGCCGCGCCGCGAAAGCTCATTTTTGTTCCCGGGCGTACAGCGTCAGGCGCACCAAAATTTGCTGCGCCACGGTTTGTGACAGGTTTTCCAGCGCGGTGTTTTCGCCCGCAATCGTTGCATACTCGCTGCCGACGACGTCAATTCCGGCATCAGAACCAGCGGTGGCATCCAGCACGGTTTTGCCCGTGGCCAATTCCACCAGTTGATAGCGCGCCCGCAATGTGCGGCGTTCGCGTGTCACCGTGTCATTGGTGCGCAGGCCAAAGCCCTCAATTTTGTCATCCAGTTTTACATCCAGCCGGTACCGCGCCTCGCCATTGCCCACGGCTTTCAAACGGTCGTTAATCGCATTTCGGACCAGCCAGCCAGCTTTGCCCTCAATCGGCTGCACATTGATATTTTCTAGCAATGCCGCCACCGGCCCTTGCGATCCGCCGCTGTATAACGGCTGCAAGGCGCAGGCGGAGAGGGTAAGAACTGAAAGCAATAAAGCAAAAATACGCATCATATTATTCACTTACTCCGTCACCCTGAACGCGTTTCACCTTCGGTGACTGACGTTCCAGAGTCCATTTCTCCGCTACAACTGACCTTTGCTGCACAATGGATGCTGAAACAAGTTCAGCATGACGGTTGGGAGTTAAGCGAACTTTGGATTTCATATCACAATATTGACAAGTCGGTTAGGTACAACAATGATTTTGCGGATTTCATTGCCCGCAATCGCAGATTGAA
Organism: Sphingomonadales bacterium; assembly: GCA_031418995.1. Taxonomy (GTDB): domain Bacteria; phylum Pseudomonadota; class Alphaproteobacteria; order Sphingomonadales; family Sphingomonadaceae; genus Sphingorhabdus_B. The sequence goes on along the minus strand of JANOKA010000066.1, from coordinate 28,620 downwards.
CCTTCTCCAGCGCCAGCGCAAGGGCCTGCATTTCGTCTTGCGGCAATCCTTTGGCGACCGTCATCGTATCGCGCAATTTGCCCTGTACCTGCACCGCAATCGTCACCTCGTCCTCGACCAGCATCGCCGGATCAACCGCCGGCCAGGACGCATTGGCGATCAGGCCTTCGCCGCCCAGTTTCTCCCACGCTTCTTCGGCTAAATGCGGGACCATGGGGGATGATAACAACACTATGCTGCGGATTGCCTCGTCCCGCGCTGCCGATGGCGCAGCTTTTTCAATCGCACCCGCCAGTTCGTAAATTTTGGCGACCGCCTTGTTGAACGACAATGCTTCGATATCCGCGGCAATGCCCGCAACAGCTTGATGCGTTTTGCGGGTGAGAGCGAGATCAATTCCTCCCCGGGACGGGGAGGTGGCAGGCTGTAGCGAAGCGGAGGACTGACGGTGGGGTCCCGGCTCGCTATGCTCACTCCCCTCCGTCGGCTGCGCCGCCACCTCCCCGTTCCGGGGAGGAATGGATTGAACCAAACGCCATAGCCTTTGCGTAAACCGCCAGCATCCCTCAATCCCGGCTTCGGACCATTCCAGATCACGTTCGGGCGGGCTGTCGGACAGCATGAACCAGCGCACCGCGTCGGCCCCGTATTGATCGACAATATCATCGGGATCGACGACGTTTTTCTTCGACTTCGACATTTTTTCGATACGGCCAATATCAACGGCATTTCCACTTGAAATCTCGAAAGCTCGGTTATCCCGAAACTCGACTTCATCCGGAGACAACCATGATCCAAGGTCTGTTATTGTCATATTAGGATCAAACGGTTCATCTTGATAAAATATACGAAACTCATCTAATGTGATCGGCCGCTCGACGTTTTGAGTTTTGTAGGTCACATGCGTCACCATGCCTTGCGTAAACAGCGAAGCAAACGGCTCCTTCACATCCAGCAAACCGACATGGCTAAGCGCCCGTGTCAAGAACCGCGCATATAATAAGTGCAGGATCGCGTGTTCAACGCCGCCAATATATTGATCGACGGGCAACCATTTTTCCGCCGCCGCCTTATCAAACGGCTTGTCTTTGGGTTGGCTGGCAAAACGGATGAAATACCAGCTCGAATCCGCAAACGTATCCAGCGTATCGGTTTCACGTCGCGCAGGCCCGCCGCATTTCGGGCAGTCGGCCTTGCTCCATGTCGGATGCCGGTCCAGCGGATTGCCGGGAATATCGAACGTCACATCTTCGGGCAGCACGATGGGCAAAGACGCGGCAGGAACCGGAACGACGCCGCACGTCTCGCAATGGATGATTGGGATCGGTGTGCCCCAATACCGCTGGCGGCTAACCCCCCAATCGCGCAAACGGTATTGCGTTTGGCCCTGCCCCCATCCCTCGGCCTGCGCCCTGGCAATCACGTCGGCTTTGGCATCGTGTATGGTCATGCCGTTCAGGAAATGCGAATTGATGATGGTTCCTGCGCCAGTGAATGCGGTGTTGCCGTCAAAATCGCTGTCGATCAGATCACCATCGGACACCACGCGGGTGACGGGCAAGTCGTATTTACGAGCAAAATCCAGATCGCGCTGGTCATGCGCGGGGCAGCCGAATACCGCGCCTGTGCCATAATCCATCAGCACAAAATTGGCGACATAGACGGGCAGATGCAGAGAGGGGTCCAGCGGGTTTTCGACTGATAATCCGGTGTTGAAACCCAGCTTTTCTGCCGTCTCTATATCCGCCGCCGTCGTACCGCCTTTTTTGCACAGCGCGATAAAATCTTGCAGCGCAGGCGCGTTTGCGGCCATTTTTTGCGCAACGGGATGATCGGCGGCAATCGCCAGAAAACTCGCTCCAAACATCGTGTCGGGTCGCGTGGTATAAACGTCGATGCCTTTGGTATCGCCCACAAACGTGAACGTGCACTTCAAACCCTTGGATTTGCCAATCCAATTTTCCTGCATCAGCTTGACCTTGTCCGGCCAGCTTTCAAGTGTGCCAAGACCCTCAATTAGGTCTTCGGCAAAATCGGTGATTTTCAGGAACCACTGGCTAAGTTTACGCCGTTCAACGGGCGCGCCCGAACGCCAGCCTTTGCCGTCGATCACCTGTTCATTGGCCAGCACCGTCATGTCGACAGGATCCCAGTTCACCTCTGATTCCTTGCGGTAAACCAAACCTGCCTCAAACAATTTCAGGAACAATGCCTGTTCATGGCCGTAATAATCCGGCTCGCATGTTGCCAGTTCGCGCGTCCAATCCAGCGCAAAACCGATACGTTTCAGCTGCGCTTTCATATTGGCGATGTTGTCGCGGGTCCAGCTGCCGGGATGCACGCCTTTTTCCATCGCGGCGTTTTCTGCTGGCATGCCGAACGCGTCCCAGCCCATCGGATGCAGCACTTCATGCCCCGTCATCCGCTTATACCGCGCCAGCACATCGCCCATCGTATAATTGCGGACATGCCCGATATGGATGCGGCCTGACGGGTACGGAAACATTTCCAGCACATAGGCGCGCGGTTTTTCCGAATTATCGTCCGCGACAAAACTGCCCTGTTCGTCCCACGTTTTCTGCCACCGCGCATCGGCAACGCGGTGGTTAAACCGCACATCATCAACGTGCGGGTTAGGTCGCTCTTGATCGTTCACGTATATTATCCGGCGATGGCACTGCGCCGCAAATCGCGGGCCTTAGTCAGTATGATGCCTTCCATTTTTTGCACCGTCGCAGCGCGCAGCGGCGCATCAACCCATTGGCCGTTCGATGCCACCTGCCGTGACCCCGCCACGCGCAAGGCATCGGCGCGCAGATCCTGATCAATGATCGACACGGTAAGTTTTACCCGTTCGCCGGGGCTGGCGGGGTTCACGAACCAATCGGTTACGATAACACCGCCCGACGAATCGGCTTGCAACAAAGGCATTGATGACAAAGCATCCAAAGTGGCGCGCCATAAATAGCTGTTTACGCCGATTGTGTTGACCTGACTTGCCGCGATATCGGTTTTGGGCCGATCCTTTTTGCTGCACGCGCCCAGCAATGTGGTGCTGGCGGCCAAAATAAGAACGTAACGGTTCCAATGCATGATATGTCCTTGATGCTGAAATCTAGATATGCCTCTATATCGGCTTTGCTGGCTTGGGCAAGCTTTCTGGGTGCTGAACCATGCGTATTTGGCCCAGAACATATTTTATCAGCGCCCAAAGATTCCAATAGTGTGCGTGTTTTGCAACAAATGTTAGGAATAGGGACAATTTGCCAAATCCGTTCTTTATTTTGAACCTGTTAGTGCATAAGGTCTAATTTCTGGGAGTCGTATAGCGAATATCATGACAAAAATTGGCGGAAATAAGGTCAAATATGTAAGCTGGGTGGCGTCCGCGCTGGCCGCTGGCACACTGGCGTTTTCGCCAATCTTGTTTCCTGCATTTGCCGGACAATTCAGCAGCGGTAAGGATGCTTCGGCCAAAAGCTGGCTTGATTCCTACACTGCTGCGGGTGTTGACCGCAGGCTGGCCGCTAAGTTCAACCGGATGAGCGCTGAACGCAGCGCCGTCGCAGCCAGCAGCAAATCATTCCTGTTCACACCGGCGGGTATAAATCGCGGCGCAGCGCGCACGATGACGATTGCGGCGCGGGCCGATTCGCCCCTTTCAGCCAACATTCTGTCGGCGAATGCCATTTCAACGCGCAATCTTGTCCGTGCCGCTGAACCCGGCGCAGGCAACAGCGTCAAATTGAACACGACCGATTTCAGCCTGAAAGCAGCGCGCGGCTGGCAAGGGTTTACACTGCCTTCTGCGCCGCGCAGTGCGATTAAAGCGCCAATTGCCGATATTGCCATGGCATCAGGCGGCTTCCGTCTGGAAGATAAAACACCTGTTAAAAAGAGCCGCTTTAGCACCGACGTAAAACTCGACAAAGCGCGTGAAGCTGCGCCCAGCCTGCGCGGGAATGCGGCCGCCGGTGAATATAAGGTCGGTCTAGAAAGCAGCTTTTCGCTATCGCGCCGCATCGATTTGACTGCGGGTGTCCGGTATAACAGTGAACGTGACCGCGTTGATCCTACGGTGGATGAACGCAAAGACAGCGAAGCTGTATATGTGGGCACAAAAATCCGCTTCTGATTTGGCGGCGGTTTTCACCGGGCTATCTAGCTAAGTTTCTTCGCAGACATTTATATCGTAGCATTGGCATCAGTCTATTTTTTGCCAAATGCATCAATCGCCGCCCATCCATATATCTGCTTCCGCCCCAGCATTGCGGCCTTTTGCCGGGTCATGCCGCCAAGCGCGATAAGTTTTGCCGGGCCGCATAATTTCGCCAACCGCTGAAATTGAAACAGGCCCAGCGGCCTTTGCCCGGGATGACTGCGCGTTGCATATAACGGTGAAAGCAACATCATATCGGCGTTGCCCCGCCGCGCCTGCGCAATTTCCCTCAAATTATGGACAGGCGCGCTGGTGATGCCGTTGCCGGGTGCTGCCCCCCGGCCATGAAGGCCATCCACAAGCCAGAATTTGATACAGGTTTTGCCCGGGCTACCTCCGCCGGACAGCAGCAAACTATGGCCGCGCTGCCGGCACACCCGCCTTATACGGCGCAGCAAGATCAGCCGCGCCGCCGGATCCAGATCATAATGGCGGAAAATGACGCCCGATCGTGCAGGCAATCGCCGCACTATATCTGCCAGATTATCGCCAAGACGCGGATCGGTCATCAACCAAATGCGCGCAATGGCATCTTGTCCCATCGGCTTTTTGTGGCGGCGCGTCATTGCCTGTTCTATAGGCCATGGCCATGCAAGAAGCGACAACAGATGAAAGCGCCGCCAAACTGGCGCAGATACAAAATAGCATGGCGGCTGCGGCAAAGCTGGCCGCGCGCAAAGCTTCCGATATTCAACTGATCGCGGTGTCCAAAACGCGTTCCGCCGAGGATATTCGGCCATTGCTGGATGCAGCCCAGCGCCATTTTGGCGAAAACCGCGTGCAGGAGGCTGCATCGAAATGGCCCCAACTGCGTAACGACTATTCCGGCGTGCAGTTGCATTTGATTGGCCAGTTGCAATCTAACAAAGCGGACGAGGCGGTCGCACTATTCGATTATATCCATTCGCTTGACCGGATGTCGCTGGTTTCGGCGTTGGGCAAGGCGATGGCGGCACAGGCCAAAGCGGTTCCATGCTTCATTCAGGTGAACATAGGGGACGAGGCGCAAAAGGGCGGATGCGCCATTGCCGATGTGGCCGATCTGGCCACTGCTGCCAAGGCAGCCGGGATACCAGTCGCGGGCCTGATGTGCCTGCCGCCCGATGGCGTGGAGCCTGCGCCCTATTTCGCTTTATTGGCAAAAATGGCGAAGCAACTGGAATTGCCGCAACTTAGCATGGGCATGTCCAGTGATTTTCCAACCGCTATTATGTTAGGCGCGACGCATGTGCGCGTCGGAACGGCGTTGTTCGGGCCGCGTCAAAACTAAGCGGAAAGCGCGCGAACCCGGCCTCCAGCGCCAATATGCCAAAAGCTGTCCCCGTATTTTTCACATCGGGCTGCGCAATTGCCGCCGCTTCGGCGGCGTCCATGCCGCCCGTCAATGCGCCAAATGCCGGCATGATGATTTTTCGGTCAGTGACGACCAAGCACCTGCGCACCAGATGCCGCCGTTTTATCACCACGCGTAGCTTGGGATGATAATGCCCCGATATTTCCGGCTGCAAATCATCGGCCTCAGCCTCGTGCCGCAACATGATACCGCTGACCTGCAATTCTGTGCAGGTCGTGCCGCCCCATTTTGCCTCTAACTCTGGGTCGTGATTGCCCGTTATCCATGTCCAGCGGGTGTGCGTAGTCAGCGAACGGACGATGTCGGCGGCGCGCCCGCCCAGACGTTGCTCACCGTCGGTATCGTGGAAATTATCGCCCAAACACACCACCGATTGAGCGTCCGTATCCGCGACAAGCCGTTGCAGCTCTTCCATCGTGGCCAGACTGTCATAGGGCGGTAGCATCTGGCCGTGGCGCGCATAGCTGCTGGATTTTTCCAGATGCAGATCGGCCACCAGCAACATACTCTTCGCAGGCCAAAATAACGCGGCATCACCCGCCGCATGAAATATATGTCCGCCAAATTGGAGAGTTTTTGCCACACCGTGATATGCGAGACTTAAGGCCAGCACACAAGGGACGTGCTACGTTTATTTTTGAACGGAAGCGGATTTTTCTGAGGCCGTCGCTGCAGATGCTTTTTGTGGCGGGGTTACAGAAGGCGGGGTTACCGGCAGCGGTGCCATTTGTTCGGGCGTGGGCGGCGGCAACGCTTTGCCATCCAGTTTTTCCGCTGCATCATCCAGTGCGCGTGCATCCTCGGGCGTCAAGCCGCCGGGTCCGGCTTGCGACGAATTTTCGCCGCATCCGCACAGCACTAAGGAAAACGCCAACAAAATGGCAACGGGCAGATTATGCCGGACGGCAACGGGTTTGATATGGGCCATAACGGCAAATTACGCTGCGTTGTACAAAACTACAAAAGAAAAAGGCTGCCCTGCGGGTGCAGGACAGCCTTAATCCGGATTAGCTTTAAGCTAAAAGCAACTTATTCAGCTGCTTTTTTCGCTGTGTCGGCCATCGCGCCGGCTTTATCAGCCATTGCGCCGGCTTTGTCAGCCATTTCGCCAGCTTTTGCAGCAGCGTCGCCAGCAGTTGCGGCAGCGCCTTCTGCAGTTGCAGCAGCGCCTTCAGCGGTTGCAGCAGCAGCAGCTTCACCAGCGCCTTCTGCAGTTGCAGCAGCGCCTTCTACAGCAGCGTCAGCACCTTCAGCAACAGCTTCGGTTCCGGCAGCAGCTGCGTCGGTTGTTTCAGTTGCAGCTTCTTCTGCGCCTGAGCATGCAGCCAGACCGAGTGAAGCGGCGAGTACGAGTGATACGGCAATTTTCTTCATATGGGATACCCCTAGCAAAACTTATAATAAACCTGACAAGCAGCATATATCATGCATAGGCATGCTTGCGGAATGTGTCTCTAGCGGCTTCACATAATCATGGCAATCGCGTTTTTTTTAGATTGCGTTCGCCGTGGCGTTAAATAGGGTGAAGCGGGACAATCAAGTTCACGAACGGCTCACAATTGAGCCAATTGACAGGATATAAAGAATTCTTTATATCTGTTTCATATGGATGATTTACTCAACATAATGCGGGCTCTGGGTGACCCTACGCGGTTGCGAATCGCGTTGTTGATCCGCCAATTGGAACTTTCAGTGGGCGAAGTCGTGCAGATTCTAGGGCAAAGCCAGCCGCGGGTCTCCCGCCATATACGAATTCTGGATGAAGCCGGCATTGCCGAACGCCGCAAAGAAGGCAGTTGGGTGTTTTTGCGTCCCGGCCGTCAACTGACCAGTGGGCGGCTGGACGCATTATTTGCGATGACCGATGGCAGCGAGGCACGGATGGTGCAACGCGATCTGGCCAAATTATCACAAGTGCGTGCCGATCGCGCCGATATGGCGGCGGCGTATTTCGCGCAATATGCTGGCGAATGGGATCAATTGCGGTCGTTGCACATTGCCGAGTCCGAAGTCGAAGACGCGATGCGGCGCTTGCTTGGCACATCAAATCTGGGCCGCGTGCTGGATGTCGGCACAGGCACAGGGCGGATGATCGAATTGTTTGCAGGCGGTGCCAACAAATTTACGGCGGTCGATAACAATGCCGAAATGTTGCGCGTTGCCCGCGCCAAATTTTCCGGATTGCAAATTGATGCGATCCCCGTTGATGCTTCAAAGGTGGAAATCATGCTGGGCGATTTCAACGCTTTGCCGCTGCCCGATGCCAGTCACGACACAATATTATTTCATCAGGTGCTGCATTATGCACAGGCCCCCGAACGTGTAATTGCCGAGGCAGCGCGTGTGCTTGCCCCTGCGGGCCGGATGATGATCGTCGATTTTGCGGCGCACGATCACGAAGAATTGCGCAGCATCCACGCGCATTCGCGGCTGGGCTTTCGCGACGAGATGATTGCCCGCACCTTTGCCGGATGCGGTTTGAAAATGGCGCATCTGGAAACGCTGGACGGCGGAAAGTTAACTGTAAAAATCTGGCTGGGCCAAAAGGCAGAGGCGCGGCCCGGGCTTCAGGCTGTGCCGCCTGCACTGGCCAAACCAGCCGATGCCGCTGTTTCAACTGCGCCCGAAAATCAAAAACTAAGGATATTGAAATGATTTTGTCACTCGATCAAATGCGCGAAACTGGCCGCGCTTTGGCTGCGCCCTTGTTTGCAGGCCTGCCTGGCGATGCTGAAATCAGCTTTGAATTTTTTCCGCCAAAATCGGACAAAATGGAAGAGCAATTGTGGGAATCAGTGGTTACACTCGCGCCGCTAGCCCCGCGATTTGTGTCGGTAACCTATGGCGCAGGCGGGTCGACCCGCGAACGCACGCACGCCACTGTGGCGCGTATCATCAAGGAAACGGGCATTCCTGCCGCCGCGCATTTGACCTGCGTTGAGGCCAGCAAAGACGAAATCCGCGAAGTCGCCGAGGCCTATTGGGAGGCGGGCGTGCGGCATATTGTTGCCCTGCGCGGTGACCCGCCATCGGTGGGCGAATTTTTCAAACCGCATCCGGGCGGATATGAAAGTGCAGCGGCGCTGGTAAAGGGGCTGAAAGAAATTGCCGAATTCGATATTTCGGTGGCGGCCTATCCCGAAACCCATCCGCAGGCGGATTGCGCGCAAAGCGACATTGACAATCTGAAGCGCAAACTGGATGCAGGCGCAAGCCGGGCGATCACGCAGATGTTTTTTGATCCTGAGGTTTTTTTCCGATTTCGCGATACCGCCGCCGCCGCCGGAATAGACCAGGAACTGGTCCCCGGCATCCTGCCTGTATCAAATGTCGCGCAGGCGCGGAAATTTTCGGGCATGTGCGGCGTGACAATCCCTGCGTGGATGGACGAATTATATGAAGGGCTGGACGATCATCCGGCGGCGAGGGCATTGGTGGCGGCAACGCTGACCGCTGAAATGTGCCGCAAACTTTACGCAGGCGGCGTACGGCATTTCCATTTTTACACGCTGAACCGCGCGGAGCTGTCTTATGCGATATGTCATTTGTTGGGCAAGCGCGCGGTTGCCGCGCAAAAGGAGCAAGCAGCATGACTGGATTTACAGCCAGCGCAAGAGAAGCCTTCACCGACCGGGCCGCCGAACAGATCATGGTATTTGACGGCGGATATGGCACCGCAATTCAGGCGTATAAATTGTCGGAGGCCGACTATCGCGGCAACCTGACCGTGACCCACGATCAAAAGGGCAACAACGACCTGCTCTCGATCACGCGGCCCGATATTATCGGCGCGATCCACACCGCCTATCTGGACGCAGGCGCGGATATGATCGAAACCAATACGTTCAGCTCGACCAAAATCAGCATGGCCGATTATGGCTGCGAACATCTGGTGGAACAGTTGAATGTGGATTCGGCGATTCTGGCGCGTTCATGCTGTGACGCTGCGCAGGCCAAGGATGGAAAACGGCGGTTTGTTGCTGGCTCCATCGGGCCGACGAACAAGACATTGTCGTTATCGCCCGATGTCAACGACCCCGGTTTCCGCGAGATTGATTTTGATTATCTAAAGGACGTGTACCGCGAACAATGCGATGCCTTGATTAAGGGCGGTGTCGATTTCTTGCTGATCGAAACGATTTTCGATACATTGAATGCCAAATGTGCGGCGATGGCGGCGCAGGAGGCCGCAGACGCGTGTGGCCGCGATGTGCCGTTGATGATTTCGATGACGATCACCGACATGGCAGGCCGCAACCTGTCGGGGCATACGGTTGAGGCATTTTGGGCGGCGATCCGACATGTCAAACCGCTGACCGTCGGGCTGAATTGTTCATTCGGTGCCGATTTGTTACGCCCACATTTGGCGGCGCTGTCGAAACAGGCGGACGCGCTGATATTGGCCTATCCCAACGCTGGCCTGCCCAATGATCTGGCCGAATATGACGAGCTGCCTGAAACCACGGCGCAGCTGATCGGCCAGTGGCTTGATGATGGCCTGGTCAACATGGTCGGCGGATGTTGCGGTACGACGCCTGCGCATATTGCCGCGATTGCCAAAGCGGTGGAGGACCGTGCGCCGCGCGTTGTTCCCGCTGCTCCGGTAGTTACAGTGCTTGCGGGGCTCGAACCCTTTGTGATGGCGGCTTAAGCTATTTCCCCCCTCCCTCTTTAGGGGAGGGGCCGGGGGTGGGGCTTATCGGCCTTACGCCTCATTTTATAATCCAGACCCCCCACCCCAACCCCTCCCCTAAAGAGGGAGGGGCTTGAAAGACCAATATGACCAACACCACCCCATCCTCCTCCCGCTTCGTCAATATTGGCGAACGCACCAACGTGACGGGTAGCGCCAAGTTCAAAAAACTGATCCTGTCCGGCGATTATGAGGCCGCGGTTGAGGTCGCGCGTGAGCAAGTGGAAAACGGCGCGCAGATTATCGATATCAACATGGACGAAGGCCTGCTCGACGCGCATGAGGCGATGACCAAGTTCATCAAACGCATTGCCGCCGAACCCGACATAGCCCGCGTCCCGATCATGGTGGACAGCTCAAAATGGAGCGTGATTGAGGCCGGGCTGAAATGTGTGTCGGGCAAGCCCATTGTGAATTCAATCAGCATGAAAGAAGGCGTCGATCAATTTCTGCACCATGCGCGGCTGTGCATGGCATATGGCGCGGCGGTGGTCGTGATGGCGTTTGACGAGACGGGCCAGGCCGATACGCAGGATCGTAAAGTCGAAATTTGCGCGCGCGCTTATGACCTGCTGATCGGTATCGGGTTCCCAGCCCAGGACATCATCTTTGATCCCAATATCTTTGCGGTGGCAACGGGGATTGAGGAGCATAATAATTACGGCGTCGATTTTATCGAAGCGCTGAAAATCTTGCGCGTCCGGTGTCCCCATGCGCATTATTCGGGCGGATTATCGAACCTTTCTTTCAGCTTTCGCGGCAATGAACCCGTGCGCCGCGCGATGCACTCGATCTTCCTATATCACGCGATCCCGGCTGGCCTCGATATGGCGATTGTCAACGCCGGACAGCTGGATATCTATGACGATATTGATACGGAACTGCGCGAGGCGTGCGAAGATGTCATCCTGAACCGTGTGCCGAAATCTGGCGAAAGCCCGACCGAAAACCTGATCGCGTTGGCCGAAAAATATCGCGGTACTGACGTGGCGCAGGAAAAGATTGAGGCCGAATGGCGCGGCTGGAACGTAAACAAACGGCTGGAACACGCGCTGGTCAAAGGCATCGACGCGCATATTGTGGACGATACCGAAGAAGCACGGCTGGCAATCAAGGCCGCAAATGGCCGCCCAATCGAAGTGATTGAAGGTCCGTTGATGGATGGCATGAATGTGGTGGGTGATCTGTTCGGATCGGGCAAAATGTTCCTACCGCAAGTCGTCAAATCCGCGCGCGTCATGAAAAAAGCCGTCGCGCATTTGTTCCCGTATATCGAGGCGGAGAAAGTCGCCGGAGCCAAAGGCAAAGGCAAGATTATCATGGCGACGGTGAAGGGCGACGTGCATGACATCGGCAAGAATATCGTCGGCGTCGTCCTGCAATGCAACGGTTTCGAGATTGTTGACCTTGGCGTCATGGTCGCTTGGCCCGACATCCTGAAAGCCGCCAACGAAAACGACGCCGATATGATCGGGCTGTCGGGCCTGATTACGCCGTCGCTGGACGAGATGGTGACCGTCGCCGAAGAAATGCAAAAGGCGGGCATGACGATGCCTTTGATGATCGGCGGCGCGACGACATCCAAAACGCACACGGCATTGCGCATTGAGCCTGTATATTCCGGCCCGGTTATCCATGTACTGGACGCCAGCCGCGCCGTGGGTGTGGCGGGAACATTGGTTAGCGAAACGATGGCGGAAAAATTCGTTACCGAAACCCGCGCCGAATATGAACATATCCGCATCGCCCGCGCCGGTAAGACGGCCAAGCCGCTGGCCACATTAGAAGAGGCCCGCGCCAACGCGTTTGAAATGGACGAAGCGATGAAACCCGCCGCGCCGTTAAAACCTGGCGTGCATGTCTATGATGACTGGGACTTGGCGGACCTTAGAAACTATATCGACTGGACGCCGTTTTTCCGTGCCTGGGAATTGCACGGCAATTATCCCGCGATCCTGACCGATGAAATTGTCGGCGAAAGCGCGACCAACCTGTTTGCTGATGCGCAAAAAATGCTGGATCAGATCGTTAACGAAAAATGGCTGCGGGCAAAGGGCGTTGCGGGGCTGTGGCCGTGCAGCCGTCAGGGCGATGACGTGGTCATCCATTTAGACGACGCAAGCCATGTGAAGTTGCCGTTCCTGCGCCAGCAAGTTGCCAAACGCGCAGGTCGTGCCAATATGTGCTTGGCCGATTTTATCAGCCATGACGGGGATTGGATCGGCGGATTTGCCGTTACCAGCGGCCACGGTATCGCCACGCATCTGGCGCAGTTCAAGGCGCAGATTGACGATTATTCCGACATCATGTTGAAGGCATTGGCGGACCGATTAGCCGAGGCATTCGCAGAACGTATGCACGAACATGTCCGTAAAGACCTGTGGGGATATGCGCCAGATGAACAGTTCACCATGGAGGCGCTGAACCGCGAGGAATATCGCGGCATCCGCCCTGCGCCGGGATACCCCGCGTGCCCGGACCATAGTTTGAAACCCATCCTGTTTGAACTGCTGGATGCCACGCATCATACTGGCATCACGTTGACCGAGAGCTTTGCAATGTTGCCGACGGCGGCAGTGTCCGGTTTCTATTTCGGCCATCCACAATCTGAATATTTCGGCGTGGCGCGGGTGGGCGAGGATCAGGTTGCGGAATACGCGGCGCGGCGCGGCATTGAATTGGACCGGGCGAAACAGTATTTACGGCCGAATTTGAACGATTAATTTATAGTATCGTCATTGCGAGCGTAGCGCGGCAATCCAGAGTTTGTTTACGCCAGCTCTGGATTGCCGCGTCGCTACGCTCCTCGCAATGACGAAACAATGCAAAGCTCGTTAACCTATCCCCCGCGCTTGTCCCCATGCAGGACAGGCCCGATAATCTGTGGTTAATCGGCTGGCTCGTAGGATATTATGGGCAATATACTAAATATAACGCTTCCCAATTGAGGTACATTTCATGCGCAAACTCTCCCTATATCTAATCCCGTTGATGGCGATTGCCGCGACGTCCGCCACAACTTCGGTTGGCGCACAAAACGACGCTGCACCGTTCACGATTGCCGAATCAGGACGCGGGTTTGCACGTTTGGCCGATGCGGTTAACGCCGTAGGAGATAGCCAAGCAACCATAGTCATCCGCGCTGGCGTGTATCAAGAATGCGCCGTGCAGCAGGCAGGGATCATCGCCTATCGCGCCGCCGTCCCCGGCCAAGTGATGTTTGAACGCACCATGTGCGAGGGCAAGGCGGCGCTGGTCCTGCGTGGACGCGGGGCCAGTGTCGACGGCATTATTTTTCAAAACATGGCTGTGCCCGATGGCAACGGCGCAGGCATCCGGCTGGAAAAAGGCAATCTGGCAATTACGCGCTCAATTTTCCGCAACAGCGAACAGGGCATATTGACCGCCGAGGATCCCAGCGGATCGATCACCATCGACCAATCGACATTCTCTGGCCTTGGCCGCTGTGACCGCGGGCTATCCTGTGCACACAGCATTTATATCGGCAATTACGGATCGCTGACCGTCACCAACAGCCGCTTTGAACGCGGCGCTGGCGGACATTATGTCAAAAGCCGCGCCGCCCGCGCCGAAATTCGCAGCAACGCCTTTGACGACAGCCGGGGCAAAGAAACCAACTATATGATTGACTTGCCCGGCGGCGCAAACGGCGTGATCGCGGGCAACACATTCGTGCAGGGCGCCAGCAAAGAAAATTACAGCGCCTTCATCACCGTCGCACCCGAGGGCAAAGTGCACGACAGCAACAACCTGACCATTGCCGACAATGACGCCCGCATCGCCCCCAATGTCGACCGCGAAACAACGTTCTTGGCCAACTGGACCGATGACCGCGTGAAGCTTGGCGCGAACCGTTTGGGGCGCGGGTTGAAACCGTTTGAGCGGCGGTAGGTAGCGCAAGAAATCGTCTCGAATCGTCATTGCGAGCGAAGCGCGGAAATCTAGGGTTTGTTTACGCACCCTCTGGATTGCCGCGTCGCTTCGCTCCTCGCAATGACGAATGTAAGAACGGAGTGGGTATTGCTTACCGCCCCTGACTGCGCCACCTTCGCACAACCCGCTCCAATATCTCCGTCTCGCCGCCGGTTTCTTGCCATAGGACGCTGAATAGGGGATCTTCAGAAGCCGGACGTTTATCCTCTTCCAGATTGTCGAGTGCGACGCGGATCGGTATGGAAACACCCTCGCCGCAGATTATGCATTCGCGGTTGCGCAGCGCGGGGATGGCATCCAAAAACCCGCGTGCGCCCTCTGGCATTGCGGCGCGGACGAACGCTTGGTCGCGGTCATTGTTCAGGCGCATGGAGATGATCGTGCCGCACTGCGACAGCACACCCTCGGCCAAATCAGATGGGCGCTGCGTTATCAGGCCCAGCGACACGCCGTATTTCCGGCCTTCCTTGGCGATGCGTTCCAAAATCGTGCGGACCGCGCTGTTGCCTTGGATCTTGTCCGACGGGATGTATCTGTGCGCCTCTTCGCAGACGAACAGGATCGGACGCTGTGGCTCGTTACGCGACCAAATGGCATAATCGAACACCAGACGGCTCAGCACCGCCACCACGGTTGCGGTAATGTCGGACGGCATCGACGACACATCGATGATCGAGATCGGCTTGCCATTGGAGGGCAGGCGGAAAATCTTACCGATAAAATCCGCCATCGTATCGCCAACCAACATGCCGGAAAACATGAAGTTGTACCGCGGATCGGCCTTTAGCTCGTCAATCTTGCCCTTCAGCCGCATGAACGGCGCGGACGAAGTGGCCTTGTCCAGCTTGCCCATTTCGTTTTGGATGATGGTGGTCAGGTCGGACAGCAGATACGGGATGGGGGCATCGACGGTCAGTTTACCCACGGTTTCGGCCACGCGGTTTTTGGACCGGGCCGCAAGCAGGCACTTGGCGAGAATGTCACAATCCATCTGCCGGTCATCACCTCTGGACGTGACGAACACTTCGCAATGTTCGGCAAAGTTCATAATCCAATATGGCATCGCCAGGTTGTTGACATCGTATAACGATCCGTTGCCCTTAAACGCGGCGCTATATTCGCCGTGCGGATCGACCATGACGATATGGCCTTCGGGGGCCATGTCGCATATCCGGTGCAGGATCAGCGCGGCGCTGGTCGACTTACCTGTACCCGTTGATCCCAGCAGTGCGAAATGCTTGCCGAGCATAGCATCGACATATAGCGAGGCGCGGATATCGCGGGTCGGAAACACCGTGCCGATTTGAATGTTGGCGCGGGCATCGGTGGCATATACCTGATTCATATCGGCGGTCGATACCGCGAACACCTCTGCGCCCGGTACCGGATAGCGAGTTACGCCGCGGCGGAAGTTATAGATTTTTCCTGTCAGCCGTTCTTCATCGCCCTCGCCCAAAAAGTCGACCGCCGCCACAATCGCACTGGTATCGCGGTCATGCAGTTTCTGCGTCCGAATGCTGGCAAGAAGCCATGTGCTGCCAATGCGGATCTTGATCTGGCTGCCGACCTGTCCGGCCATTGCAATGCTGGGGTCTTGGTGGCTTATCAGATTACGCAAAATTGCGGCATCCAATGCGACCTGCGATCCGGAACCGGCGATTTCAGTGATGTACCCGATCATGTGCATCCCGGCATGATTGGCAGCGGTTGCCTGGGCCGATCCCTGGGGTTGCTGCGACGGAATCACCACCCCGCCGCCTGGCGCGATCGATATCGTGGTATGTGCAGGAATGGCTTGCGCGCCGTCACCGACTGGATTTTCGAACGCATTGCCCGCTGCAAAGCCGTTCTGATCGGTGTTATCCATGTAATATGTGCCTTCAATTATCCACGTTGAAAGCCCCGCATATACCGCCAAGGTAAAGATTTATTTACCATGCAGCCCCTGCAGAATGGTCCATGATGAATAAGATTAAAATTTGCGGAACACAAAGCCTGCAAACCAGCCTAGGAACAGCGAAATGCACACCGCGATCAGCCCGTAAATAAACGAGTAATTCTGCGCCAATACCGTAACAAACTGTTCAAATCCGGTTTTCTGGATATCAATTTCCACCTTGTCATCGGCGACGATCACCCGTCCGCCCCGGATGAGCAATGTTTCGGCGGTATAGCGCCCCACCGGAACGCTGGACGGGATGGTTAGATAGGCGCGGTACAGTACGTTATCGGTTATCGTCACCGACCCTGCGCTTTGCTGGTACAATCCGCCGCGCCTGTTCAATTCGACAAGACCTTTGACAAAGCGCCGCTGGTCCGCGTTCACGATCTCGCCGCTGGGCGACAATTGCAGGCGGTCCAGACCCAATTCATATATGGCCGCTGTTTTGGCATCGACAATCTTGCTTATGGGGCGCGATGATGCGACGGCGTAATAGGTCGGTACCGACCGGAAATCCTGACTTTGCGCATTGACCCATATGCCCGCAATCTTGCGTTTTTCGCGCAAAGTCAGCGGCTGTGTCGGTCCGCGCAATACCACAGCGACATCGACCTGTTCCTCCGGCGTAATCCCACGCGGATAGATGATCGCGCCGAACAGCAAAAGCTGCTCTCCGGTAAATCCCGTTTGAATGCGGATTTTGCGCTGCGACACATCGGGAACCAGTTTGGGTTCAACCGCGCCGGCTGCGCCGGGCAACAGAAGCAGCACCGCCAGTAATAATAACCGGATCATAGCAATTGCACCGTGAAAATCTCGTCAGGCCGCCAACCCAGTCCCATCGCCATTCGCATCGCCACCAGCAAAACAATGCCCGATAATGCCAGCCGCAGATATTCCGGCCGCATTTTTTGTGCCAGTTTTGCGCCAATTTGAGCGCCCGTCACGCTACCGATTAACAGGAATACCGACAAGACAATGTCAACTGCTTTGGTGGTCAGGCTGTGCATCATCGTCGACGACATCGTCACAAACAATATCTGGAACAGCGATGTACCCACCACAACTTGCGCGCCCATACCCAGCAAATACAACATAGCCGGGATCATGATAAAGCCGCCGCCCACGCCCAGCAGCATCGTCAAAATACCTGTCAAAAAGCCGAGGATAAGCGGCGCAAGCGGCGATATATACAGACCGGATTTATAAAACCGCCAGCGTAGAGGCAGGTTGGCCACCAGCGGATGATGCCGCCGTTTGCGTGCGGGCAACGGCTTGCCAGTGCGTGTTGCCTGCACGCTTGTCCAGCTTTCCTTCGCCATAAGTCCGCCAACACCGCCCAGCATTAGGACATAAAGGATGGAAATTACGGTATCTATCTGGCCCAGCCGCTCCAACAATGCAAATAACCCCGCCCCCGCCAATGTGCCCAAAATGCCGCCGACCACCAGAACGCCGCCCATTTGGAAATCGACGCCGCCGCGTTTCAAATGCGCGAACACGCCCGACACACTGGATCCGGTAACTTGTGTCGATGCCGATGCCGCGGCAACCGTTGGCGGAATGCCGTAAAAAATCAGCAACGGCGTGGTTAAAAAACCGCCGCCAACGCCAAACATGCCCGACAGCATCCCGACCAAGCCGCCAAGCAGTATGATGACAAGGGCGTTAACCGAGAGGTTCGCGATTGGAAGATAAATATCCATAGGTTAACCATAGGCTCTAACGGGATTTTGCGGCGCAATAAAGGTCTGCGGAAATTAAATCAAAATCCGGTCGCAACTGTGATGGCGGGACCATTGCTGGGCCCGGCATTTCCGCCCACCCGAAACCGCCAATCCGCCGACAAGCTTACCCGCGCCGCGCCGATATTCAGCTCGCTGCGAACTGTGGGCCCCAAATCAAGCCGCGTCGCACCCCGCTGCCCTCCTGTCCACGCCCCAGCACCTGCGAACAATTCTGTATTGGATATTTTAACAAGTCGGCGTTCGGCGCGAACCCCGGCGTCATAGAAAAAATCAAGCTTGCTCGTCCTGGTAATACCGGCCTGTGCAAATCCGCGGACTTTTACATCCTTTGGCAGATCGACATCTTCTATGGAACCAGCGGCATAAAGGGCGAATTGATCCGGGCTTTGCGCGCGCAATCGTCGTTCCGCCGATACCGAAATTGGCAATTTTGGTATCGGTCGCCACCGCAAACCCATGGCCATTTCCTGATCTGCAAACGCGCCCGGCGTTACTGCTGCCCGTGCCAATACTGCAACCTCAGGCTGTCCGGCCTTTGTTAAACGGTACGTTGCCACCACGCCGCTTTGACTACCGCCATATTGCGCAGCAGGTGCGTTGCTATTTGGAGAGGCGCTTCCCCGCCAAAAACTGTAAGCGTAAAAATCCAGCCGTTTTGGTTCAGGCGTCGTCTGCTTTGAGCGCCTTACAAGTTGCACCGGCTGCAGATCATACATGCTATTAGCCGCTGAATTTAGGGGATTGATAGTTTTGATACTGTCTGATCGTTGCCAAGTGATCACCGCGTCAGGAAAAATACCATCTTTCTGGTTCTGTCCATTGGCGCGGGCAATGCGCAAACCCGGCCATTGCTGCGTTGGTGACAGGATTGGATGATATTTACTTTCGTATAAGCCTTTATAATCGGAGGCTGCGCTCTGCGATCCTGCCGTGATTGCTAACCGAGCCTGAACAGGCTGAGCAGACTGCGTAAGTCTAGGGCCTTGCCATTTCGGGTGACCCATTAATGTTACATCACCATTTTCAGCGACGGCAAGACGCCCTATTGTCCACAGCGTTACAATGGACGCGCAAACAATTAACGATCGCCCTTTAATCTCTATCAATATGTTGCTCGGTTGGAAAATGGGTGTGGGCCGTCTTGTCCCAGGTTAACTGTGCGCCAAAGCAATGGCGAATATAGCCGAACACGGCGCGTCTTGCGGCCAATACGGCGATGGTATTCGAAACAATTACTCTGGGTACTGACAACATAGCCTCGGCAAACCCGTAAAGCCGCCAAGCAAACAAGGCCCGCATTGCCAATCGCCAAAACAGGAATATTCCGTTCGCCATTACAAGGGCATGAGCAAGCGGCGGCAATGCGTTTTGGCGATATAGACCAGCTGCGTCCGATACGGCCAATGCCAAAGCTAGCAAGACCGCAAAATATCCCATGACCAGAACCAACGCCGCAAAAATTGCCTTGCGGTCGCGGCAAAGCATCCAAAATTGCGCAACGCCGCCATGCCAGCCGATACGGTCCCAGCCTGCCAGAGCTATGCCGGTAAGCCAGCGCGATTTCTGCCGGACCGAAGCTTCCAGTGTTGCGGGGAAACAAGCCCGCGTTCCCACAAGATCGCCTGCACCAGAATAAATCCGCGCCAGAATCGCTTTCCCGCCCAGCCGGCCAATTTTTAGCCCGAGTTCATAATCCTCCGTCAAACTTGCGGCATCAAACGGTTTTTGATTTGCCTGCACTGCAATCACGCCAAGCATGTTACGCTCGATCGCACAGCCGACGCCCGCCAGCGGCAAAGCCACATCCAAAGCTTCGCGCACCACCATGGACTTGCCATGTGATTCTGCAAATTCATCGCAATAGTGACCGCTAATCCATGGTGATCCTGCAACGCGAACGGGTATAACAGGGATCTGAATGACAGCATTGCGTTCGATTAAGGAATAATACAGCCTCAATTCGTCCCGGTGCACCATATCTTCCGCATCATGCAGCACGATGGCCCGGATTTTGTAGCCCCCTTGCAATTCATCCTGCACCATTTGACGCCATAGATGGTTAAGGCAGTCGGCTTTAGTGGTGGGACCAGCGGCGTTACAAATTACCTGCCTGATGCGCCTATCAAACGCGGCCAATTTTCCAATCGCTTTTAGGCCAGCATGGTCATTTGGATAGCAGCCAGCATATATCAGGAAATCCGGGGTGCCCTGCCATGCCAAAAGGCACTGACCCAGCATTTTTTCAATAACATCTGCTTCTTGCCAAGTGGGAATGAATACGGCCAAAGTACCGGGATTTTCCGGCTGCGGCAGCTGGTCAATCGTCATTGGCTTTGCACGGCGATAATATCGGAGCCGTCTGTAGATTGCTCTGCCAATCCAGATTAAATCGATGCATAAATCGTCAATGGCGCCGATTAGAAACCAAAAACCGCAAAACAGCAAAAGCTCGATTAACACCGCATCTGCCAATGGCAGGACATTGCCGGGGATCATCGCGGTGCCTCTGACGCTGCGCGCCTGCGACCGGCCCATATCCCGAACATGGCTGCAGCGATCATCAATAGGAAAAAGGTGTCAAGCAAGGCTTCATACAGTCCCGGTGAAATGTCGGGTGATATGCACGCCGCAACATGCGTAGCGAGTTTAGCGCATTGTAAGCCGCCACAATATACGATCCATTTGGGGGCAAGATGGACGGCAAGGACCCACACGGAAAGGAAGCAAATCACATCAGCTGCGATCATCAAATAAATGCCAGGAACATAAACCAATCCGCCAGAACTTGCAGCAGACAATAGGAGTATGGGCGCAGCATATCGCCCCGCCGGTCCGCCTGCCCATGCGGCATAGCAGCAACCCGAAATCACCAGCGCCAGCAGCGCCATTTGAAAATATATCACGCCGACCGCTATGGCGCAAAAGCGCAGCGTTTAACGGTTGCCAGCTTTACCATGAAGATGCCCCCACCTGAATATACGGCGGGAAAGCCTTTTGATGCGGTGTTAATTCAGCGTGCGAAGAAGTCCTGTAAGTATCAAAATCATCGCACTGACCATGATGACGCAAATCAGGCCTGTTTCCAAAAGTGCTTTCAGAACATTTGCATATGGTTTGGCATATGATTTGGATTTTTGTACCTGCTGCCGTGCGCTGGCCGTCGGACCAAGACCTTTCGTTTCGCAATATTTGACCGATCGCAAAGCCTCCCCGTTCTTTTCAGGGTGGAGCATGGCCATAAAATCAAAATCGGCAATATCTGGCGGATCGTATACTATGGGTTCAGGTAAGGAATCTGCCTCTGTTTCCAGATAAATTCTGGCCGCCAGCTTGCGGCTGGGCGCTTTCAATTTACGCCGCGCGGCATCCAGTCGCTGATCGACGGTAAATGGTGAAATGCCCAATTCCCGCGCAATTTCTTTTGATGTCAAAAGGTCATCAACCAAGCGCAAGCAATCTTTTTGCCCTTGGGTCAGATCGAGTTGTTTTTTGCCAGCCATCAGAAACCTTCCCTCGGGGTTACAATTGGTCCGTTATGGACACAGTAAAATGTACGTCTTGTCAAGTATCTGGCGTCATAAGGCCAGCAACAGATTACCAAATCAGCTTCACTTGCCAGCATGCTCATAGCGCTGCATAGACATTCGGAATGGCACAATCCAATATCCCGCCCGCCACGCGCTCAGCTCTGCGTATCTTTCTGGCCAGTGAAGCGGCTGGCGGCATTATTTTGATGGCGGCGGCAACAATGGCAATGGTGGCCGCCAATTCAGGGGCATCGGCAGACTATTTTCATTTTCTGCATGCCGTAACGGGGCCAGTACTGACGCCAAAGCTTGGGCCGATGACGGTGCATTTGTGGATCAACGACGGTTTGATGGCGATATTCTTTTTACTTGTCGGATTGGAGATCAAACGCGAATTTGTCGACGGACATCTGGCAACATGGGCCGACCGCAGATTGCCGGTAATTGCCGCTGCCACTGGTATGATTGTTCCAGCAATTGTATATCTGGCAATTGCAGGCGGCGATCCGGCACTGGTTCGCGGCTGGGCCATTCCCGCTGCCACGGACATAGCATTTGCCATTGGCGTACTGGCATTGCTGGGCAGCCGCGCGCCCACATCGCTGAAACTGTTCCTGACCACGGTAGCAATAGTTGATGACATGGGCGCGGTGGCGATCATAGCTATATTCTATACCGCCGAATTGAACATCACTGCGCTGGTCGCCGCCGCAGTCATCTGGCTTGCGATGATGGCACTGAACCGTTGCAAGGTCGCCGCGCTGACGCCGTATCTGATCCTGGCGGCGCTGCTATGGTACGCAACATTATTGTCGGGCGTGCATGCCACAATTGCAGGCGTTATGGCGGCATTTTCGGTTCCGTTCCGCCGCACGTTTGCTGCGCCCGATGCTGAGGATTCGGCGTTGCACAGGCTGGAACATCTGCTTGCCAGACCCGTCGCGTTTGCCATTGTGCCCTTGTTCGGATTTGCCAATGCCGGGGTTTCGCTAAACGGTATTGGTCTTGCACACGTTTTCGCGCCCCTGCCCCTTGGTATTGCGCTCGGGCTGTTTGCAGGCAAACAAATCGGTATATTCGGCGCAATTTGGGGCGCTGTAAAACTGGGTATATCCGTTCGGCCAAAGCACGCAAACTGGGCGCAGGTTTACGGCGTATCGTTGTTGTGCGGGATTGGATTTACCATGAGCCTGTTTATCGGCGGTCTGGCTTTTGCAGGGCCGCAGCAAAGCGACGCGGTAAAGATAGGCGTGTTGATGGGTTCAATGGCATCGGCCATAACAGGGGCGGTTGTGCTGTTGATGGCAAGCCAGAAATCATCGAGATCAGAGGTCATTTAAACCAGAAATCATTATCAACGAGGAAAAGCTATGACACGAAATATTCTATCGGCATTATTAGCGGCCTCGGCATTATGCGGATGTGCGGTATCATCTCTGCAAACGTCGCCTTTAAGCGCGCAGCCGGATGCAATTATTCCCATGACAGCTATAGTAGATGACTACTTGAAACTGACTTTGGAAGCCGGGACGCACGAGGCGGAATGGGTGGACGCCTATTACGGACCCGCTGCCTTAAAGACCGCCGCACAGGCAAATCCGCGCCGTATTGATGCCTTGCTGGCCGATGCCAGAGCCATGATTGCTCGGCTGGACGCAATGACCATAGCGCCAGATCTGCGCCGCCGTGCTGCTGGCCTTCGCGGTATGCTGGTTGCGGCCGAAACCCGACTGCAAATGTTGCAGGGCAAGAAATTCAGCTTTGCTGATGAAGCCGTTGGCCTGTTTGCGACTCAGCCAAAGCTAAAACAGCTGACCGATTTTGATCCGGTGTTGGCGCGTCTGGAAACTTTGATCCCCGGCAATGGTCCTTTGGCGGCGCGGGTCGATGCCTTTAATGAGCGTTTCACCATTCCCAAGGACCGCCTGCAAACCGTTTTTGGCGCCGCGATTGATGAATGCAAACGCCGCACAGAGCAGCATATCGTGTTGCCCGCAGGCGAGGATTTTACCATGGAATTTGTCACGGACAAAACATGGTCAGGTTATAATTATTACAAAGGCAATTACCAAAGCCTGATCCAGATCAACACCGATCTTCCCATCCGCATCAGCCGCGCGGTCGACCTTGGCTGTCACGAGGGCTATCCCGGCCACCACGTCCTGAACCTGATGACCGAAAGCAAACTGGCGCGCCAAAACGGCTGGAAAGAATATGAGATCAACCCGCTGTATAGCCCGACCAGCGTGCTATCCGAAGGCAGCGCAAATTACGGCATCGATCTGGCCTTTCCTGCGCAAGAGCGGTTGGCATTTGAACGCGACGTCCTGTATCCGCTTGCGGGCCTCGACCCCAAAACGGCGGAAAGCTATTGGCAGATGCAGCAAATGACCGAGGGGTTATCGGGCGCGCGGTTGACGATTGCCAAAATGTATCTGGACGGCGAGGTCAGCCGCGCCAAAGCGCTCGAACTCACGCAAAAATACCTGTTATTGTCGCCCGCACGGGCCGAACAATCCATCGCCTTTACCGACCATTACCGCAGCTATGTTATCAACTATGGCTGGGGCAAAGATTTGGTCCGCAATTATATTGAACGCGGCGGAGCGGATGGAGCCGAGCCGGAAGCCAAAACCCGCTGGACACGCATGGAAAAGATTTTAAGCGAACCGACATTGCCGTCGGATTTGGTAGCGGTGCAGTAAGCCTTGCTACTTCGGCGAAGTTCACAAAGTTCACACACTTTTGATAGTTTCATGAACGGCGGCGGCGTTTGTGAAATACAGCGCACGTAATCTTGATTGCGATGCCGCAACCCATAGCGAGGTTGCAACAAGAGTGATTACATTATCAAAGAACCAAACCGAATTCTGCATCCTCCACATTACACCGCGTGTAGGAAAGCATTAATTAGGGGGCGTATTTGAAAAAGGTAGGGTTTACGTTGATTTTCTATGTCCTGAATTTCACGCAAAGGCCGCAAGAGAAGCGCCGTTAGAATCAAACGCGGTTTAGCGCCAAACCGCAGAAACCGGATTCAACAAGATAAGCCATATCAGGCATCCGATAACCACGTGCCGGTCCCGTACGAATATCGCCGCCAACATCACCGGAAAAAATGACCACACAATTATAATGGTCCGAAAATTGGTGTCAGGCACAGCGCCCGTCAATAAAACCACTGTGGCCAGCAACACGATGTTGCATATCAATATCCCGCCAAGAACCGTGCGGTAATGCCGTTCAAAATGCGCATCGATGGCATCGAAATTCCCATCGGGAAAAACCAAAGATGCAGAGATATAATAGATTGCCGACACTACAAACCCGCCAAACATCGATGGCCAGCTCATGGGAATAAGCTCTCGTAAGCTCCACCCGTAAACCCAAAATGTGACGACATCGCACGATACAAATAATCCGAGCAACGCCGTTGGCCACCCGATCCGCGATGCATGATTATTCTTCAGCGCACGTGCCAAACCGCCCAGCCCTTCCGCCAGCGCCAGCCCGAGCAATAAGCCGAACAAGGTAAAGATGAATTCAAATCCGCTCAAAAAAATGCCCCCCTGCTTTGCGCGAATGACTGGTTTGATCCAATCACCAATCGGCCCTTAGGTGATAAGCATCCATAGGCAGAAGCAAAGCAGTTATTTCGGCCTGGTCAAAGTGTGTACATGCTCTGTTGCATGAAGGTACGAATGAATTGGAACATTTAAGCGCTTAAATTGTACCCGCCGCGCAACCTTATCCGCTGCCATCCGTTAAACATTTACGGATAGCATTTTGTTGTCTGGCGCTGTGTGCGCCGCCTTGAAAGGCATTTCCATGGTAAATTCCATCCTTACCCCTGATCCGCAAGCGCTGGTTCAGGAACGCGTCGCAGAGCCCGTCATCCACCATATTCCGCACGGTTTTTCCGACAAATTCGCCTTAGGCTTCACCAAATTATTGCGACTGTGCGCTGACACATTCTTTGCAAAGCGATACGGCCACCGCGCCATCGTGCTTGAAACCGTGGCCGCCGTGCCCGGCATGGTAGGTGCGATGTTTACGCATTTGACGTGCCTGCGCCGCATGCGGGATGATGAAGGCTGGATACGGACGTTGATGGAAGAAGCCGAAAATGAACGTATGCACCTTATGACATTTATCGAAATTGCCAAGCCGACATGGTTCGAACGTACTGTTATCCTGATTGCGCAAGGCATATTTCTGGTGGGATTTTCGATCCTGTATCTGGTGTCGTCACGCACCGCGCACCGCGTGGTAGGCTATTTCGAGGAGGAAGCGGTGACCAGTTACACGCTATATCTGCAGGAAATAGACGAGGGGCGGTCCCCCAATGTACCCGCGCCGGCAATTGCCAAGCATTACTGGAAAATGGCCGATGATGCGACATTGCGCGATGTCGTGCTGATCGTGCGCGCGGATGAGGCGCACCACCGCGACATCAACCATGGCTTTGCCAGTACACTGGGCGGAAAACCCGTCGACCCGAAGAAAACCGCCCCCTATCCTGACCACGCGGCCGACATCCGATTGGAGGCGTGATTAGGGGGTAATAGTATTCAGGATTTGCCGTTCATTCCGCCGCTACTTGAACCGCCTCAACTACCACTGACTGTGCGATCATATTGGCCGTACCAAATATTGTCATGAAACTGATGTCGGTGGCATCGCGGCCCACCGCAATGCGGACCAGATTTTGTTCAGGTGCCAGCCGCGTGGGATCAATCAGGTGCCAGTTTCCCTCTAGGTACACCTCAACCACCGCATGAAAATCGGGCGGGTCGATCCCTAGCGCGTAAGCCGAGACCATGCGCGCAGGGACATCGGCGGCGCGGGCAAATGCGATCAAGAGATGGGCAAAGTCGCGGCACACCCCGCGCCGCGAAATGAATGTGTCGGTTGCCGTTGCGCCGATGGGAGAGAAGCCCGGCGCATATTCAATGTTGCGATAAATCCAGTCAGCCATCTGCAAAATCTGGTCGCCCTTTTCCTGCCCGTCAAACCGCGTGGCCGCGAAATTTTCATGCTTATCCGATGGGCAATAGCGGCTGGGCATCAGATACTGGATATAGGCCGGCGGCAATTCGGCATGCGGCACAACGCCCAGTCCGGCGATGTCCGTTGCGGCGCGGGTGATGGCGGCGGTCGCCGTATAGCTGATGTCGATCCGCCCCGCCGCATGCAGCCAGGTGCGCCGCCCCAACCCGTCCATGCCCTCGATAGTCTTCAGCGGAGAGCAATCGCCCTTGACCTTGAGTAGATCGGTTAGCAGCCGCTGATCTTCCATCGGTATCGCCTCCACCGCCAGCAACACATCGGCAGCCTTGGGCAGATTATAGTTGAGGGACGCAGTGATTTGAACGGTTTGCGCAGAGCTGGTCATGCCGGAATATGCTCCCGAAACCATATGGCGAGTTCATCCTCAGGCAATTCCCCTGCGGCCAGCGCGAGAAAAACTACGACGAGTTCTGCGTCCGTTACATTCATTTCATAGCCGTTAATTGCCAGAAAAGTTTCACTGACGACCGCTGCTGTACGTTTATTTCCGTCAACAAATGGATGATTGCGCGCTATACCAAATGCATAAGCAGCCGCCAATTCTGCAGCGTCAGGCTGGCCATAACTGATTAAGTTTTGCGGACGCATCATTGCGCTTTCAAGCAAGTTTACATCGCGCACGCCTTCGCCGCCGCCATGCTCGGCAATCTGTTCAGCGTGCGCTGCAATAGCCACCTCCTTAGTGACCCATATCCAATTTTGCGGCATCGGAAATTATTTGGCGAGTTCGCGGAGGGCACGTTTACGGCGCTCCATAACTTCTCGCGCAGCCGCCATCTGGCTGTTAAATTCGGAATCTTCGTCATGCCTGCGCAATTCGAGGCCATCATCACCATTGTCGACAACATCGACTATATCACCCTGCGCCACCCGCAACCGTGCCAGCACATGTTTGGGCAGGATCACGCCTGCGCTATTGCCTACTTTGATGATTTTCAGCGGCTTGTTGATTTTGGATTGCTTGTTCATACATATGTTATAACATTGTTAGTGCGGATTTGCAAGTAAACAGGTACCGTGGATCGCGTGGCTCATGGCAACGCAAAGCGTACGGTGTTGATATAATAAGACGCTATCGGCGTCCCGTCCGCAGCCAATGCCGGATTAAAACGAGCATGTTTGATTAATCCTTTGCAGACCACTTCGTCAAACACAACTTCGCGGGTCGATCCCTGAATAGCGCAGGCCGTCGGCAATCCTGCCGGATCAACGCTCAAACGAAAATTCACGATGCTGCGCGCGCCCTTTGCCAGCATTTTGCGGGGATAGTCTTTGGATGTCAGCCAATATCCCGGATTGTTTTTCGGTTTGGCGGCTTGTTTCAGGTTTTTATGTTTGACCGCATCAATGCCCCAGCCCGTCAGCAAATCATCCGTGCATTTTTCCATGGCATCAAACGCACGCTGCAATGATCCCGTTTCCAAAATCACTGGTTTGCGCAGCGGGCTTCCAATCGACACCTCTGTCACTGCCGCCGTACGCGCGGCTTCAATCGGTGCAAAATCGACCTTCTTGTCAAAATCGGCATTCTTGTCCGCTTTTAATTCTGCCTTTGTCGGCGGCGCGATACGGGTGTTTTCCAGCACAAACACGGCAGGCATGTCCGCGCCAAAATCACCCGCGTAAAACGACAAGCTCTGCTCCGCTTCACCGGGACCAAAACTAACCTTCAAAATGCGCGTTTCATCGGTTAGCTTTACCGATTGCCCGGCCAAAGA
This sequence comes from Sphingomonadales bacterium, assembly GCA_031418995.1. GTDB lineage: Bacteria > Pseudomonadota > Alphaproteobacteria > Sphingomonadales > Sphingomonadaceae > Sphingorhabdus_B. The sequence goes on along the minus strand of JANOKA010000066.1, from coordinate 395 downwards.
CAGTTTGAATTGCTCCCCCGGCTGATATTTGTCGAATATCAAGATAACCGATTGATCCTCCAATCCAAACTTGCGGACCAGACGGCAGCTGTCTTCTTTATATTCCATTTCCCATTTCGAAGTCGGCTGTAATCGCACCGGTTCCTTGGCGGCGTAGATGGGGGCGGTCGCCAGCAATGTTATGGCGGCGATTGATATGGAATAAGAAAAATACGGCGCTTTCACTTTACTATGCTCCCAAATGAAGATGAAAAGTAACAATTTGTAGGAATGATGTCTAGCGGCATGGGAACCGGATGGACGGGCGGGCCGGAGCGATTAATGCGCCATGTTCAAAATCACCATTGCCTGCGCGGCTGTAACGAGGCTGCGTGTGATCTCGGTTCATAAAAGCC
>JANOKA010000065.1:0-1860 GCA_031418995.1 Sphingomonadales bacterium | reverse complement strand
TAAACGATGCCGGCTTCATCCAAACTGCGCAGCGCTTCTTCGCCCACGTTTGGAATATCGCGGGTGATGTCTTCGGGGCCAAGTTTGGTATCGCGGGCCATGACTTCGAATTCTTCGATATGGATCGATGTGAACACGTCGTCCTTCACGATACGTTCGGAAATCAGGATCGAATCTTCGTAGTTATATCCGTTCCAAGGCATAAACGCGACGAGGCTGTTTTTACCCAGCGCCAGCTCACCCAGTTCGGTGGATGGACCATCGGCAATAATATCGCCTGCAAAAATCTCATCACCCACCTTAACCAGTGGCTTTTGGTTGATGCAGGTATTTTGGTTCGACCGTTGGAATTTCTGCAACGTGTAAATGTCGACGCCAGACTTGCCAGCTTCAACTTCGCCCGTCACGCGGATAACGATACGGGTTGCATCCACTTGATCGACGATGCCTGAACGACGTGCGCCAATCGCAGCGCCGGAATCGCGGGCAACGGTTTCTTCCATGCCGGTTCCGACAAACGGAGCTTCTGCGCGCAGCAGAGGCACAGCCTGACGTTGCATGTTCGATCCCATCAATGCGCGGTTGGCGTCATCGTTTTCCAAGAACGGGATCAACGATGCCGCAACCGAAACCAGCTGTTTCGGCGATACGTCCATCAATGTGATCTGTTCGCGCGGTGCCATCAAAAACTCACCGCTTTCGCGTGAAGAGATAAGCTCTTCGGCAAAGCTGCCATCTGCGTTCAATTCCGCGTTGGCCTGAGCGATTGTGTTTTTCTGTTCTTCCATCGCGGAAAGATACACAACATCATCGGTCACTTTGTGATCGATGACTTTGCGGTACGGTGTTTCGATAAAGCCATATTTGTTCACACGACTAAATGATGCGAGGCTGTTAATCAGGCCAATATTCGGGCCTTCTGGCGTTTCAATCGGGCAGATGCGGCCATAATGCGTCGGGTGAACGTCACGCACTTCAAAACCGGCGCGTTCGCGAGTCAAACCGCCCGGTCCAAGCGCCGAAACGCGGCGCTTGTGCGTTACTTCGGACAATGGGTTGGTTTGATCCATAAATTGCGACAATTGCGACGAGCCAAAGAATTCGCGCACAGCGGCAACCGCAGGTTTGGCGTTAATTAGGTCGTTGGGCATCACAGTCGATACATCGACGCTGCTCATCCGTTCCTTAACCGCACGCTCCATACGCAGCAAGCCGACGCGGTACTGGTTTTCCAGCAATTCGCCCACCGAACGGACACGGCGGTTGCCCAGGTTATCAATGTCGTCAATTTCGCCTTTGCCGTCTTTCAGGTTCACCAGTTCTTTGACTACTGCCAAAATATCTTCGTTACGCAAGGTGGTGTGATCATCCGGCGCGTCCAGTTGCAAACGCATGTTCAATTTGACGCGGCCCACAGCTGATAGGTCATAACGCTCGGCATCAAAGAACAGGCCTTGGAACAATGCTTCGGCGGTTTCGCGGGTTGGCGGCTCGCCGGGGCGCATAACGCGGTAAATTGCGTCAAGGCCCATGTCGCGGTTTTCGGCCTTGTCGGCTTTCAAAGTATTGCGCATCCAAGCGCCAGTGATAACGTGATCGATGTCGAGCAATTCGATGCTGTCAATACCGGCCTTGTCGAGCAATTCCAGATTTTCGGCTGTTACTTCATCACCAGCCTCGATATAAATATGACCCGTTTTTTCGTTAACCAGATCAAACGCCGAATAACGGCCAAAGATTTCTTCGGTCGGGATCAACAAATGTGTCAGGCCATCCTTAACAGCCTTATTGGCGGCACGCGGCGTGATTTTCTGTGCCGCAGGGAATACCACTTCGCCCGAACTTGCATCAACAATGTCA
>JANOKA010000064.1:0-2454 GCA_031418995.1 Sphingomonadales bacterium | reverse complement strand
GTTACATTCAGGTCATATCGTGCAGCATGAATTGTTCCGCGCATGTCCATATCCGCAATCGCCATTCCGTCCATTTCACAGCTTAATGCCATTTCTGCAGTATCTGATTTCAGGCCAAAGCTGCGATATTTGCAAGCCCCTTTGACCCCGCTTCCAAAAAAATCAGCCGGAGGGCGCGGCGCATTATCTGCGGTCAGACACGATTTTTTCGAAGCCGCTTTTGACATGCGGGCCATAATTTCCTGCTGTTTCTTATTGCTTAATCCGGGAACTTTAATCTGCGTAAAGATAACATCTGACTGCCAAAGACCGGGTTTCAAAGGCAAGCTTATTTCAACTGGTATCCGCCCCGCCCGTTCATCACGGCTGACTTCGCCATCACCGTCGCTATCCGCGCTGTTGTTACACGCGGACAGCAACAGCAAAATGGCAACGCTTAGCGCCCTATATTTGGCATCATCCTTATGCTGTATTGACGCAGATATCACGCCGGACAATCGCCCAGCCGCCGTCCGACAATCGTGCCTTTCATCGTGATGGGTCCGGTGGGCAGGCCTTCCATCGTTTGTTCCATCGTCATGCTGTAATCGTCGGCGCCAAAGCTGCCGTCCATCTTGCTGTTCAATGTCATGCCAGCTGGTTTGCATGTCATTTCAATCGCCAGCTTGTTGCCGGCGCGGTCAAATTTTGCAAATGTGCAATTGCTGCCTTCGGGTGATCCGAAAAGGCCGGCACCCGGCTTGGTGGCTTCCTCTTGTGTCAGGCAGCTTTTGCTGGTGACGCCTTTGCCAATTTGTTCTTTAATCGCGGCCTTGGCGGATTCGGGAATGCCCGTGCCCTCGATGCTGGAAAAATCTATTTTCACTTCCCATTCACCGGGCAACATTTCCATCCCGCCAGCCGCAGCCATATCCGCGCCAGCCGCGCCGTTTTCGCTTGTCGATTCTTGCTTGGAACATCCTGCAAGTGCCAGCAGTGCAGCGGCCGCCCATATTATTTTGCGCATATCTTATCCTCTCTCGTAAATTCTTCGTCATAATGTCTTGCTTGCTTACGAAACGCAATCAATTCAGACTCAACTGATGACTTTTTGAACGCCGGTAGCCATATAGAATATATGTCAGAACTCATCATTCGCCGGGGTTTGCAAGAACCCGAAACCGACGGCAATTTCGTACCCCACAAACCGCAGCGCCCAGTTAAACTGGAAAGCGGACAAAGATTTCGTATCCAGTCGGACTACGAACCCGCAGGGGACCAGCCCACCGCCATCCGCGAACTGACCACCACGGCGCTAACCGGAGAAAAGGATCAGGTGCTGCTGGGCGTGACGGGTTCGGGCAAAACGTTCACCATGGCCAAAATGATCGAACAATTACAGCGTCCCGCGTTGGTGCTGGCTCCGAACAAAATCCTTGCCGCGCAGTTATATGGCGAGTTCAAAAGTTTTTTCCCTGACAATGCGGTCGAATATTTTGTCAGCTATTATGATTACTACCAGCCCGAGGCCTATGTCGCGCGCAGTGACACCTATATTGAAAAAGAATCGAGCGTGAACGAGGCGATTGACCGAATGCGCCATTCGGCAACGCGGTCATTATTGGAACGCGACGATGTTATCATCGTGGCGTCCGTATCGTGCATTTACGGTATCGGGTCGGTCGAAACCTATTCCGCGATGATATTCGACATCAAAAAGGGCGACAGCGTCGATCAACGCGAATTGATCCGTAAACTGGTCGCGCTGCAATATAAACGCAACGATACCGCATTTGCGCGCGGCAATTTCCGGGTGCGCGGCGATAATTTGGAAATTTTCCCTTCGCATTATGAGGACCGCGCATGGCGGATAAGTTTCTTTGGCGACGATATTGAGGAAATTGCCGAGTTCGATCCGTTGACCGGGACCACGGGAACCAAACTGAACAATGTCCGCGTCTATGCCAACAGCCACTATGTTACCCCCGGCCCGACGATGAAACAGGCGACCGAAGCGATCAAGTTCGAGCTGACCGAGCGTTTGAAGGAATTGGAGGCCGAGGGCAAGTTGCTGGAGCATCAACGGTTGGAACAGCGCACACATTTCGATCTTGAGATGATTGCCGCCACCGGAAGCTGCGCGGGCATCGAGAATTACAGCCGGTTCCTGACAGGCCGATTGCCCGGTGAACCGCCGCCGACTTTATTCGAATATCTGCCCGACAACGCATTGCTTTTCGTCGATGAGAGTCACCAGACAATCCCGCAAATTGGCGCGATGTCAAAGGGCGATCATCGCCGCAAATTGACGCTGGCGGAATACGGCTTCCGCCTGCCATCGTGCATCGACAACCGCCCACTGCGGTTCAACGAATGGGATGCAATGCGGCCACAAACCGTCAGCGTTTCGGCAACGCCCGGTAAATGGGAGATGGAACAATCCGGCGGGGTTTTCGCCGAACAAGTGATCCGCCC
>JANOKA010000063.1:0-6762 GCA_031418995.1 Sphingomonadales bacterium | reverse complement strand
GCCGAGGTGACGTTCTTGTTTCCCAGAGGATCAACCGGAAGGAGAAGTATTATGGCGGCACCTGTCGTCTCGATGCAGCAATTGTTAGAAGCCGGAGCGCATTTCGGCCACCAAACCCACCGTTGGAACCCGCGGATGAAGCCATATATTTTTGGCGCGCGCAACGGCATCCACATTCTTGATCTGTCGCAATCTGTGCCTTTGTTTGCACGGGCGCTGGATTTTGTCGCGCAAACCGCTGCACATGGCGGCAAGGTTTTGTTCGTTGGCACAAAACGCCAAGCACAAGGCCCGATCGCTGATGCGGCGCGCGCGTCGAACCAGCATTTCGTAAACCATCGCTGGCTCGGCGGAATGTTGACGAACTGGAAAACCATTTCCAATTCGATCAAAAAATTGAAAACATTGGAAGAGCAATTGTCGGGTGACGGCACAGGCTTTACCAAAAAAGAAACACTGCAAATGACGCGTGAGCGTGACAAGCTGGAAATGTCCTTGGGCGGTATCCGCGACATGGGCGGCATTCCCGACGTGATGTTTGTAGTCGATGCCAACAAAGAAGAGCTGGCGATTAAAGAAGCCAACGTTCTGGGCATCCCCGTGATCGCGATTTTGGATTCGAACGTTGATCCAAGCGGTATCGCTTTCCCGATCCCTGCAAATGATGACGCGGCGCGCGCCATTCGTTTATATTGTGAAGCCATTGCGGCTGCGGCAACGCAAGGCAATGTGAAGCAAAAGGTTTCGGCAGGCGTTGATGTTGGCGCAGAAGTTGAGCCAGCGGCGGAACCTGCATTGGTAGAAGTTGCTGCCGAAGCAGCTGCTGCTGACGAGGCTGCACCGATTGTAGAAGCTGCGCCGGCCGCTGAAGCGTAAAGATTATCTGTCATTCCTGTGTGAACGGGGAGCCATGGCTTAGTATAGCCAAATTTGGAGTTAAGTTTCTCCATGGATCCCCGCTTATGCGGGGATGACAGTTTTTAAGTAACCAAAGATTTTTGACCGAAGATTTTGAAAGGACATATATATGGCCGAGATTACTGCTGCTGCTGTTAAGGAGCTCCGCGAACTTTCAGGCGCGGGTATGATGGATGCCAAAAAGGCATTGACCGAAACCGCTGGTGATATTCAAGCTGCGGTTGATTTGCTGCGCTCAAAGGGTCTTGCGACTGCCGCGAAGAAATCCAGCCGCACGGCGGCCGAAGGTCTGGTTGGCGTTGCGGTTGCAGGAAACAAAGGCACCGCGATTGAGGTCAACAGCCAAACCGATTTCGTCGCAAAGAACGAACAGTTCCAGGATTTCGTCCGTAAAGTAACCGGCCTTGCGCTCGATATGAGCGCAAACGAAGTTGAACCCATTTTGGCGGCAGCCTATGCAGGCGGTGAAACCGTTCAGGAAAAACTGACCAGCAACATTGCGACCATCGGTGAAAACCAGGTTATTCGCCGTGTCAAATCGGTATCGGTCACCAATGGCCGCGTCGTATCTTATGTCCATAATGCCGCTTCGGCTGGCATGGGCGGTATCGGGGTGTTGGTTGCGCTCGAAAGCGAAGCAGACGCAGACGTGCTTGACGGCCTTGGCAAACAAATCGCAATGCACATTGCGGCGGCGTTTCCATTGTCGCTCGATGAAAGCGGCCTGGATGCCGACACGTTGGAGCGCGAGCGCGGTATTGCACGTGAAAAGGCAGCCGAATCCGGCAAGCCTGCTGACATTGTCGAAAAAATGGTGGAAGGCGCGATCAAGAAATTCGCCAAAGAAAACGCATTGCTTAGCCAATTGTTCGTGATCGACGGTAAAACGCCAATCGCCGACGTGGTTGCCAATGCGGGTAAAGCCGCTGGTAAACCTATCGCGTTGACCGATTATGTCCGGTACCAACTGGGCGAAGGCATTGAAAAAGAAGTCGGTGATTTTGCCGCAGAAGTGGCCGCAGCCGCAGGCCTGTAAAATATAAGAGTGGATAGCTGCAATAAACTGCGGCGAACCCCTTGGCGATATGGCGCGCGGCTCCTATAGCTGTGCGCCATTATTGTATCAAATTCAGTGGATGAGGATGCGCCCCCGATGAGCAAAAAAATGAGCAAGAACGTGAGCAAGCCCGTCAGCAAATCTGGCTATCGCCGCATCTTGTTCAAACTATCGGGAGAGGCGCTGATGGGCGATGCGGCATTTGGCATCGATCCTGATACCGTGGCGCGGATGGCGGCAGAGATTAAGGCGGCGAAAGAAACCGGCCTTGAAATCTGTCTGGTTATCGGCGGCGGCAATATCTTTCGCGGAATGGCAGGCGCGGCCAAGGGTATGGACCGGGCGCAGGCCGATTACATGGGCATGCTAGCCACCATCATGAACGCGCTGGCGATGCAAAACGCGCTGGAGCAACTGGGTGTGCCGACGCGGGTGCAATCGGCGATTGAAATGGACAAGGTTTGTGAGCCAGTGATCCGCCGCCGCGCCGAACGCCATTTGGAAAAAGGCCGCGTTGTGATTTTTGCGGCAGGCGTCGGTGCGCCGTATTTCACCACCGATAGCGGCGCCGCATTGCGTGCAGCGGAAATGAAGTGCGATGCGTTATTGAAAGGCACGAGCGTCGACGGGGTGTATAATGCCGATCCCAAAATCGATCCGAATGCTGTGCGTTACGACACACTGAGCTATGACCGCGTATTGTCCGACAATTTGAAAGTCATGGACGCCAGCGCGGTTGCCTTGTGCCGTGACAATGATATTCCAATCGTGGTATTTTCGATGCGAGAGCAAGGCAATTTGGCGAAAGTTTTGAACGGCAGTGGAATTTGCACCACCGTTTCCAAAGCCGGCTGACATAAATTTAAGGGGATTTAACATGGCACAATATGACAAGGCCGATATCGAACGCCGTATGAAGGGCGCGGTGGAATCGCTGCGCGGGGATCTTTCCGGCCTGCGCACCGGGCGCGCCAATATCACTTTGCTTGATCCTGTGGTGGTCGAGGTGTATGGATCGCACATGCCGCTGAACCAAGTGGCCACGGTCAGTGCGCCCGAACCGCGCATGTTAACGGTGCAGGTGTGGGACCGTTCCAACGTGACGCCCGTTGAAAAAGCGATACGTTCGGCGGGACTGGGCCTAAACCCGATTACAGAAGGGCAAACGCTGCGTCTGCCCATTCCCGATTTGACTGCTGATCGCCGTAAGGAACTGGCGAAGCTGGCGGGGCAATATGCAGAAAAAGCCAAAATCGCGATCCGCAACGTGCGGCGCGATGGCAATGATGGACTGAAAGCTGATGAAAACAAAAAGCTAATTAGCGAAGATGATCGCAAGCGTCTGGAAACCGAAGTACAGAAAATCACCGACGATATGATTAAAGCGGTGGATGATGCCGCGGCGGCGAAGGAAAAGGAAATTTTGAGCCAGTGATTTTCTTTACCAACGCCTCGTCAGCCATTTTGGACGTTTCTTTACTGTTCGTCCTGAGCCTGTCGAAGGATGAGGGCAGGTGCGCTATCGTACTTCGACAAGCTCAGCACGAACGGTAAGTATATGGCTGTTCAGTCACCCACAGGCGCGTGCGCCCGCCACGTTGCCATAATAATGGATGGAAACGGCCGCTGGGCGAAAAAACGGATGCTGCCGCGTGCGATGGGGCATAAGCGCGGGGTGGAGGCGGTGCGCAATATCGTGCGTGCAGCCGAAGATTTTGGGTTGGAAGCACTTAGCCTCTATGCGTTCTCGTCGGAAAACTGGAAAAGGCCAGAGGACGAGGTTAGCGACCTGATGGGGTTGCTGCGCGCATACATCAAATCGGACATTGCCGAGTTTGAGGCCAATGACGTCCGGCTAAAAATTATCGGCGATTACAAGGCGCTGGCACCTGATATTGTGGATATGATTGAAGATGCCTTGGCGCGGACATCGGGAAACAAGCGCACGACATTGGCGGTCGCGCTGAATTATGGATCGCAGGATGAGTTGGTGCGCGCGGCCAATGCCGCCGCTGCTCAGGGCGCTATTACGGCAGAATCTATTGAGGCCAATCTCGACACCGCCGATATGCCGCCGCTTGACCTTTTGATCCGCACGTCTGGTGAGCACCGGCTGTCGAACTTCATGCTGTGGCAAGCCGCCTATGCCGAATTCTGGTTTACCGACACGTTGTGGCCAGATTTCGGCAAGGAAGAATTTGGACAGGCGCTTGCGGATTTTGCGGCGCGTGAACGGAGATATGGCGGGCGATGAGTTTTATGATGGTTCGACTAATTTCACTCATGCGTCACCCTGAACTTGTTTCAGGGTCTATTTCGCAGCCGCACATGGCTTTTGTTAATAAAACCAGAATTCGCCGCCGCGCTGCTTCAAAAGCATCAGATGAAACCGCTCGATGGACCCTGAAACGAGTTCAGGGTGACGGTGTATTGGGGATGGGATTGTGATCGAAGGGCAAGCGAAACCAAAATCCGACCTGGGCGTGCGGACGGCGTCGGCAGTTGTGATGGTTGCTGTGGCGGGGATAGCGCTCTGGTTAGGCGGATGGTGGTGGATAGTATTCATTACTTTAATAGCAGCTGGCTTATTTATCGAGTGGGGTTGGTTGGCGAAATCCGCATGGACAAATTGGTGGTCTATCGCGCTGGCACTTTTCATCGGTTGGGTAATAATTATTTTGGGCTGTATAAGCGCCTTGGAAACACGTGAGTATCAAGGGCTTGCCAAATCGTTATTTTTTGTTCTGGCTGTAGTCTGTGTGGATGTGGGGGCCTATTTCTTTGGCCGATCAATTGGAGGCCCTAAAATCGCTCCTCGGATAAGTCCGAGCAAAACATGGGCAGGACTAATCGGCGGTGGTGTATGTGCGGCGGTCTTCATGGTGGCGTCATCGCTGTATTTTTATCCCGGTTGGCGGGTATCCGAAACTGGACCCGAGTATCCTATAACTCTAGTTTTCCTGGGATTTCTTGCTGCTGTGATTGCTCAATCTGGTGATTTTGCAGAAAGTTGGGTGAAACGAAAAGCAGGTGTAAAGGATTCGAGCGCATTAATTCCGGGTCATGGTGGTTTGTTGGATCGAGCTGATGGGATGTTGGCGATTTTCTTTGCTAAATACATAGCAGAAATGTTTGGATGAAAGCGCCCCGCACCCTCTCCATATTCGGCGCTACCGGCTCGGTTGGTCTATCGACGCTAGACCTCGTGCGGCAACACCGTGCTGCTTACCGGATAATCGCGCTGACCGCTAATGGCAACGCAGCCGATCTTGCCAAGCTGGCCATTGAGTTTGATGCCGAAATCGCGGTGGTTGCTGATGAGGCGGCCTATCCGGCGTTAAAAACCGCACTGGCCGGAACCAATATCGCGGCGGCGGCTGGCGAGGACGCGCTGATCGCGGCGGCGCAAATGGGCGCGGACTGGACGATGGCGGCGATTGTTGGCTGTGCAGGGCTGAAACCGACATTGGCAGCGATAGAGATGGGCAAGACCGTGGCACTGGCCAACAAAGAAGCGCTGGTTTCGGCTGGGGCGATGATGATGGCGGCGGTGGCGCGCACAGGCGCGACGTTGCTGCCCGTGGATAGCGAGCATAACGCGATATTTCAGTGCCTATCGGGCGGACGTATCGAACAGGCCCGTAAAATCACGCTAACCGCAAGTGGCGGGCCTTTTCGCACTTTCACGATAGATCAAATGCGCGCCGTCACTCCAGCGCAGGCTGTGGCCCATCCCAATTGGGACATGGGGGCAAAGATCAGCGTCGATTCGGCCACAATGATGAACAAGGGGCTGGAGCTGATCGAGGCGCATCACTTGTTTCCCGTTGGTTTGGAAAACATCGACGTGCTGGTGCATCCGCAATCGGTGATTCATTCGATGGTCGAATTCATTGACCGTTCGACATTGGCGCAGCTGGGTTCTCCTGACATGCGTATCCCAATTGCCAGCGCGCTGGCATGGCCCGAACGTATCACAACCAACTGTACGCCGCTGGACCTGACAAAGATTGCCAGTTTGGATTTCGAAGCCCCTGATCTAGTGCGCTTTCCTGCATTGGCGCTGGCACGCTCCGCGATCCAAGATGGCGGTGCAAAACCAGCAATCCTGAACGCGGCAAATGAAATTGCGGTTGCCGCGTTTCTGGCGGGGCAAATCGGATTTCTCGATATCGCGGCCTTGTGCCAGCGTATATTGGAACAATATTGTCCGGACGCGCCGGCAACGCTGGACGAACTGTTCAGCATCGATGCAGATGCCCGGCGTTATGCAAATGCCAGTGTAAAGGAAACGCAATATGCCGCTTGAAAGCCCCAATATCTTGGTCACATTATTTGCGTTCGTGGTCCTGATCGGCACGCTGGTGGTGGTGCATGAAATGGGTCATTATTGGGTGGGCCGCTGGTGCGGGGTAAAGGCGGAGAAATTTTCCATCGGATTTGGTCCGCAATTATGGGGCAGGATGGACAAACGCGGCACGTTGTGGCGGATCGGCGCGCTGCCGCTGGGCGGATATGTGCAATTTGCTGGCGACATGAACCCGGCGGGCAAGCCAGACGAAAACTGGTATAAATTGTCAGAGGCCGAACGAAACCAGACATTCCAGTCGAAACCATTGTGGCAACGCGCCGCGATTGTGTTTGCAGGGCCAGCGATCAATTTCATTTTTGCGATTATATTATTGTCCGGTTTTTTGGTTATATATGGCCAAATGGTCAACCCGCCCGTGGCATCGGCCATTCAGCCGGGCAGTGCCGCGGCCAAAGCAGGCATATTGGTCGGTGAC
>JANOKA010000062.1:0-6736 GCA_031418995.1 Sphingomonadales bacterium | reverse complement strand
GCATTCAAAACACCTGCCGAGATATTCCTATCACACAAAAAACTGGTGCACTTCGAATGTGAATCCACCTTCCCGCCTGCGCGGGAATGACGTTGTGTCTGATTTTGAATAATCCAAAAGCTGAATTTCATCACCACCTAGCAAGGTCACTTAAAAAAATGAAGTTGGGGTGATGGATTAGTTTCAGGCCGCATCGTTCCCCGAACGATGCTTGGACATATGGGATATGTCCAACCTGACACTCCTTCGCGGGAATGACGAATTTATACTCGATGAGTGCGTTAATACTTAACCCGCTTCGCCTTCAGCTTCTGTTTCTTTAACAATTTCTGCACGCTGGTTTTGCCGCCCAGATGGCCTGCGCCCACCGCGACAAATACGGTGCCCGGCTTTGTCATGCGTTCCTTGATCCATTTGGTCCAGTTGGCGTTCCGCTGTGTCAGCAAACGGTCGTACAAGACAGGATCAGTCAGGCCTTCGTTCATCAGTTTGGCCAAGCCGTCAATGTCACCCGATCCCCATTTGGACACGAGCGAATCCATGATTTCCTTGCCCTTGTCCAGATCGCTGGACCCGTCGATCAGGAACCGGATTTGTTTGTCTTCGGGCAAGCTGTCAAAAATACCGAGTTGATATTCCATCGTTTCCAGCCCGATAATCTCTTTTTTCGCCGCTGTTGCCGCCGACGTTATCACGCTTTCTGCGCCGCTGCCGGGATCAAAGCCGTCTTTGGATAGCGAAACCAGTTGCAACGTCACCGCCGCCGCCCACGGGTCGAACGGGTCGAATTGCGCAACGGGCATGCCCAGTTTGGTCATCGCGGCATCATATTTAACCAGATCATCGCCCGATAATTTTGACCGCAATGTCTTACCACTTTTGTCGATAGCCAGATCGACAAACAACGCCTGGATTTTATCCGCTGGCGGCTGAACCAGTTCCAATACCAAACTGTCCGAGGCATCAAACGCCGTTTTTACCGCATCATCGAACCAGCCCAGATTGGGTTTCAGGATATGGACCGTACCAAATAGATATATCGTCGTGTCTTTATCTTTGACCACCCATAATGCCGGATCGACATCCACGGTTGGCGTGGGCAGGGGGAGCGCGGCCTGACCAACGGGGTTCAGCTCGTTCAGCGACGCCGGATCAATCGCCGCATCGGGGGCGGCGTCGGGCGCAGATTGCGCCATGGCGATATTACCGGTGAAAAGGGCCGAAGCGAATAGCGCAGTGCGCAGCAATTGAATTGATTTCATGCCGTAAGTTAACAGCAATTGGCACCTGAATGAAAGCCGAATTTGCACATAATTTGTGCGTTCCCGATATTTTCTCCGATATTTTCCCCGATATTTTCTATGCCGCCGCTGCTATCCGCATACTTGATTTACGACGCGCCTTGCGCCAAGGACTTGGGCCATGAATGCTGCAATGCAAAACAATGGTGACACGCGCCCGTTAAGCTTTCAGGACCTGATCCTGACTTTGCACGATTATTGGGGCAAACAGGGCTGCGTTATCCTGCAACCCTATGACATGCGGGTGGGGGCAGGGACATTTCATCCTGCGACCACATTGCGCGCGCTTGGCCCCGATCATTGGAACGCCGCCTATGTGCAACCCAGCCGCCGCCCTACCGACGGGCGGTACGGCGAGAACCCGAACCGTTTGCAGCATTATTACCAGTATCAGGTTATAATGAAACCATCGCCGCCGAATTTTCAGGAGCTGTATCTGGGGTCGCTCTTGGCCATCGGCATTGACCCGCTAAAACACGACATCCGATTTGTCGAGGATGATTGGGAAAGCCCGACGCTGGGCGCATGGGGATTGGGCTGGGAGGTGTGGTGCGACGGGATGGAAGTGTCGCAGTTTACGTATTTTCAGCAGATGGGCGGGTTTGATTGCAAACCGGTCGCGGGCGAACTGACATACGGGCTGGAACGGCTGGCCATGTACATTCAGGGCGTGGATAGCGTTTATGATCTGGCTTTCAACGATAGCGGTGTTTCGTATGGCGATGTCTTCCACAAGAATGAGGTCGAGTTTTCGGCGTATAATTTTGAGATTGCCGATACAAATCAATTGAAGCTTGGCTTTGAAAATGCCGAGAAGGAGTGCCAACGCTGTCTCGACGCAAATATCCCGCTGGCCGCGTATGACCAAGCGATTGAGGCCAGCCATTTGTTTAACTTACTGCAAGCACGCGGCGTAATTTCGGTGCAGGAACGCGCCAGCTATATGGGCCGCGTGCGCGATCTGGCCAAAGGCAGCTGTCAGGCGTGGATGGATAAAAATGGGTGGGGCGCGTGAATATCGCCGCTTACGCTACATCAAAACATTTCGTCACCCCCGCGAAGGCGGGGGTCCATCACCTGCCGATGAAATTTATAACGTCGGTGATGGATTCCCGCCTGCGCGGGAATGACGTAGTTTTTGTGTTGGAGTGGCGCGCATGACCGACTTCCTCCTCGAACTGCGCAGTGAAGAAATTCCGGCACGTATGCAGGACAAGGCCCGCGACGATTTGGCGCGTATGTTTGCCGCCGAACTGGCCAAGGCCGGGCTGACCGCGACGGCAATCGAAACATACGCAACGCCGCGCCGCCTCGCGTTAATCGCCCGCGGCCTGCCGCTGGAAACACAGGCGGTTAGCGAAGAAACAAAGGGTCCGAAAACATCCGCCCCGCCGCAAGCCTTAGAGGGATTTTTGCGCAAAACCGGACTGACGGTGGATCAATTGGTGGAACGCGGCGGCGTGTATTTTGCTGTCGCCGAAAAGGCCGGGCGTAAAACAACCGATGTTTTGGCCGAAGCCATCCCTGCGATCATCCGCGCTTTCCCATGGCCGAAATCGCAACGCTGGGGTGCAGCATCGGTCAGCACCGAAAGCCTGCGCTGGGTCCGCCCGTTGCAGGGGATTATTGCGTTATTGGGCGATGAATTGGTGGCGTGTGAGGTTGACGGGATCGTTTCGGGCGCGGCAACAATGGGGCACAGGTTTCATCATTCTGGCCCCGTGATAATAGGCAATGCCGCCGATTACGCGGTCAAATTGCGCGCCACACATGTCATTTTGGATCAAAACGAACGCCGCGATATTATTCGCGCTGGCGCGGAAAAAGCCGCGAGTGACGCGGGACTGACGCTGGTTCCTGACGAAGGTTTGGTGAACGAAAATAGCGGTCTGACCGAATGGCCCGTGCCGATGCTGGGCGGGTTTGACGCGGCTTTCCTTGAGGTGCCCCAAGAAGTGATCCAGCTGACCGCGCGGGTGAACCAGAAATATTTTGTGTGTAAATCCTCCCCGGCACGGGGAGGGGGACCAGCGCAGCTGGTGGAGAGGCACGTTGAAGTTGTTCCTGCATTTAAAAATCAGGAAAACCCGTCCGTGCCCCTCCACCACCCTATGGGCGGTCCCCCTCCCCGTGCCGGGGAGGACTTGGCCAACGCCTTTGTCTGCACCGCGAATATCGACGCGCATGATGGCGGCGCGGCGATTGTTGCGGGGAATGAGAAAGTTTTGGCGGCGCGGCTTTCCGATGCGAAGTTTTTCTGGGAAGCGGATTTGAAAATTCCGCTGGAGAAACAGGCGGAGAAATTATCGAGCATCGTGTTCCATGAAAAATTGGGCACGGTTGCGGACAAGGTGGAACGTGTTGCCAAACTGGCACGGTGGTTGGTTGAAGAAGGGATTGTAACTCCTCTCCCGGTGGGAGAGGAAGGGGCCCAAGGAGATAGCCTTGGGAAGGTGAGGGCGACCAATGTTCACCCTCACCCTCACCCTTCCGCGACTGCGTCGCTCCCTCCCTCTCCCGATGGGAGAGGGAAATTGGCCGCCCAAGCGGAACGCGCCGCGCGCCTGTGCAAGGCCGACCTCGTCACCGGAATGGTCGGCGAATTCCCCGAGCTGCAAGGCATCATGGGCGGATATTACGCCCGCGCCCAAGGTGAGGACGACGCCGTAGCCGACGCAATCCGCGACCATTACAAACCCGTCGGGCAGGGCGACGATGTGCCGACTGCTCCCGTGACGGTGGCAGTGAGTTTGGCGGATAAGTTGGATACTTTGGTTGGATATTTTTCGATTGGAGAAATGCCAACGGGGTCACGAGATCCATACGCACTCAGACGAACGGCGCTTGGTGTAATCAGACTTATCATCGTAAATTCTCTGCGTTTGTCGTTGCAAGAAGCTGTTGCTGCAAACTGGTTTATGCATTTCTTCGGGCTTCTGCGACCTCTGGATTCTGATGACGCTGTTACAGCAGCTGATTGGACGATGTGGATGGGGGCAGGGGTCAATGTTGATTTTATTCGGGATGATCAAGGGAATCTTGGTGTCGTTTTTGACGACACTAAGTTCTTTGTTCGACCCGACATGACAGATGACCGCCATGAACATGTCTCCGATTGGCTGATCACTTCTCAAGTTACACGTGCGTTCTCCGCCGACCGCCTCAAAGTGCAACAACGCGAGGCTGGCGTTCGGCATGACTTGATCGACGCGGTGTTTGCGCTTGGCGGAGAGGATGATCTGGTCCGCCTGCTCGCGCGGGTTAAGGCTTTGCAGGCTTTTGTGGGGACGGATGAGGGCGTGAATTTGCTTGCGGGGTATAAGCGCGCGGCGAATATATTGAAATCCTCGGACACCTCTAACTCAATACTCGTCACCCCCGCGCAGGCGGGGGTCCATCACCCACAGCCGAAGTTTGCAGCTCCGGTGATGGATTCCCGCCTTCGCGGGAATGACGAAGTGGAGGAAATAGGTGCGGATTTGGGTGCAGCCGAACTGGCGCTCCAATCCGCCCTTACCGCCGCCGAACCGCTGGCCGCCGCCGCCATTGCCGCCGAAGATTTCGCCGCCGCGATGACAGCGTTGGCATCCTTGCGCGCACCCATCGATGCGTTTTTTGCTGGCGTCATGGTCAATGATCCTGACCTCGATAAACGCGCATTCCGTATCGGTTTGCTCACCCGTTTCCGCGATGCCGTGCACACTGTTGCGGATTTCTCGAAGATTGAGGGGTAGGGCAACATAAAGCCTCTCTCCCCTTGCGGGAGAGAGGTTGGAGAGAGGGGATGGTCAGCGTCTGCTGACCAAAAGAATTTTCCCGTCTCCCGATTGAGTCTCGTGGCTCGCAGACGCGAGCCGCCCCCTCTCCCAACCCTCTCCCGCAAGGGGAGAGGGGCTAGTTTAGAAAGCGACGACTTTATGACCCAATATGTGTATCGTTTCGGTGGCGGCGTATCTGACGGTGACGAGAATGTTCGCGGCAACAAGAATATCCTTGGCGGCAAGGGCGCGAATTTGGACGGCATGGCCAGCATTGGATTGCCCGTGCCCCCCGGATTTACCATCACCACCGAAATGTGCACCGCATATTACGCGCACGGCCAAAGCTTCCCCGACAGCGTCCGCGCCGAGGTTGCGCATGGCCTGACCCACATACAAAGCGTCACGGGCCGCGTATTTGGCGATGCGGCCAATCCGTTGCTCGTGTCTGTCCGTTCGGGCGCGCGGGTGTCTATGCCGGGCATGATGGACACCGTGCTCAATCTGGGCCTTAATGATGCGACCGTCAAGGGATTGGCCGCGTCATCAGGGGACGCACGTTTTGCGTGGGACAGTTATCGCCGCTTCATTCAAATGTATGCCGATGTCGTGCTGGAACTCGACCATGGATCATTTGAAGAAGCGTTGGAAATCGCCAAGGAAGATCAGGGCTATTATCTCGACACAGAACTTTCCGCCGACGATCTGCGCGCGCTGGTGGGCGAGTATAAAAAGCTCGTCGCCGACCAATGGGGCAAGCCGTTTCCGCAGGACGTGCATGACCAATTATGGGGTGCGGTCGGCGCGGTGTTTGGGTCGTGGGAATCGAACCGTGCCGCCGTCTATCGCCGCCTGAACAACATCCCCGCCGACTGGGGAACCGCGGTCAATGTGCAGGCGATGGTGTTTGGCAACATGGGCGAAACGTCGGCGACCGGCGTGGCATTCACCCGCGATCCGGCGACCGGAGAGAACGCGTATTACGGCGAATATCTTATCAATGCGCAGGGCGAGGACGTGGTTGCAGGCATCCGTACGCCGCAATATCTGACGCTGGCGGCGCGAGAACGCGCAGGGGCCAAGCCCTTGTCGATGGAAGAGGCGATGCCAGAGGTGTACGCCGAACTGGCGCGGGTATTTGCCATCTTGGAAACGCATTACCGCGATATGCAGGATATTGAGTTCACCGTCGAGCGCGGGCAGCTGTGGATGCTGCAAACGCGCAGCGGCAAGCGCACGGCAAAGGCCGCCCTGAAAATCGCGGTTGATATGGTGGCCGAGGGATTGATTGGCGAGGACGAGGCGGTGCTGCGGATTGATCCGATGGCGCTCGACCAATTGCTGCATCCTACGCTCGATCCATCGGCGCCGCGTGATGTGTTGACCAAGGGATTGCCAGCATCGCCCGGGGCGGCATCTGGCAAGATCGTGTTCGACGCCGACACGGCGGAACGGCACGATGCGATGGGTGAGGGCGTGATACTGGTGCGGGTGGAAACATCGCCCGAAGACATTCACGGCATGCACGCGGCGCGGGGCATCTTGACCGCACGCGGCGGCATGACCAGCCACGCCGCCGTCGTTGCACGCGGCATGGGGCGGCCCTGCGTTTCGGGCGCAGGCGGCATTGTGATCGACGCGAACGCCAAAGTATTGCGCGTTGCGGGCCGCGAATTG
>JANOKA010000061.1:0-2406 GCA_031418995.1 Sphingomonadales bacterium | reverse complement strand
GCTTGAACATTTGCGATTCATATCCGCGTTGGTATAGCGTTGATTGCCATTTCGGCTGTCAGAGAAAATCATGTCCACCTTGCCTCAAATTGCAAAAACCCGAAAACTGGCACGCATCGGGATGGATGTGTCCGGCATGGCTTGGGGATGCTGGCGGCTGACCGGACGCAGTGGTAAAGAGGTCCGGGCATTGGTCGATGCGGCATTATCGTCGGGCATTACCTTATTCGATACCGCTGACATCTACGGGTTTGGCGAGTCCAGTTATGCTGGCAACGGATTTGGCGCGGCAGAAGCTTTGCTGGGGGACGCGATTGCAGATGCACCGGAATTGCGGACGCAGATCATTTTGGCAACCAAGGGCGGAATTACGCCGCCCGTGCCATATGACAGCAGCGCGGCCTATATTGCCGGGGCGATAGACAATAGCCTGCGCTGTTTGCGCACCGAAACCATTGATATATGGCAAATCCACCGTCCTGATATCCTGACGCATCCGCACGAGATTGCGGTAGCGATTGATGCCGCCTTTGCTGCAGGCAAGATAAGAAGCTTTGGCGTATCCAATTTTTCTACGGCGCAGGTCAGCGCGCTCAATGCCTATTTATCCGTCCCAATTGCATCGGTGCAGCCTGAATTGTCTTGCCTTTGCATTGATGCAGTGACGGACGGTGTTTTGGATCAAGCGATTGCATTGGATATGGCGGTACTGGCATGGTCACCGCTGGGCGGTGGGCGTTTGTTTGATCCGCAAACGACAATAGAACGCGCGGTAGTCGCGGCGCTGAAACAGGTTGCCACCTCTCAAAACACATCGGTTTCGGCCGCTGCGTTCAGTTGGATCATGGCGCATCCATCGCGGCCGATCCCGATTGTCGGTACACAAAATCCGGTGCGTTTGGCCGAAGCAGCAGACGCGTATGAAGTGCAGTGGACCCGCACGGATTGGTACAATATATTGGTCGCGGCACGGGGTGAGGCTTTGCCTTAAACCATCTGCCAGAGCACATTAGGGCCTTTGGGTACATCCATCGGCAGGCTTAGGACGAACGGATAGGGGCTGTGCAGCACTCAGTATTATTACCGTTCGTCCTGAGCTTGCCAAAGGATGAGCGCCCACTGCCGCTGAACTTCGCATAATGAAACGGCAACGTTGATTACCCGTCGTTCAGCCCTGCCAAACGCTCCGCCTGATCCTCGGCAATCAGCGCGGCGATCAATTCGGGCAATCCGCCGCCTTCCAATATTTCGGGCAGCTTATGCAGCGTCAGGTTGATCCGGTGATCGGTGACGCGGCCTTGCGGGAAATTATACGTACGTATGCGTTCGCTGCGGTCGCCTGAACCCACCATAGCTTTGCGCGCCTCGGCCTCTGCTCCGGCCGCCTCTTCGCGTTCCTTTTCATACATCCGCGCGCGCAGCACCTGCATCGCCTGTTCTTTGTTCTTGTGCTGGCTGCGCCCGTCCTGACACGTCACCACGATGCCAGTCGGTAAATGTGTAATGCGTACGGCGGAGTCGGTAGTGTTAACATGTTGCCCGCCTGCACCCGACGCACGGTATACGTCGATTTTCAGGTCGCGTGCTTCAATATTGATATCGACCTCTGTGGGCTCCGGCAGCACCGCGACTGTCGCCGCGCTGGTGTGAATACGTCCGCCAGACTCGGTTACCGGAACGCGTTGGACGCGGTGCACCCCGCTTTCGAATTTCAATTTGGCAAAAACGCCGTTGCCTTTAATCGAGGCGACGATTTCTTTGAACCCGCCCACATCGGCAGCATTCATCGAAATTGCTTCCACTTTCCAACCCATGTTTGCCGCATACCGTTCATACATACGGAACAAATCGCCCGCAAACAAAGCGGCCTCATCACCGCCCGTTCCCGCGCGAATTTCCAGCATTGCAGGGCGTTCATCGGCGGCATCGCGGGGCAACAGCTTGACCGCCAGTTCCTGTTCCGCATCGGACATTTGATGGGCCAGATCCTGCAATTCATCAACCGCCATATCGCGCAATTCGGCATCACTGCCCTTGGCCATCACCTCCAATGTTGCGACCTCTGCGCGCAGGCGCCGGACTTGCATTGCAGCGCCTGCAACAGGTTCCAGCTCCGCATATTCCTTGGACGCGGCAACAAAGGCATCGCCCTCCAATTGCCCCGAAGCCATCCGCGCCTCCAGCTCGGCAAAGCGCGATTCAATCTGCCCGATCCGCTGGGAGGAGATTTTCAACGTTTCGCCCCATTGTTTTGGCTCACGCGGAGGCGCGGTGGCGCGGGGGAGGCTGCGCAAAAAAACACCGCGCCGCCGCGCTTCCGCGTGTGAATTTTTATATATTGTGGAGAAATTAAAGGCTTCATATTTACGGACCATTAAAAGAAAACACAACCTCAAGGTGAACATG
>JANOKA010000060.1:0-3232 GCA_031418995.1 Sphingomonadales bacterium | reverse complement strand
CTAACACCGCATGAATTCGACGTGCGCCTAGCTTTGCGCTTTCGCCGAAATGGCCAGCGGATGAACAAAAGAACGGTGCCAGCAAGTCCAAGCGCCAATCCTCCGATCGCGAACGCTAGCAACCACCATGTGTTGAAATTCTCATGGTTCTTCCAATCCATGATGTGCAGACTCCAGAAAAAATCATAGAGCCGCCACGTGCCAGTGCGGACGGCTGTAATTTTTCCGGTATCGGCAGCGACAAAGACGCTGGTCGCGTCGGGGTCAGCATAGGCGATCCGCCACGCCGGCAAGGCTGCCCTGTATTCCGGGCTTTCTTCCGTGACGCGCGATGCCTTTGCCGCTGGTTTATCGGACGACTTCCATGCTGCATTCGCAATCGCGATTGCATGGGCAGCTCCGATTGGCCCGACTAACTCACCGGTCACTGCATCGAAAAGTTTGCGGCCTTTCGCAGTTGTCACTTCGGCAACGGGCAGGCTGCCGATCATGCGCCAATTAATGGCTTTTACCGGCTCATCGACTGTTGCGATAAGACGCGTAGGGTCAATAAAACGCGTTGCCGGCGGTATCGTTATCTGTGTTTCACGATCAACCAAATGTTCGCCCCGCACCGTTTGTATGGGCAGAAAGCTCATAATCGCGCCGCTGGCAAACCAGACTAACAGCTGCGCGCCGATAATCAGCGCCAACCATTTGTGGATGCGACTGGCCGCGACATGGATGCGAGTGCGAGTGCGGCTCAGAACCAAATCCTTATTCCCGCAACAAAGCCGATTGTGTCAGGATCGTTGCCAGCCAGCCGCGTGTAACGCGCCGTTGCGCCGGTTTGTTTGCGCCATTCGACCCCAATATAGGGCGCGATTTCTTGTTTGATTTCATAACGCAGGCGTAATCCCGCTTCAAAATCTGTAAGCCCAGAGCCAACCCTAATGGCTGGCATATCCTGGAACGAAATATTGGCTTCGATACGCGGTTGCAAAATGAGGGATTGCGTAATGCGCTGGTCATAAGATGCCTCGACGCGCGCGCGAAGCTCACCTTTGTTAGACAGGAAAGTCGCCGCATTCACTTTGAACCAATAGGGCGCGATACCTTCGACGCCCGCGACAAGATAGGTCCGTGAGGGATCAGGCCGAATGTCATGGCGGACGCCTGCTTGCAGGTTCCAATAAGGCGCGATGGCGCGTGAATACAGCGCTTGTAGCTCCAGATCGTCGATGCGCTCGCCAAACGCGCCTTCACCTTCGAACTTCACACCGAACCGGTTGATATTCCCGCCCGTAAAGGCTTCGCCCTCGAACCGGAATGTTTCGCGGCCTTTCTGAAAGCCGACTTCGAGCAGGTCGACCATCACAAGTGAATAGCCCATGCCGCCGACTTCATAAGCAAGCTCTTTGCGTGACTGTGCCATAATGTCAGCGCCGAATATTATATCGGCGGCGTGATCGCTTGGCGGCGCAGGTGCGGCCGTATCCCCAACTTCCACTTCGTCAGCTGATTCATCCGGCTTTGCGCTCATATCATGGCCCGCGTGCGGGTCAGCATCATTTGGCTGCTCTGCTGGGGGCGACGGCATTTCTGTATTGCCCATGTCGTGACCGGCATGTGGATCGGGTTCGGCAGGAGATGCCTGCGTTTCAACCTTTGCCTTATCGGCAGACATGTCGTGGCCCTGATGCGCCGAATGGTCTTGTTGCGCGTAAGCCGATGACGGGACGAAGATTGCAGCAGTCAATAAGAGAGCAAATTTCATTCGCCGCCCTCCTCATGCCGAACAGTGACAACGCGGAACATCCCGGCGTGCATGTGCATCAACATATGACAGTGGAACGCCCAGTCGCCCATCGCGTCCGCCGTAAAATCAAACGTCACCTTTGCGCCGGGCAAGACATTGACGACATTCTTGCGCGGATATTGCCCTTTCTGGCCGTTCACGACTTCGAAGAAATGGCCGTGGAGATGGATGGGGTGCGGCATCATCGTGTGGTTGATGAGGTTCACCCGCACCCGCTCGTTATGGCGGAACGGTAACGGTTCGGTTTTGTCGCTATAGGACTCGCCGTCCATCGACCACATATAGCGCTCCATATTGGCGGTCAGATGGACGTCGATCTCGCGCGATGGCTTGCGCTGGTCAGGATTGGGTTCCAGCGCGCGCAGTTGGCTCAAGGTCAGCACACGGTGCGGTACTTTTTCCAGCCCTGTTGGCCGTTCGGCATTGCGGTCCATCGGCATCGGCGCAAGGCTGGCAACCCCCGGCCCCATTTTCACCTGCGGCGCGACAGATGGATCACGCATGTTCATGGAACCATGATCCATGTTGCCCATCCCCCCATCCATTGCAGCCATTTCTTCCGGGGTCATTTTGCTATGATCCATACCCGCCATGTCACCCTGACCGCTATTGGCACCACTGCCATGATCCATACCCATGTCTTTCATGGTCAGCAGCGGACGTTCGCGCAGCGGCGGGATCGCGGCGGTCATCCCCATTTGCGGCGCCAGCGTTGCACGGCATTGTCCAGATCGGTCGATGGATTCAGCAACGAAGGCATAGGCCGTCGCTTCCTTTGGTTCGATAATCACATCCCACGTTTCGGCGACCGCAATCTGGAACTCGTCGGTTTCAACGGGCGTAAGTGGCAGGCCATCGGCCGCAACAACCGTCATCGGCAGACCGGGAATGCGAATATTAAAATTGCTCATGCCTGCGGCATTGATGATCCGCAGCCGCACCCGCTCACCGGGTTTGAAAATACCGGTCCAGTTGCCCACACTATCATGGCCGTTGATGAGATAATGATAATAAGCGCCAGTGACGTCGGCAATGTCGGTTGGATCCATCAACATCTGGCCCCACATCACGCGCTCGGACAATGGCTGGTCCTTGCCCTTGGCAAGCCCGGCAAAAGTCTGTTTCCGCTTATTGAAATAGCCGGCCTTTTGCTTCTGCTTGGTGAAGTTTGTGTGCGCGTGGGCAAAGCTCCAGTCGGACAAAACGAGGATATGCTCTCGGTCATATTTGATAGGGTCTGCGCCCGCAGGATCGACGATCAACGCGCCATACATCCCCATCGATTCCTGCATATGGCTGTGGCTGTGATACCAATAGGTGCCATGCTGCTTCATCGGAAATTCGTAAGTAAAGCTCTCCCCCGGACCGATGCCGGGAAAGCTGATGCCGGGGACGCCGTCCATTTGGAACGGTAGCAACATGCCGTGCCAATGC
>JANOKA010000059.1:0-35064 GCA_031418995.1 Sphingomonadales bacterium | reverse complement strand
AAGTGGACGGTGATCGGTAATGCGTAAATCGCGTTTGAACCAGACAACATGCAACGGCGCGCTCATAGCAAGGCATTTTCCTGCAATATTCCGGGGATGCGTTCTTTGAACGGAAAAAAGCCCTTTTTTGCGTGCGGCCAGAACTGTACATCCCATTCGCGGCGCACCTGCGATAGCAAAATTCCCTGTTCTGCCAGCGCAGGCGCAATTTTTCGTAAGGCATCGGTAACCGGGCCCACGGGTGCATAAGGCGTCAGAATTTGTGTGACATTTGCATTTTGCGCTGCAGTAATGAGCGTCGCAGCATCCAAACTAGCCATGAAACTTACGCCGCAGCCAAAATAGTCCTGCAACCTTGATCCTGCATCAGTTGCGGCCACATTAACAAAATCTCTGGCGTTATCGCCCCATAATATGTCCTGATCGCGCGCAATTAATACGCCGTTGAACATGGTTTTTTCCGCAAATACCGATTCCGGATGTAAATCTTCGGGCGTCACCAAAAGCAACGAAGCCTGCGTGCGATCATAATCGGGAATATGGGGCAGTGCCGCCGCAGAAGATATTGGCGCCTCGGTTAGCGCCGCGGCCTCATGCGCCAAACCCTTGGGCGCGAAACGGCCATTAGTATACCGTGCGATATTGTCGGCGGTGGCCAAATATGTTTTGCCTGCGGTTTGCAATCCAGCCACCCACCGCCACGACAATGTGTTGCTTGCCGCATCGGCGTCGATCAAGTGACGCAAAAAGAAATCTGCGCCCAGCGTCCATGGCAATCGCAGCGTGAAAATCCAGATGGAGGCAAACCACATCCGCGCATGATTATGCAGATATCCGGTTTCCACCAGTTCGCGCGCCCAATCATCAAATCCGTCGATCCCGGTCATTCCATTTTCAGCAGCCGCGATCGCCCGGGCGTTTGGAAAATTATCGCGTTGCCGGTCACGCTCTTCCAAAAACCGCGCCCAAACCATGGGCCGCATTTCCAGCCACCCTTTCCAATAGGTGCGCCACAGCACTTCTTGCACAAATTTTTCTGCTGCTTGCAAATGGTGGTTTTCAAGAACGCTGCGCACTACCTCGTCCTCGGTAATCATACGGTATCTAAGATAAGGTGAAAGCTTTGAGACCGCACTTTTGGCGTCCGGCCCAAAATCAGTATTGCGGCCCGACGCATACGCACGTCCGGCATATGGCACAAACGTATTCAGACGCCGCAAAGCTTCATCACGTGACGCAGGAAAATCAATGGGTGTCATATCTTGCCCGTTTTGAAAAATGCGCGCTGCAACCGCGGCCGGATACGCAGGAAAAATAAATATAAATGTTCCAACGCCCTTAATATCATTGCGTTCCTTGCCAGCAAGCCGATGGGCCGCAATAACGGGATTGCGCGCCACATGGCGGCAAAGGCCGCTGCGCCTGACAATAACTTTCCGTCCTCCCGCGCGTGAAAACGGGCCAGCAATACTGCGCGGTTTATCGGACAAACAGTCTGCGGGTCCGCCGCATTGATAAAAATAATCGCGCCGCGTTTATCCAGGCGCTGCATCAACCCGATTTCACGCGCGCAGAGCGGACAAGCACCATCATACCAAATAACCAATTTTTGCATATTCACAGGATTAGATAGCTACCGCGCCTTTGTCATCATGGTATAAAGACCATAACATTTAACGTCCGGACTGTAATTCCTTCTCATCTCGCTTAAGTATGCGCTAAGCGTCAAATACCAAAAAGGGCATGATTGTAACGTGGAGCGGGAATATGGCGGATAATGAAAGCGGCGAAGATAACCAACCAGCAGGCTATGTCCCGCCGAAAGTGTGGGCATGGGACAGCGCAAACGGCGGGCCTTTTGCCAACATAAACCGCCCAATATCTGGCGCGACGCATGAAAAAACCCTTCCCACCGGCAAACACCCGTTCCAGCTCTATTCACTGGGTACGCCAAACGGCGTCAAAGTGACCATCCTACTCGAAGAGTTGTTGGCGCTGGGACATGCTGGCGCAGAATATGACGCATGGATGATAAATATCGGCGCAGGGGATCAGTTTTCCAGCGGATTTGTCGAGGTTAATCCCAACTCCAAAATTCCCGCGCTCATGGATCATTCGGTCACGCCCCCGGTGCGCCTGTTTGAAAGCGGATCTATGCTGTTTTATCTGGCGGAAAAATTTAGCGCGTTTCTGTCAACCGATATGCGCCTGCGGACCGAAACAATGAACTGGCTGATGTGGCAGATGGCTTCTGCGCCCTATGTCGGCGGCGGATTGGGCCATTTTTATGCCTATGCGCCGTTCAAAATGGAATATCCGATCAACCGGTTTGCGATGGAAACAAAACGGCAATTGCACGTGCTCGACACGCATCTGGCGGAAAACGAATATATGGTGGGCAGCGATTATACCATCGCTGATATCGCAATCTGGCCATGGTACGGATCGATCATGCGCGATGCCTATAATGCCCAGGAATTTTTGGCGGTGAAGGAATATAAGAACCTCGACCGCTGGGTGGTTCAAGTCGGCGCACGCGCGGCGGTAAAACGCGGACGCATGGTCAACCGCACGTTTGGCGTTCCGGAAAGCCAACTGCGCGAACGCCACGACGCCAGCGATTTCGAAAACAACCGCGAGGATATGGTCATCGCACGCGGCGGTGCGCGGGTTTAATAGGGCATCAACATATTCGCGCCGCGACCGTAAAGCTCGTTTAAGGGATGCGGCCCAAGAAAATCGAGGCAGTGCCAAAGTTTTCACGCAAAGGAAATAAGATCGCGGCGCCTCAAGCCGCTTCTTTCCTACTTTTTCTTCGCGCACTTTGCGTGAAACAAATGGACCGCTCAGAAACCCTGTTTAGAATTTTATGCGCCGCCGTACCGGGCGGAGCTTAACCATATAAACTATACCTAAGTTTACAGAATTACCCCGGGGTATCGTATGTGTTTGTATATTTAGCGGCTGTTTAATGGGCAATGGCTCGGCGGTCCGGCGGCAGTGCGCATACCTATTCATCAATTTGCGCAAATACCGCTTTCCTACAATCGCTGCGATGAGGTCTAGGCTATCCGCCGCACGGCTCTTTGAAAAAAATTACGCTGTATTGCGCTCCGCTGACAACGTCTTGGCCTACACACCCACATTGTAAAACAGCAAAAGCGTGTACCCTTTGTAACCTTTGCTAGGCCCGAAACGGCGCGCGCAGGTTTTCGGCAACACTGTATTCACTTGATTTTGGAAACCGTCCGTGCGACCCAATGAATGAGAACGTTCACAATTGTCGTTGGGGTAGGGAATATTATGCTGCGTAACACATTCGCTTTGGCGTTTACCACCATATTGATGGGATGCGCCGCGCCGGTCACGAAACCCGATATTGCTGTGTCCATACCGGTCGAGGCCAAAGCCAATCCCGAAAACTGGCCGTCATCGGCCACGCCAATCGCAGTTTCCGACGCTAAAACCGAGGCAGCCATTAACGCCTATCTATCGAAGATGACTATGGCCCAAAAGGTTGGGCAGTTGATTCAGGCAGATATCAGTGCGATCACGCCTGCCGATTTGAAAGCATATCCGCTTGGCTCGATCCTTGCGGGCGGCAATTCCGGCCCCTATGGCGACGAACGCGCCAATGCAGCAAAATGGAGCCAGCTTGTCGGCGAATATCGTGCAGCATCACGCGGATCGGGTGCGGGCATACCGATTTTATTTGGCGTTGATGCGGTGCATGGTCATTCCAACCTGCCGCAAGCAACAATTTTTCCGCATAATATCGGGCTGGGCGCGGCTCGTGATCCCGAACTGATCGAGCGAATTGGCGCTGCAACCGCCGCTGAAATCGCAGGGAGCGGCATTGAATGGACATTTGCCCCGACGCTGGCTGTACCGCAAGATATGCGTTGGGGCCGCGCCTATGAGGGCTATTCATCCGATCCGGCGCTGGTCGCAAGCTATGCCCGGACAATGACCAAAGGGTTGCAGGGTAGCCTGACCGCGGGAAAGCCATTGGATGCAAAAAATGTCGCTGCGACAGCCAAGCATTTTCTGGCTGATGGCGGAACGGTGGATGGCCGCGACCAAGGCGACGCACGCATCAGCGAAAGCGCACTTA
The DNA here is from genome assembly GCA_031418995.1 of Sphingomonadales bacterium. Lineage (GTDB taxonomy): Bacteria > Pseudomonadota > Alphaproteobacteria > Sphingomonadales > Sphingomonadaceae > Sphingorhabdus_B. The sequence goes on along the minus strand of JANOKA010000059.1, from coordinate 30,950 downwards.
TTTCGGTGCACGCTCAGGGATATCCGGCGGCGATTGATGCAGGCGCATTGACCGTAATGGCCAGCTTTTCCAGCTGGAACGGCATAAAGCATCATGGCAATGCATCGCTATTAACCGACGTTTTGAAAGGCCGGATGGGATTTGCAGGATTGGTGGTCGGTGATTGGAATGGTCATGGGCAGGTTGCGGGCTGTTCTGCGACCGATTGTCCTGCCGCTATCAACGCTGGTCTTGACATGTTCATGGCCCCCGACAGTTGGAAATTGCTATACGCGTCAACCTTGGCAGCGGCGCAGGATGGCAGAATTCCAAGCGTGCGGATTGATGATGCGGTGCGCCGTATTTTGCGCGTCAAATATAAACTGGGCCTGATGGGCGATATCCAGACTGTGCGCGGTGACACAGCGATTGTGGGGGCGGCGGCACATCTTGAACTGGCACGCGAAGCGGTGTCCAAATCGCTGGTCCTGCTAAAAAATAATGATGGGATATTGCCAATCCGGAGCGGTGCGCGTGTGCTTATCACCGGGCCCGGCGCTGATGATATGGCGATGCAAGCAGGCGGCTGGACCATTACATGGCAAGGTACAGATACAAAGGCTTCGGATTATAGCAATGGCCAAACGATTGGCCGTGCGATTGCCAGCGCCGTCGGCGCAGCCGGCGGAAATGCCGTGATTTCAGCCAAAGGGACATTTACAGAGAAACCCGATGTTGCCGTGGTCGTGCTCGGCGAAAAACCCTATGCCGAGTTTGAAGGCGACGTCCCAGATCTCGCATTTAGAGCGCAGCCAGACGATGAAGCCATGATCGCAAACCTGAAAGCGCAAGGCATCCGTGTTGTCGTTGTAATGCTGTCGGGCCGTCCGATGTTTGCGGGAAAACTGATGAACCAGTCCGATGCGTTTGTTGCGGCCTGGTTGCCCGGTACACAAGGGCGCGGTATTGCCGATGTTCTGATTGCTGGAACAAACGGTAAATCAGCGCGCGATTTTACGGGCCGTTTGCCGTTTGTATGGCCTTCCGATGCAAATTCGCCGGTTATCGCGCCGCTGTTTCCGGTCGGCTATGGGTTGGATTATAAGCAACAAAGCGCGCTGGGACAGATTAATGAGGATCCCCGTGCCGATTTGTCCGCTTCCAACCAGACCGATTTCTATATGGTTCGCGGTAAAGTACCCGCGCCATGGAATATCATCTTGGATGGAGCGATTGCTTCACGCGCCATTGATCTGACCGCGCAAGAAGATGCGCGGCAATTTACATGGAATGCAGACGGTGCGCTGACCTTAAACGGTCCGGCAGTGAATATGGCGCGTCAGCTAGATTCTGGTTTTGCATTGGCCATAGATTGGCGCGTTGACCGCAAACCTGCCGGTCCCGTCCTGATATCATTTGGCGGCGCAACCATTGACGTTCAGGATATTGTTCGCGCTATACCCGCTGGCACTGCGACCAAATCCTATATTCCGTTAAGATGCTTTAGTGGCGCCGGTGCAAATTTGAACGCCGTGGGATCACCCTTTAAGATACACGCCGCAAAAGGGCTTGTTGCCACGCTGCGTAATGTTAATATCGAAACGTATAATAAAAATGCTCCATGCCCCGGTACTGGTAGCTAAATTCAAGGGAGAGAATTTATGGCATTGCAACCCGGCGCAGGCGCGCCAAGCGGATCGGCGGATTCGCACATTGATGCACCGCAATTGCAGATATTTGTCATGGGGCTGTTTTTCATATTTGGCGGCATAACCAGCCTGAACGATGTGATTATTCCAAAATTGAAAGAGCTGTTTACGCTGAATTATACGCAAGCCATGCTAGTGCAGTTCTGTTTCTTTGCGGCATATGCCATTATCGGTATTCCGGGTGCCCGGCTGGTAAAAAAAATCGGATATATGCGCGGGGCAGTTGCCGGATTGCTGATTATGATGACGGGTTGTCTACTGTTCATTCCAGCTAGCCAAACCGCCACCTACAGTGTGTTCCTGTTGGCATTCTTTGTTTTGGCGAGCGGCGTGGTGATTGTGCAGGTTGTTTCAAACCCGCTGATTTCAATGTTGGGCAAACCCGCAACAGTGCATAGCCGGCTGACCTTTGCACAGGCGTTTAACTCGCTGGGCACAACGGTATTTCCCATCGTCGGCTCCATACTGATCCTTGGTTCGTTAGCGTCGGTATCTGCGGATCAACTTTCTGGGGCACAGCTTGATGCCTATCGCACGGCGGAAAGTCAGGCGATTGTAAACGGATATCTTGGCATAGCCGCCGCGCTTGCCATCGTCGCGGCAGCGGTTTGGTTCTTCCGCAATGCATTGAAAGGCGAAAAGCATGAGGCAAGCGAAGGATTGGCGGGACTTGATTTGCTCAAACGTCCCCGCTTTGGTTACGGCGCGCTGTGCATTTTCCTATATGTCGGCGCAGAAGTGGCGATTGGATCGCTGATCGTCAATTATCTGATGCAGGCCCATGTCATGGGTCTGGAAGAACAAGCTGCCGGAAAATTGATCGGGATTTATTGGGGCGGCGCGATGATCGGACGCTTTATCGGATCTGCATTGCTTCGAATGGTTAGCCCGGGCAAAATTCTGGCTGCGGTATCCATCGGCGCGATTATTCTGCTTATCATTTCGACCCAAACCAGTGGCGCGCTTTCAGGCTATAGCTTGCTTGCGGTCGGCCTCACCAATGCGATAATGTTCCCAACAATTTTCACGCTCGCCTGTGAAAAATTGGGTCCACGCGCAGCGGACGGATCGGGGATTATCAATGTTGCCATTGTGGGCGGTGCGATCATTCCGCTGATTACGGGCATGATTGCCGATGCGACCGGAAGCTTGGCGCTGGCGTTTGTTTTGCCTATGATTTGCTATGCCGTTATCGCCGGATTTGGTGTTTTCGCGCGCAAACCCGCGTGAATAACGGTGTCCGGCCAGCTACGATGGCTTGCCGGGCATCGTCACCAACAACAGGCAAGCAATCGCCGTTAGCCCTGCCAATAGCAGGAACAGCGCGTCAAATCCGTATGCGGGAACCAATGCCAATGTGAGCCAGGGCATAATCAGTGACGGAACCGTATTGGTCAGGTTGAAAAATCCAAGGCCTCGTCCCCGCGTGCGCGGTCTTGGCAATACCCGCAAAGTCTGACTTGAATGGAGCGCGAGGAAAACACTGCTGGCAAGGCCAAAGGTAACATAGCCGAAAATTGCGCCAGCAAGGCCCGGCGCTACGGACATAATATAAAGGCCGATTGCGGCAATTGCGGAACACAGGACAAGCGGCAGTATCGGGCGGTCTGCGCGGTCTGACCAGCGCCCCGCCAATAAAGCGACCAATACTGCAATACCCAGCGCTGCTGTAAATATATTGGCGACGTCATTTTCGCCAATGCGCGGATCGATGGAGCGAAACCACAGCAACAGGAATGCGAATAATGCCGCTTCTGCTATCTGAACCAATAGCCGCGCCAGCCACATGCGCGGTGCCGCATATTTGCCCAAATAACTTTCCTCTGCATTGTGATCTTTCGTCCTATCCTGTTGCATCAGATGCGGGATGATAACGGGCTTACCAAAAATAAGTACCGGCGAAACCATCAGCACCACCAAAGCCGCCACAATTGTCAGCTGCGCAGCGCCGATTGTGTATCCTCCGGCGGTCACCAATGTTCCTGACAACGCGCCCAAAGCCGGGGCAAGCGCCAATAGACCGCCCAGCATGCCTTTTTGGCAATCGGGCACACAGTCACCCGCCCATGCCGTTAGCGGTGCTAGCATCATATTCAGGCACAGCTGCCAGCATACGATCATGGCAATCAGCATGCTGGCGCTTCCAGTAAATTGCATGGCGGGTAAAATGCTGCTCGACAGTATCAAACCGGCCGCAATCCATGGCCGCCTGCTGCGCGTTATATCGCTGATCCATCCGAAACCCACATTTGCGATACTTGCCGCAATGGCCCCGGCAAATGCAATAATTGCTAACACGTTTAATGCGGCGGATCCGGCAAATTCTGATACGTGCGCAGGTAATAAAATTGTCAGGAAGGGAATATATGCAACTGCGCCCCCGGCAACCGCAAGGGCATAAAGACACAAAAAACGCTTTGACTGGGTCGCAGATGGTTGCGCGTTATTTTCGCGCATTTGCATTTAACGCTGCGGTGCTTCCGCGTTCAACCAAGCTACCCGGGACAACAACAGGCTGCTGGTCTGGCAAGTTGCCATTGATTATCAACAGCTCGACCGCTTTGGAAAAAGTCGCTGCGATCGGTTGATCAATCGCGGTCAATTGCGGGATGGTAAAACGTGCAACCGGGGTATTGTCAAAACAGACCAGCGATAAATCTTCAGGTATGTTCAGGCCGCGTTTTATCGCCGTGTCGAGCGTGGCCAATGCCATCTGGTCATTGCTGGCGATAATGGCAGTCGGCGGCGGGTCTAGATTTAGCAATGCATTCGCCGCAACCGCGCCGCTTTCATAACTAAAATCGCCCCGAACACACAGGTCCTGATCCGATAGTCCTGCCAGAGCCATGGTCTGCCTCCATCCATCAATGCGCCAGTTGGACAAATTATATTCTTCCGGCCCTGCGATCAGGGCAATTCGGCTGTGCCCCAATCCGATAAGATGATCGGTCGCCAGCTTTGCCGATCCCTGATCGTCCATGGTCAGCGCAATGCCGGGTCCCGGGGTATCTGACCCAATCCGCGCAAAAGGGATTTTCCGGTCAGCCAATAATTTGGTAATCAGCGGATTTTCAGAATGCGGCGGTGTCAGGATTACGCCGTCAGGTTGCAATGCCGCAATGGTGGCGCTCAATTCCCGTTCGACATGGTCATTATGCGTGTCCACCAATTCGAATATCATGCGATATCCATGTTCGGCGCATTTTAACATCCCGCCTAGCAGCATTTGATCGACCCAGTCGCTGCCCTGACGCGCGCGCCAATCGGCAATAGTTCGTTCTCGGTCGTTGATGGCCAGTATAAGATAGGATTTGGAGCCGCTCATCCGCTGCGCCGCAATCGACGGCACATAACCCAGTTTGTCAATCGAGGCCTGCACGCGTTCTTGCATGGCCGGACGGACATTGGGTTCGTTGTTGATGACACGGCTAACGGTTTGCAAGGATACTCCTGCATCAGCCGCGACATGCGTTATGGTAACTGCTTGGCGGCGTCTTGCCATTACTTAATTTTCCCCTTTGACGCCCTGCATACAGGCAAGTCCGGTCTCGCGATCATCGCTGCATTGATAAATACGAATCCAGTCTATCGTCAACTCTGCTTTGCGTAGGTCGGCATGCACCCCCTTTGCGTTATTATCCTCAGACAGCCTACCACCTATTGCCAAGTTTGCCATGATGTAGAAAGGCTTATCAAATGGCGCAACCGGATTTCCTGCGGCGCGCGGCGATGCCGTTTCCCATTGCTGCGCCGTCAATTCCCAATATTTGCGTCCATCGAGATAGAAACGCATCAATCCTTCGCCCCATTCCAGCGTCCAAATATGAAAATCATCGGATGGCAGCGCCAGATTGGACGGTGCAACACGGGTATCAAGGACCTTGTTCTTTGGCGCTGTATCGCCAAAATGCAGCGCGCTAATCATCCTATTTTCGCCGACGCCGCCCTTACACACGCCGCAGACGGCGCCCAGGTTAACGCCCTCCAATATGTCGACCTCTCCCGATAATGGCCAGCCGCCATAATAGTTGTCAGCAGGCATCATCCAGACGGCTGGCCAAGTGCCTTGCCCTTTTGGCGGTTTGGCGCGGAATTCGATTTTGCCGTATTTCCAGCTTGCCAGTCCCAGTGAGCGCACCTTTCCCGAAGTAAAAGATGATGTTTTCATCGGGTTGGGGTTTTGGGCAATTTCGGGCGGACGGTCTGGTCCGGTGAACTTTTCTTTATGCGCGATCAGATGCAGCATGCCGTCTTTGACGCGGATATTCTTTTGCCGTCCGGTATAGCATTGCCGTTCATCATTGCCCCCGCCCCAGCAGGATATTTCAGGAGCCCATTTTGTTGGGTCCAGTTTCTTGCCGCTAAATTCATCCGCCCATACCAATTCCCATGATGAAACCTGCGTTTGCGCGGTTGCGGCCAAAATATTTGCTGGGAACAAAGTTAAAGCCATAAAGCCAAATTGCCGAAACCACATAATATTCCTCCCAATTATCCCGCGCTGAATTAGACCTGCTGCAAATAAGAAACGGGCCAAGGTCATGTGACCCGGCCCGTTCCTTGTATCATGTTTGCCGCTAGGCGTTAAAAATCAAATCGCGCCAAGAAAGTATATCGGCGGTCGTTTCGGAATGCCGACCGCGTGGCCCGCGTCCCAACAAAATCAATGACCTGCGATGTACGCGTCACTTCATCCAGTAAGTTTACGGCCTGTATCCCCAGCTTTAACTGCTTTGTAACCGCAAAGAAAATTGATGCATCAAGCTGCCCTGTGGCCTCGCCATAAATAGGTGAGAATGGGAAGATCACATCGCGCGGCGTTTGCAGGAAATCGGACCGCCAGTTATAAGCAAGCCGCGCCGCAAGCGGACCTTTTTCATAAAAACCAACCGCGTTGACGGTGTGTTTTGATACGCCAGCGAGTGGCAGACTTCCCGTAAATGGACTTTGTCCCGCGCCCAAATTGGAGTTGCTGAAGTCTCCGGCATCAACATAAGTATAGGTTAGCTGGCTGCCGAGCCCGCTGAGTAATCCTGGCAAGAAATCGTAGGTTTGCTGATAGGCGACCTCAACACCTTTCAACCGTCCTCCGTCACTGTTGACTGGGCCGTTGACCAATACATCTGTTGATACACCGCTCGGACTTGTGAAATTACGCACTACGGCGCCGCCGTTCACAATACCCTTAATGTCTTTCATAAAGGCAGCGAGAGTGAGTGACCCGACCGTATCGAAATACCATTCGAACGACAGATCGTAATTCCATGCCGATACTGGCCGCAATAACCGGTTGCCCGTACCTATCTGGAACAGCGGACCGCTGCCCAATGTGCCGCCAGCCTGCAGATTTGGTGTATTATCAGATATTGCGCCGCCCGTTGCAAAAGCAGACAAATCGGGGCGTGAAATTCCCTTTGATGCTGCTGCACGCAACAACATGCCATTGCCGAAATCAAGTTTGGCGTTGAAGCTTGGCAGCCAATTTTCATATTTGATATTCGCGCTGTCATCAATGATTTCGCCGGTGAATACCGCTGCAAATTCGGCCAATCGCGCTGGTGTCAAACCACAATAACCAGGCGCACTTTGACCGGGTTGAACGCGTGCGCATGCTGCTTGAAGTTCCGGAACACTTACAACGCCGTCCCCATTGCCACCTGGAGGACCATCGAAAAACTGGCCAGTGGGGAAAGCTATAGAACCACCGCTCCGCACAACTGTTTCGACATAACGAACACCGACATTGCCGCTCAAAGAAATATCGCCGCCAAAATCAGCACCGAAATCTATGCGCGCATATGCGCCGACAGTGCTTTCCTCGACGTCTGATATCTCACCAGCTGTCCATGGTCCGCCCGGCAATGCATTAGACCGAGATGAAATAGGACGCCACGCATTTGGTGTTAATGTGAAGGCGGTGATTGCTGCCGCTTGCTGTGTCACTGCGCCGCTCAAATAATCGGCAAGAACGTTATCACCGCCAAAGAAAAAGGCGGAGCCGTTGCCAAATGGCACAGGCGCATTACCCCGTTGGAAATTATCGCCAAACGGGTTGCGGATTTGCGCCGAATTCGGGAAATCGAATACATATGCACCGCCATTCCCGAAGGCTTGAGGATCTTGACCCGCCCAGCTGCCGCCGCGTCCAGTCCATGGGGCACCCAAATTGCCCCAGTTGGAGAAATTGGCGCTGCGGGTTACGCGGTTGCGGTCACCCCAACGTGCGCCAAAGCGGGCTTTTTTGAAGAAACCGTCTTCGCTAATATCATACTCGGCGTCGGCACGCATTGTGGTCAGCTTGCCCTCGTTCTTCACCTGATTATCAAGTAGAAACCAGAAAAGTGTGCGCGTTGGGTCGTTGAAATAGCTTGATGGCGATCCCGTTGATCCCGGCTGCAGGAACTGAACCTGCGGCGTCGAACCGGTATTGTCGATAAACAAATCGGTATAGGTCTGCATCGCCGAAATAAAGCCGTCTTCGGTTTTGTCGGACTTCAAATGTTGTACCTCTACATTGAAACGCAACCGATCCGATGGTTCAAGCCGGATTTGCAACGACAAATCTTCGGTCTTCGCTTTGTCTTCGCGTTGGAAACGGAGCAATTCCGTCGGTATGCCGCGGCCGCCTGTAAACGGCTGTAATTGGGTCAGCGTACCAGAGGCAAATTGATTACCATTGAACGTTGCCGTGGTTCCAGGCGCGATAACGGGGAACAATCCGTCATCATTCACCAGCGCCAAGGCCGAAAATTCATTCAGCGTGGAATCGGTTGTGGCGCGCAGATATTCCAAGGTTACCTTTGCGCTGCCGTCGCTGCTTTCCCACTGGCCCACCGCCGAAATGGCATCGCGGTCACGGGTTAAATCAGTCGTACGGACGCCCGCGCCCTTTGGCACGAACACCGCGCCTGCAGGCGGGAAGTTGCTGGCATCAAATTGCGTGTTTCCGCTGAACCCGCCTGAGCCAACCGGGCGCACGCGAATGCAGCCCGTGGTCAGCGATGCAGCACGGTAGCAAGGATCAGTGATTTGTGACGCATCGGTTTTGGTGGCCAGACGCGATTTTGCATAAGCCAGCTGGATGCCAAATGTACCTGCACCCGTTTCGAAAGTACTTGAGCCCAGTACCGAAAAGCCCGGTGACCATTTTTTGGCAAGGTCACCATAATTGGCCTCAATCGTGCCCGCAATATGCAGGCCCTTTTTGTCCAACGGCTTGCGGGTAATGAGGTTTACGTTGCCGGAAATCCCGCCCTCAATCATATCCGCAGTGGTGTTTTTGAAAACATTGACACCGCCCAAAAGCTCTGGCGAGATATCGTTGAAAGAAAGCTCGCGTCCGCCATTGGCCGAAAAAATATCGCGGCCGTTTAGCTCGGACCGGATGAAAGTAAGGCCGCGAATGATAACGCCTGATCCTTCAACCGAAAAACGGTCAGGATCGTCACGCTGTGCAAAACGCGAAATGTTGACACCCGGAATGCGTTGCAGCGCTTCGGCAACCGAACGGTCGGGCAGCGCGCCGATATCTTCCGCTGTAATCGAATCAACCACCGTGTCCGATTGGCGTTTTATATTTTGCGCGTTTTCGAGCGATTTGCGGTAGCCGGTGACGATAATTTCATCACCAGCATCGGCGCTTTCCGCCTGAACTTCTGGTTCTGCGACGGTTTGTGCATAGGCCGGTTGCAAAGCAAAAGCGCAAAGTGCGAGGCTGGACGCGGTCGTTAGCGCTGTAAAGCGCTGTGAACGGGTCGGTCCGAGTATTAAATTATAAGCCAAATCATCCTCCCTGAATGGTGCTGCGGGGGTTTATGACCACCGTCTACTTTTACACATATGTCAAATTGAGAGCGTTCACAAGATGCAAAATGAACGTTCACATTTGCACAATTGCGCGATATGTTTATGCATAAGAATAGAGGAAAAAAGTGCATGTCTATTGAAAATATCATTATTGTTGGCGGCGGGACATCAGGATGGATGGCTGCGGCGGCTTTGTCACGGCTTCGTGCAGGCAGGCCAGTGGCGATAACACTGATCGAATCAGAAGAAATTGGCACTGTGGGCGTTGGCGAAGCGACGATTCCACCGTTTCTGGATTTCAACAAACTGCTCGAAATTGACGAACAAGAAATGCTTGCCGCTGTACAGGGCAGTTTCAAACTGGGCATTCAGTTCGTCAACTGGGGCAATCTGGGCGATAGTTATATTCACCCATTCGGCAATTATGGCTATCAAGTGGATGGAATATCATTTCATCACCTGTGGCATAAATATCGTCAGGCCGGCGACAAACGCCCGATTCAAGTGTTCAATGTGGAAACAATGGCGGCGCATTTCGGCCGTTTTGCGCGGACAGAGGATTATCAGCGCGAAGATTTGCCGCCTGTAAACTATGCCTATCATATTGATGCCACACGTTATGCCCGGTATCTGCGCAGTTATGCCGAAACACGCGGCGTTGTCCGGCGGGAGGGAAAAGTTACCGATGTCACGCTGGATAAGGAAAGCGGATTTGTATCATCGGTAACAATGGAAAACGGCGATGTGTTAAACGGCGACCTGTTCATTGATTGCTCGGGATTTCGGGGGATACTGATCGAACAGGCACTGAAAACCGGATATGATGATTGGTCAAACTATCTGCCTTGCAATCGTGCCGTCGCGTTACCGTGCTTGCGTGAAGATGGCAGCGGCCCATTGCCATATACAAGGGCAACCGCGCATTCGGCGGGGTGGCAGTGGCAGGTTCCCTTGCAACACCGCAACGGCAACGGCCATGTCTATTGCAGCGAATATATGTCGGATGACGAGGCGCATGCGATTCTGGTAAGCAATCTTGCCGGAAAACCGGGCGCGCAACCCAATTTCTTGCGATTTGTAACGGGCCGCCGGAAAAAATTCTGGAACAAGAACGTGATCGCGTTGGGGCTTTCTGCCGGATTCATGGAGCCGCTGGAATCGACATCGTTGCACCTTGTGAATACAGGGATAACAAAGCTTGTGGCATTGCTATCGCTTGACGGTATTACGCAGGTGCAGGAAGATGCTTTTAATCGCCTGACGGGCAAAGAATATGCGCGCATCCGGGATTTTCTGATCCTGCATTATAACGCGACGCAGCGTAACGATAGCGCGTTTTGGAATTATTGCCGCAATATGACTGTGCCAGACAGCCTGAGCGAAAAAATTGGATTGTTCCAGCATAATGGCCAGATTTTCCGTGAGGATGACGAGCTGTTTACCGAAACAAGTTGGGCCGCTGTTATGATGGGGCAGGGGATAATGATGGGCGGCCATAATGCTATGGCCGATGCCGTGAAAGAACCCGTCACTGGACGCGAGATTGATTCTATCGAACAATCGATCCGGTATGTCGTGGAACATATGCCCAGCCATGGTGACTATTTGCAGAAATACTGCCCCGCGCCCGCTTGATTTATTATCGGTCAACCGGGAATTGCAGATAATATCCAACTAAACCGGTAAGAACCTGGTCCGCTTTTATATTGCGCCAATACATCGGGTCCGCATGCTCCTGTACCCATGCCGCGCATCGCCGCATCAATATGCACCTCTATCGCGTCGCTCTGTTTAAGGTCTGCAAGAGTCATCGCCGATGTCAGGTCGCCGTCATGATGATGGCGTGCTGCGAAGCTTGCAGTTTGCGGCAGGGTAATCAGGATGCCATCACCGCTTTTATCAGTTAACGAAAACGAACGTGACTGATGATGGCTGCCATGTTCCTGCGGGAATGGAAAGGCATGATATTGATCCGCTACGCTGGATTGCCAGCGCCCAACTGTTTGCGCCTTATGACGGTCGTTATAGCTTTCGTCAGGGCCCAGCCCAAACCAGTTCAATGTGTCAAATCCGGCCGGCATTTCAAACCGGATTCCGGCACGGGGGATATCGTGCCATTGTTCGGGTATTATAATTTCTTCGTCAATTTGCGCGCCATTTTCGGTCAACGTCCAGCGCGAACGGTGGACAGCTTTTTGCCCATTATTCGCGCGCCATTCACGTTCGATGCGCAGCATGTTGCCGGACACCCGCGATGCGACATTGCACATTTCCAGCCTATCCAGACCCCATTCCTGCCAAAGCCGCCAACTGCTGGGCATGACAGATTCCTCCAGAGTCTGCACACCGTCATTATCGGTTGGTGCGCGCCATAAGCAGGCGGTTACATCGGATGTTATAACGGTTATGCCGTTAACTGCCACGCGATCAATTAAGCCCTGATTGTCCGTAGATACCGTATAACCGAATGCTTCAAGCGTCCGCCGTTTAGAGGAATTTCCGCTTGAAAGTGCTGGCACCGGACCTGCCGCTGCATGCTGCGGAATATGTATCGCAATTTGGTCCCAGCTAACCAGATGACCTGCATCGGCCCAATCCGTTCCTGCACGCAATGTCCATTCCAGAGACAGGTGCATTTCAGCGTCACCCGTTGCTGCCGTTATAAACGGCACGTCAACCTCCTGCGCTGTTCCGGCCGCCAGCGTCAGATCAAGTGCGCCCGCTTCCACAGTTATACCGTCCAATTGCACGGACCAGCGAAGCGCCAAATCATCCGATGCGGCAAATATCCGGCGGTTCGAAAACCGCACCTGCCGCTGCCCCAGCCATGTCGCCGTAATGGGGCGCGCCGCCCACATATATTCTTTCAAACCGGGATGCGGCGTACCATCGGGCCCGGTTAATCCATCGCAGCAAAAATTGCCGTCGTGGCGCTCTTCATCAAAATGGCCGCCATAGGCCCAAAAAAACCGGCCTGCCTCGTCGGTTTTGGCGATACCGTGATCGCGCCATTCCCAAACAAATCCGCCGCCCAATGCAGGCTCGGCGTAGAAAGCATCGACATATTCGCTGATCGATCCATTTGAATTGCCCATCGCGTGCGAATATTCACACATGATAAGCGGCCGGTCATCCAGTTGCGTTTCTTCGGCCCAGCGCGCCCAGTTGACAATGAAATCAATCGGCGGATACATCGGGCAGACCAGATCGGTTGTATTACGCTCCGACCGTGACGGAGCTTGCTGCGATGCGATGCTGGGGTCGCTCCAAAATGTCATGAACCGTTCGGCCACCGCGCCTTCATAATGGATGAACCGCGACGGATCGAGACGGCGTGCAAGCGCAGCCGCACCGTCATGCGCGGGGCCGTGGCCGGATTCGTTGCCCAGCGACCATCCGATGATGCAAGTATGATTGCGGTCGCGCAGGATCATCCGGTGTACGCGGTCCATAATCGCCTTTTGATAGCGCGGGTCATTGGATACCGCCTTGCACCGCGCATGGCATTCGACATTGGCCTCATCGATGACGTACAGGCCCAGTTCGTCTGCCAGATCCAGCAATCGGTGGTCGTTGGGATAATGCGCCGTGCGCACAGCATTGATATTGTGCCGCTTCATTGATGCCAGGTCTTCGCGCATATCAGCCAAACTGGGCGTCTTGCCGTTTTCGGGATGATGGTCATGACGATTAACGCCAAGTATGATGATTGGTTTGCCGTTGACCAGCAAACGTCTGTCACGCACCTCAATGCGGCGAAAACCAGTCCAGCTTTTGTGCAGTTCTACCATATCGCCGGATGGTGCAATCAGTTCGGTAATCAAGTGGTATCGGTGCGGCAGCTCAGCTGACCAGGATTTCACGTCCTTGATGATGCAGGATAATTTCGCCTCGTGCCCGGAATAAATATACGAGGTTTGCAATTGCTGCATCAGTCCGCCGTCATGCGGAAATTGCTGGACTTGCATTGCGGTCATTTCGGCGACGATATCGCCTGCGGCATCCTCCAACCGCGCTTTAACCGAATAGCCTGCCGACAGACCCGTAACTTGGGCCCGCACATTCAATATGCCTTCCCCTGTTTCGGCGTCATAATCGGCAGTGATGATGATATCATCGATCCGCGTTGCAGCGCGGGCCTCGATATGAACGCTGCGATGGATGCCGCCGTGGCGCCAATGATCCTGATCCTCAATCCACGTCGCGTCGGACCATTTGATGACCATGATCGCAAGTTTGTTGTCGCCGTCTGCCAAATACGGCGTCAAATCAAATTCGGACGGAAGCCTGCTATCCTTGCCCATGCCAACGAATATACCGTTGCACCAGATGAGCGCGACGCTCTCAAATCCGCCGATATGCAGCACGATGTCACGCCCGTCCCAATCCGCGTCGATGCTGAACCGTGTACGATACAAACCTGCCGGATTGTGCGCAGGGACTTTCCCCGGTTCATGTGGCTCCGCAAATGGCATCAGGACGTTGCAATAAATCGGATGATCGCCGGTATTCTGCATCGTCCATACACCGGGAACAGCTATTTCGCGCCAATCCGATACATCGCCATCGGTCCATCCTGCGGCTACATCTAGCGGAGATGGGGCAAGCTGAAATCGCCAATTGCCGTCCAACGATTTGCGCCAAAAGCTCTCCGTCTGACCTGCATTTTGCAAGGGACATAACGGTGCACGAGCAGGCAAACGGGCGAGTTCGGTTAAATCCGGCTGAAATATCATTTCAAGAGGTAAGGGTAACATCAATCAACCTTAAAATTTACGCAGTTAATACGGTTATAGCCCGCGTTCAGAACAATGTGGCAATAATTGCCCGCTCTTGTCTGAATATGCAAATATGTTAGGTCTAAACGCGCTTCAACAGACGGGACGAAAATCACTGGATATGAGCGTTACTTTACCCGATCCCGATGCTTTGGCCGTGCCTGCGCTGCATTTGGGCATTGGCGTGACGGGGCATCGCAGTAATCACCCGGTATTTCGCGCGAATCAAGCCGGGATTGAGACGGCGTTGAACGATGTTATGGCGATGATTGGCGCGCTAACAGAAAAGCTGCATCCATTGGTCGTGCCTTGTAATATAGGTCCAATTCGTTTTCTGTCATTGCTCGCGTATGGCGCGGATTTGATGGCGGTTAAACTGGCATTGACGCGCGGATGGGCAATAACAGCCCCTTTGCCATTTGGCATGGATTTGAACATTGCGGTCAACGCGCAGCCAAATTCAATTGCCGATATGGAGGCAATCCTTGCCGGAGCTGATCCAGCTGACACCGAAGTTTCGGCGCGTGCTGCCGACATTCGTGCCGCCGCCGCACGCGCGCACTTGTTTGAATTGGCAGAACAGGACGCCGAAATAAAAGATTTATTGCGGACGCAACTACAAGGCCGCGCTGATGTGGATGCAGGCATCAGTTTCCAGGCCATGACATCGCAACGTGCGGCGATTGCTGCGCGGGTGATGATCGAACAATCGGACATCATTATCGGAATTTGGGACGGCATCACCCATGGCAGTGTTGGCGGAACAAGGCACAGCATTTCCGCTGCGCTGGATTTAGGCGTACCTGTAATTTGGATCGATGCGTGTAATCCGGCGGATTGGCGCATCTTGACGGCGCCCGAAATGATGGCCGATCCTTCGCAGCACGACAAAGCGTCCCGCGACACACAGCTCGCTTCAATAATTGGCAACGCGCTTTATCCACATGGCGTACAATTCGGCAATGTCAGTTTACAGGAACGTTGGCGGCCGCGCAGCAATCCAATATTGCAAGCTTACCGCCGTGTCGAAGCACTATTTGGTGGCGGCGCATTCTCAGGATTAAAAAACCTGTCGCAGCGCTACGAGCGCGCTGACGAAATCGCGCAAGGAAGCAGCGCGCCATTATTGGCCGCGGCAAGAGCGTTGCCGGGGGGTGACCCGCAACTGGTTGCAAATATCGGCAGCGCTGTGCTGCGACCGTTCGCATGGGCCGACGGTGTCTCAACATATTTATCGGACGCATACCGGGGCAGCATGGTGACCAGTTTTTTCCTGTCTGCATTGGCGATTATCGGCGGCATCGCATATTTGCCGTTTGCAACCGTGGATCAAAAATGGGGCTTCGCGGTTTTTGAGTTCTTATTGCTATGCACGATCATTGCGATCACTTTTTTTGGACGGCGGCGGCGCTGGCACGGACGCTGGTTTGAAACGCGGCGAGTGGCCGAATATTTCCGGCATGCACCTATTCTGCTATTGCTTGGCGTAGCGCGTTCGGCGGGGCGATGGCCGTGTGGTCCCGGTGCGGCGTGGCCCGAATGGTACGCCATTCATGCGATAGGCGATTTGGGGTTGCCGCGTATGGCCGTGACAACGGCCTATTTGCGCGACGCTTTAATTTTGATGCGTGATTTTCATGTTTTGCCGCAGCGCGAGTATCATATCCAAAAAGCATCCCGCCTGAAACGCGTGCAACATAATCTAGACAAAATGTCGGAGCGGCTGTTTGTTTTGGCGGTGTTATCGGTTGCCATATATCTGGCAATCTGGGCTGGCGCGGCATTGGCATGGTTACCAGCCGGCCTGCCGCACAGCATTGCCAAGACGTTCACATTTTTGGGCGTGTTATTTCCGACATTGGGCGGTGCGTTTGCAGGCGTCCATTATTTTGGCGATTTTGAACGCTTTGCCGCGATATCAGAAATTACCGCTGCCAAACTGGACGGAATATCGCAGCGGACAGAAATTCTGCTCGCGGCGCCCGATGTACAAATTACCTATACCCGCGTTTCAAATCTGGCGCACGCTATTGATGAAATCGTCGTTTCCGAAATTGAAAATTGGCAAGCCGTATTCAGCGGAAAAAACATTACCGTCCCGGTATGAGCATTTCTGCTGTTGTGGGTCATTTATAAATGCTCCGGCAGTGCGGATTGACCCTAAACCGAGATAATCAGGTAAACCGCTTATCCATTGCCGCAATATCTTTGGCGTTCATTTTCAAACCCAGTTTGGAGCGCCGCCACAAGATGTCTTCTCCGGATTGTGCAAATTCGGTGTCACACAAATATCGCACCTCTGCCTCATACAGCCCTGCGCCGTAATGTTGTCCTAGGTCATCGGTGCATGTTGCACCGTCCAGTATGGCAAATGTTCGCGTGCCATATGCCTTTACCATACGGTTCGTCTGCGCCTCGTCCAACCAAGGATATTTTAAGGCTATCTTAGCGTGCAATGCAGCGACGCCATCAATCGCAAAATCACCGCCGGGTAATGATGCATTATGCGTCCATGGCGCGCGGGCATCGGGAAAAAAATGCACCAGTTTTTCCATCGCGTGTTCAGCAAGCTTGCGGTACGTCGTTAACTTGCCGCCAAATACCGATAATATAGGCGCAGCCTCGACACCGTCACCGTTCAGATCAAACACATAATCGCGGGTGACGACCTTTGCGGTGTCCGCTTTATCATCATATAAAGGCCGCACCCCGGCATAGCTCCAAATGACGTCTTGCGCTGTTATCGGCGCGTCAAAATATTCATTGACGGCATCACACAAATATCGCGTTTCTTCTGCCGAGATTACCACAGGGCCGCTGTCCAATTCCCATTCAATATCGGTGGTTCCAATCAGGGTGTAATCGCCCTCATACGGCATCGCAAATATCACGCGGCCATCGGCGGCTTGAAATATATAGCCATGATCGCCGTCAAAAAGCCGCCGGGTAACGATGTGGCTGCCCTTGACCAGCCGCACGGTTGACCTGTTTTGCAGCTTGCCAAATCGGCCTTGAATTTTTTCGACCCACGGCCCGGCAGCGTTTACGATCACTCGGGTTTCTACGGTGGTTTCAATGCCTTGGTCATCGCGCAATGTAACCGACCAATGGCCGGATTTGCGCACCATTGCGGTGCATTCCGTGCGGGTCAGGATAGCTGCGCCGCGCTCTGCCGCATCAACCGCATTAATTGCCACCAACCGGGCATCGTCGGCCCAGCAATCGGAATATTCAAACCCTTTTACCAGGCTTTTTTTAAGCGGACTGCCTTGTAACGTGTTACGCAGATTGAGCGATTTAGTACCCGGCAGTATCGCGCGTTTGGCCAGATGATCGTAAATAAACAAACCGATACGGATCATCCACGCTGGCCGCATTCCGGCCAGCAGGGGCAGCACAATGCGCATTGGCCAAATGACATGCGGCGCAGCACGCAGCAGTATCTCACGCTCTCCCAACGATTCCCGAACCAACCGGAATTCATAATTTTCCAGATACCGCAAACCGCCGTGGATCAGTTTTGAGCTGGCGGATGATGTATGGCTGGCAAGATCATTTTTCTCGCACAGGATAACGTCCAACCCCCGGCCAGCAGCATCGCGGGCAATGCCCACGCCGTTGATGCCGCCGCCAATAACCAAAATATCATGCATCAAAAAAAGCCCCGATCATTCCTTCATCAAATGGAACAGCAATACAGTCTCCGGAACCGAAAGCGGCAATTGCATTCCGGCAATTATTAAAGCCTCGCCGCTAAATACGCTTCCATCCCCGTTCAAATCCATCGCGTCAATTATGCAAGGCGATATTACTGGTTTCCACTGTAGCGGCCAAACCAGTTTGATCCGGTACTGTGCCATTGGATTAAGTCCGTCAAAAGCCAATCGCACTGGCAGTGTGCGATCATGACCCGTCAGGAATGCGACGGAAAACAACGCTTCGCTCTTATCGGCTGCAATCATGCCAAATGCATTCAGATAGGCCGGGGTATCAAGGCGGTACATATCGCCCGAATGCAGCAATTCGCGGTGCGTTTTATATAATGTGATCGCTGAAGTCAGTTCATCCAAATCCGCCTGCGGCTCGGTCAACAGGTTCAGTTCCGCGCCCATATGTCCCATTAATGCAGTTGCCGCTCGCATCGCCATGGACAGCGTACGTCCGGTAACGTGGCAATGCATTGGGCCTACATGTGATCCCAGCACGTTCAAGGGCAGGAAATAACTTGCTCCGCGCTGGATACTCTGGCGGTCAATGGCATCATTGGTGTCCGACGTCCAAATGCGGTCAGTATGCGCCAGTATACCAAGGTCCGTGCGTCCTCCGCCCGACGCGCAGGTTTCGATTTCAACGCCGGGATGACTGCTGCGGATACGGTCAATCAAATCATACAACGCATGAACCTGTGCTTGCGCTGCCGCCGCGCCGTTTGCGCCGCCTGGATGGTTGAGATCGCGGTTCATATCCCATTTGATGTAACCGATGGAATATTCGGACAGGATGGCATCAATATGCCGGAACAAATACTCCGCCACCTCTGGCCGCGAGATATCGAGCACATATTGATGACGGAATGGAATTTGATCTATGCTGTCAATTTGCAAAACCCATTCGGGATGCGCGCGGTACAGGTCGCTATCGGGGTTAATCATTTCCGGTTCAAACCAGATCCCCATCTCCATGCCCAAACCAGTGACATGATCGATCAATGGTTTCAGGCCGTCTGGATATACCTCATCCGAAACCGTCCAATCGCCAAGCCCCGATGTATCATCGCGGCGTGATCCGAACCAGCCATCATCAAGCACAAACCGTTCGACTCCAATTGCAGCAGCTTTGTCCGCTATCGCCTTTAAGTGGTCAAGATCATGGTCGAAATAGACCGCTTCCCAACTGTTATAATGCACAGGGCGCGGACGGCTCCGAACGTCGGCGCGGATCAGGTTCTGGCGGACATGGTCATGATATTGCCGGCTAAGCGCGGATAATCCAGATGCGCTATATCCGGCAATGATGGCCGGGCTGGCATAAGATGCCCCCGCAGCAATTATCATCTCGCCGGGATATAGCAGCGCGCCCATTGACGTAAATACGCGGCCATCCGATATGCTGTCTGCGCGTAATACGTGATTGCCGCTCCACGCCAGATGCATGGCATAGGCCTCTCCGCTTTGTTCGCAGGCATCTGGCGCGCATAATATCATTGCGGGAAAGCTGTCATGCGATGTGCGTCCCCGCTTATTTTCGCGCAGATAGGTACCTGAAAACCGCTCAAGCCGTTCGCGGCGGAACTCGCCGGACCAGCGTCCGGCAAACCCGATTATATCGGTCATGTTTTGCGGTATGGGCAGGCAAGCCGTTGCCATGTAATCCAGGGTAAGCGGCGCTGTTCCGGTATTGGACAGGGACGAAGAAATCTGCAGCAATCCAGTTTCAGCATCGCAATAAAAGCGATAGTTTATAGATACATGTGCCGCTCTATCGCTGGCTGTTATTGTCGCAACATAGCCATCTTTTTCGGTGTGGGTCACCAACATCCGGCTGCCCCAATCCTGCCCGCCGCGATGGGCATGCAAACCGCTGGGCCCCATCAGTCCAATGCCGGGTTCTAATGATAGTGATGCCACGACATTCACATTCTCGTTCCCGTGTGCGCCTTGCCGCGTGGACAGACATTCGATATCCGTAAAACTCACGGCGTGGGACAGGCGCTTTCCCCAATAGGCAAACCGCGGTGGCTGTCCCACAGAGCAAGCTATGATTAATGTCATTTCACCCGCATCGAAACGCATATGGTCCATCGGAATTTGCTTTCTTGCGTCTAATTTGGGAGTGTTCCGTTCGAATTCGATACTTGCGTTTTCGCAAAAGGAAAGTATTTTTGTTGCTTAAAGCCAAAAAATCTTAGTATTAATAAAGTTGGCTAAATTCCGGGATGGGAAAACATGAATGTTTGCAGGGGACGGTTCGGCAATTCAGATTGCCATATTCTTTGGGCTAACTGGCCTGATCGCATTTATGACCTATCTGAAAGTGCACGGCAAAGGCGCTGGCCGAGACAGTAGTTCTAAAGAAGTTTTTTTGGCTGGCGGGGGACTTAGCTGGTTATTTGTGGCGGGTTCGATCACGCTGACCAATCTGTCGACCGAACAATTGGTCGGGATGAACGGCAATCAAATGTTGCTGCTGGCGTGGTGGGAACTTTCTGGGTTTGTCGGGCTGATGATATTGGCATTTGTATTTGTGCCAATCTATTATCGCAACAAATGCACCACGGTCACCGAATTGCTGGAGCGCCGGTATAAAGGCGGCAGTATCCGGACGGTGATTTCTGCGCTGTTTCTGGCAGGCAATGTCCTGATTTATCTGCCAGCGGCATTGTATAGCGGAAGCCTGTTTTTGCAGTCTTTGTTTGGTACTCAATATTCGTTGCTGGTCTATGCTGTACCGATGGTCGTGATCGCCGCTGCGTACACGATTTCGGGCGGCCTTCGCGCAGTGGCAGTCATGGACACCTATTCCGGGATTGGCTTGCTCGCCATTGCGTTGCTGGTGGTATTCCTTGCTCTGGCAGCGGTGGATTTTGATATTTTTACAGGTGTACCTGAATTCCGCACGACAATGATCGGGGCGATAGACTCGCCCATTCCGTTCCACACCTTGTTCACCGGAATGATATTCATCCAGATATTTTACTGGTCCACCAACCAGAATATCACGCAGAAAGCCATGGCCGCACCCAATGTGAAAGAAGCGCAAAAGGGCGTCTTTGCTGCGGCGGCTGTGCGTATTCTTATCATCCCTGCAATTGTCGTTATACCGGGCGTTGTGGCATTCAAACTGTTCGGCGATGTCAATGATGCTGCTTATGGCCAATTGGTGGCACAGGTGCTGCCGTCGTGGATGTCGGGCGCGTTTGCGGCGATGATGGCCGCTGCCGTGATCGCACATACCAGCGCGATATTGAACAGTTCGGTCGCGCTTTATACATTGGATTTTCATGAGAAATTTATCCGGCCCGTTGAAAAGCCATGGGCGCTTTCAGCGGTGGCCTCGGTAGTTCTGACGATCACGACTATCCTAATGATCCCTGTATTCGACAATCCAGAGGGCAGTATTATCAACCTACTGCAGCAATTAAATGGTTTGTTCTCTATGCCCATCCTATCAGCTTTTATTGCTGGCTTGTTGTTCCGCAACGTAGATGCACGTGCGGCAGTTGTTGGGCTATTGTGGGGCGTTATTAGTTATGGTTTTCATAGTCTACCTTTGCCGCACTTGGGTGGAATGAGCTTCTATGTATATTATGATTTTCCTTTCTTGCACTATATTGATGCTATGGTTTTTGTGCTTTTCAGCTCAGTCATGGTCGCGTTGATCGTAAATCGGCTGCTATTCGGAAATCGCGCAACCTTCATTTGGAGCGCCGCTGGGAAAGCTATGCGCCGCGAAGAAAATGCCGCCCTCGACGCTGCCGGACACGCTGCCGGACATGCCGGATGACACCGCATATTCTGGTCATCGACGAAGGCACAACGTCGACCCGCGCCATGTTGTTCGCCGCCGACGGTACGCCGCAGGGCAGCGCGCAATTGCCCTTGACGCAGCATTACCCAGCGCCCGGGCTGGTCGAACATGACGCCGCCGAGATTTGGGACAAGACGCTGGATTGTGCGCGGCAGATGGTTGCCAAGGCGGGCGGCGCGGAACATATCACCGCGATCGGCATCACCAACCAGCGTGAGACAATTGTATTCTGGGACCGGCGAACAGGCGTACCGCTTGCTCCGGCCATTGTATGGCAGGACCGAAGGACAGCGGATGATTGCGCCGCGCTGAAATCGGCTGGGCATGAGGATATGGTGCAGGCCAAAACCGGACTGCTGCTTGATCCGTATTTCTCCGGCAGCAAAATTGGCTGGGCGCTTAAGCATTGGCCGCAATTGGCAGATGCAGGCGACAATCTGGCAGTCGGCACCATTGAAAGCTACCTCATTTTCCGGCTGACGGGCGGCGCACATGTCAGCGACGCGACCAACGCATCGCGCACCGCGTTGATGGCCATTGGCAGCAGCGGATGGGACGATGGCTTGCTGGAACTGTTCGATGTTCCGCGCCGTATCTTGCCGGAAATTGTCGATTGCGCTGGCGATATTGGCACGACATTGCCGGAATATTTTGGCGGTGCAATCAAGATATCGGGCATGGCAGGGGACCAGCAAGCCGCAACCATCGGACAGGGTTGCCTTAACCCGGGACAGACCAAGGCAACCTTTGGCACCGGCGCGTTTATCCTGACACAAACCGGCCGGAAATTGCCGCAATCCAGGCATAAGCTGCTTTCGACTATTGCTTGGCAATTGGATGGCGAGCGGCATTATGCGCTCGAAGGATCGGTGTTTGTAGCCGGCAGTTTGATCCAATGGCTGCGCGATGATCTGGGCCTGATTGAACAGGCGATGGAAACAGAGGCCTTGGCCCGCAGCGTTCCCGGTAATGGCGGGGTATATGTCGTACCTGCGCTCGCCGGACTTGGCGCGCCGCATTGGCGGCCCGAAGCGCGCGGCATCATAAGCGGATTGAGCTTTTCGGCAAAGAAAGCGCATATTGCGCGCGCTGCGCTTGAAGCCATGGCGCACCAGGCGTATGATTTGAAAACTGCCTATGCCGCCGATGGCTGTGATTGGCAGGAACTGCGCATTGATGGCGGAATGGTGGCCAATGACTGGATGGCGCAGGATTTGGCCGACATATTGGATATTCCTGTAGAACGGCCAAAGTTCATTGAAACTACCGCGCTAGGTGCAGCGATGTTGGCCAGCGTCGGTGCTGGCCTGTATCCATCATTGGAACACGCTGCCGTGATGCGCGGCGAAACATGCAGATTTCAGCCAACGATAGCCGCTGACTTACGCGAGACTCGGCTGAACGGATGGGCGGACGCCGTGGCGCGAACTTTATACCAAGGGGATGGCGGCTAAGCGTTCCGAAACCGGATCGCGCGCAGTGCTCCGTCACGTTTCCTGTGACGGCCTATGCCAAAATGGTACTTCCCTAATTTGAATATAGCGGCGCCGTGCAAATTGTTTCGCGCTGTCCGGTAACATCAAGATCATATACCAGCATCGCGCCAGCCAATGGCTGTTGCGCCAGCTCGGCCTCGCTCAAATCCACCCGCGCGGTGGTGATGCATAGGCGGTTCAAATCCGGTCCGGCAAACGCCACGCAGCTTGGCTGGCTGACGGGCAGTTTTATACGCCGTTCGGTACTGCCATCCGGGCGGTAACGGACAATTTCGCCGCCGCCCCATTGCGCATTCCACAAATAATCCTCGGCATCAATGCAGCTGCCGTCGGGATGCACGCCTGGCGGGGTTTGCGCAAAAATGCGAGGGCCGCCAACTGGCCCCGTTTCAGGATCAAAATCATAGGCCCAGATTGTGCAGCGCGGCGAATCGGCGAAATACATTATATCGCCTGCGGTGTTCCAGCACAGGCTGTTCGGAATACGGATGTCATGTAAGTGCGCGCTAGTCTTGTTGCCACCATCATAACGCCAAAGCGATCCCAATGGCGATCCTTCTGCCTCTGCCATGCTGCCAGCCCAGAACGCGCCGCTCCGGTCTGTACGGCCGTCGTTCAGACGTAAATGGGAATATTCAGCTGTTATCGGAGCCAGCATGTCAAACATACCATTTAATGGCTGGAACCGGGCAAAGCCATTTTCGAACGCGCCCATATAAACAGATGGATCGCCGGTTAAGGCATAGCTGCCCAAACGTTGCGGCAATTCAAACTTGCTCGGCGGGGTTTGCGTCATGTCCCACTGCCAAAGACAACTGGATTCAATATCGGTCCACTGCAATTGTCCTGTCCGGTGATCCCAAATGACGCATTCACCGAGCAGGTTTTGTATGTCGCAGATCATGTCAGGTGCAGAAATTTCTGTCATAGCATTGCTGCCTTATACAATTTGTTCAGGGCATTTAGGCTGGTTATGGCGCCTTGTTTACCAACCAATAAAAAATGCTCGCGGCAATCCGCACCTATGAAGGCTGGAGCCTCATCCATATCCTAATGCGATTCCCGCGTTACAACAGCGCCGCTTTTGCCGACAAGAAAATCAAGGTCGCAGCCATGTTCGGCCTGCATAACATGTTTGACGTGCATATGGGCATATCCGCGTTCGCTGTTTGGCGGCGTGGGCGGCGGCGCTAACGCAGACTTGCGCTGCGCCAAAACGTCTTGTGCAACGAGCAGATCCAACGTGCGTGCCGGACCATCGAGCCGGATGATATCGCCGTTTTGCACAAGCGCCAGCGGGCCGCCCATATGCGATTCGGGTGATACGTGCAGCACGACCGTGCCATAGGCCGTCCCGCTCATCCGGGCGTCCGATATCCGCACCATATCGCGCACTCCGGCTTGCAGCAATTTCTGCGGCAGCGGCATGTTGCCGACCTCGGGCATGCCGGGATACCCCTTTGGTCCGCATTGTTTCAACACCAGTACCGATGATGCGGTCACGTCCAAATCGGGGTCATCAATGCGCGCCTTGAAATCTTCGATAGATTCAAAAACAACCGCCGGGCCTTCATGTGTCAGCAATTCGGGCGACGCGGCATTGGGTTTCATAATCGCACCGCCCGGGGCCAGATTGCCGCGCAGCACCCATGTGCCAGAGGACGCACGGACCGGATTATCTAGCGATCGGATTACATCATCGTTGAAACATTCGCCGCCTGTTGCAATTTCGCCAATGGTCGGACCGCCAACCGTTGCTGCGTTTGAACGCAGCCATTTGCCGATGCGGTTCATTATCGCGGGCATCCCGCCAGCATAATCAAAATCCTCCATCAGGTATTTTCCCGATGGCAACAAATTGGCGAGCAGCGGAATTTCGCGTGACAGGTCGTCAAAATCGGAAAGTGAAAGATCAACGCCGCAGCGTCCGGCAAGCGCCAGCAAATGCACCACTGCATTGGTTGATCCGCCAACCGCCGTGTGTACCAATATGGCGTTCTCGAATGCTTCCCGCGTCAGGAACGTCGACAATGGCCGATCTTGTTCAACCAGATCGACAATCGTCCGTCCCGCTATATGTGCCATAGTCCGTCGCCGTGCATCGACCGCCGGGATCGACGCATTTCCCGGAAGCGCAACCCCCATGGCCTCACACAAGCTGCCCACGGTGGAAGCGGTTCCCATGGTGTTGCATACCCCGGCGCTGCGCGACATGCCGGCTTCGGCGCTGAAAAATGCTTCTTCGCTGATTTCACCGGCTCGCGCAGCTTCGCTCAGCCGCCAGACATCGGTACCCGAACCCATGGTTTGCCCGCGAAACTTACCACTAAGCATCGGCCCGGATGACACGACTATAGTGGGCAAATCCACCGATGCCGCGCCCATAAGCTGCCCCGGTGTGGTTTTATCACATCCGCCAAGCAAGACGACGCCGTCAATGGCATAGCCGCGAATGGCCTCCTCAACGTCCATTGCCAGCAGGTTGCGGAACAACATGGCTGTGGGCTTGATTTGTGTTTCCCCTAGCGATGATACCGGAAATTCCAGCGGAACGCCGCCCGCCTGCCACACGCCGCGTTTCACATGTTCGGCCAAAATCCGCAAATGCGCGTTGCACGGGGTCAGTTCTGACCAAGTGTTGCAAAGGCCAATGATGGGCCGGCCATCAAAACTGTCATCGGGCAATCCCTGGCTCTTCATCCAGCTGCGATGGATGAAACCATCGCGATCCTGTTTGCCATATACGCCTGCACTGCGCCGGGTTTTGCGGTTGGTCACTATGTCTGTCCTTGTTATGCTGTGCGGACACACCCGCAAAACTATCTTTTGCAATAATCATATCAATAGGACTATTGCAAAAGCTATTTCAAAAAGTAGAACCAAATACATGGATAACGTCAGATGAGCACTACCAAAATCGCTATAGTCGGATATGGCAAAATTGCGCAAGATCAACACGTACCGTCCATTGCCGAAACCAGCGGATTGGAACTTGTTGCCACCGTAAGCAGGCGCGGAGAAGCCCCCACCGGCATACCGTCATTTCCCGCGTTGGATGCATTGGCGCGCAGCGGCGTTGCTGTGGACGCGGTCGCGCTGTGTATGCCGCCAGAGGGCAGGTCAGAAATTGCCATGGCCGCAGCAGACCATGGCTGGGACATTTTGCTGGAAAAACCCCCCGGTGCAGATTCAGGCGAGGTTGCCCGGTTGGCTGAATATGTGCGCAGCAAAGGGCAGATTTTGTTCACGACATGGCATTCGCAATATAACGCGGCTGTGGATGCCGCAGCGGCCCGGCTTACCGGAAAAGACATAGTATCGATGCATATTGAATGGCGCGAAGATGTGCGCAAATGGCATCCGGGACAGGACTGGATTTGGGAAGCAGGCGGGTTTGGCGTGTTCGATCCCGGTATCAACGCGTTATCGATTGCGACAAAAATTATGCCAAAGCCGCTGCATGTGGACAGCGCCGTGCTCACGATAGCTGAAAATCACCAGTCACCAATTGCTGCCGACATATCCTTTGGCACTGGATTATCGGCACAATTTGACTGGCGCGTGACGGGCGATGAATGCTGGCGGATTACGGTGATTACGGCGGATGAAACTTTGTTGCTGGACAATGGCGGCACGCAGCTTTGGGTGGATGGCGTGCTGATATCGGCCCAACCATCGCGTGAATATCCGATGATTTATGCCCATTTCTCTGAATTATTGCAGGCACGCAGATCGCATGTCGATACCGCACCGTTGGAGCTGGCCCAGGCGGCGCAAAATATAGGTGTGCGGCATATTATTGGTCCGTTTGCCGGATAGGAGGTCTGGCCTAAAAATAGTCAGATTACCGAGTTTCCAAAATTTACTCAAATCCCAATCGGGTCTGCAATTGCACAAAGCGCGCATCGCGCCGGACCGGGTCGAGCAAAGGATCGTTGCGCGACAACACCAGTCCCGAATCGCCCTTTTGATAGGCGCGCTCCAGCGCCGCCATCGCGGGGTCCAATTCGTCCCACTGCGCCAGAACTTGCGCTTGCTGATACAGGCTGTTGTCGCCAAATTCGGCAATCATATCGGCCATCGCCGCCGCCCCCAAATCGCGCTTGCCCAATCTTGTTTCGGCAATTGCCAGCCCTTTTAATCGGTCAAATCCGCGCGGTATTTTGCGGTAGTTTTCTAATGCCGATGCGGCATCCCCCGTCAGCAATTTCATATCGCCCAGCAAGGGATATACCCCACTGATTTTCGGGTTAAGCCGCAGTGCCGATTGCAGCGGAGCCAGTGCTGCATCAAAATTGCGTGCGCTATATTCGATTACGCCTGCATTGCGATACGCAGACGGGTTCAAAGGATCCAGCCGCTGCGCCCGTCTTATTGCTTGGCGTGCCGCATCGAACTGCCCGATACGGGTCGCATAATTGGCAAAGCCCGATAAGATATCCGCATTGCCAAAACCCAGATCCTTGCTTTTTTGATACGGATCATACGCGCCCTTTACATCCAGCCGTCCGTTGAAAAGCGCAAATCCCAGTGCCGAATGCGCATCGCACAGATCGGGTGCCAGTTTGACTGCGCCCCGCGCCGCATCAATGGCCTGCGTATAATAATTTTTCAGCTCGCCGCCTGAGGCATAATTATTTGCTATTACGGTCAGCACGCGCGATTTTGCGGCAAACGCAGCGGCGAATTCGGGATCATGTTTGATGGCAAGTTCGTATTGCGCCAGTGCGGCACGGTCGGTTTTTTCATCTACCGCCAGTTTATAGTAAGCCTTTCCGCGCAAATACGCGTCATATGCTCGCGCATTATTGGTGCTGCCCACACCGTGTTTTTGGCGTTTTGAACTGGCAGGTATGGCAACCGCTAACTGATCTGCCACAATCGTTGAAATTTCGCTTTGCACTGCAAAAATATCATCATTTTCACGGTCGAATGTTTGCGACCATTTTTGAAATCCGGTGGCACCGTCGATCAGTTTTGCGGTGATGCGCAATATGCCAGCTGCGCGACGGACGCTGCCGTCCAATATATAGGCGACGTCCAATTTTCCGGCGATGTCTTTCACGTCCAGCTTTAATTCCTGCACATTGATCGATGACATTTGAGCGGCCACAATCAGTTGCTGGTTCAGGCTTAACGTGGCGCGCAATTCTTCGGACAGGCCATCGGAAAAATATTGCTGCGATGCATCGCCGCTCAAGTTGGCAAAGGGCATGACGGCGATGCTATTTTGCGTCAGAGTTCCACCTAGCAATCCGGTTTTCCAAACCGCCGCGCCTCCTGCCAATACCGCAACTACCGTGCCGCCTGCAATTGCTGTACGCCTGCTGAAAATAGGCGCGCGTGCCCGGATGGCGGCGGGCGCTACAAATGGACGATCATGCAAAGCAGCGACAGCGCGCAACATGCCCATCATTTCGGCGCTATCAGCCCGTATTTTCAAAGCGGCGGCATCAATGACCTGAAATTGCCGAAACCCGAGCGGCGGCTGCGACCCGTCAATCGACAGCGGCACCAGACAGCGGCGGTCCCGGCCCTGTGTGGCTTCATCATGCACCCAGTGCGAACCAATCGATGTTTTCGACCACAGCACGACCACAGCATTTGCGCGTTGCAATGCGGCGTCGGTGGTCCGGGCAAACCGTTCGCCGCCCTCCAACATGCCGTCCCACCACACCGCATATCCGTTTTGTTCCAGCAACTGGATTATGGGCAGTGCACGTTTTTGATCGTCGCGCGAATAGCTAACGAAAACCGTGGTTCCCCCGGGGTTAGAATCATTTTGAACTTGGTCAGCCATTCACGAAACGTGCCCCTTATTGCCCGTGCGACCATTTTATCCCAGCTTAACACCGATAATATGAACTTTATGCCTGTGATTGGGTCAGGACAAGTTATTTCGTTTTACATTTGATTTCATACACTCACCCGACCTTGCGCCCTGCAATCAATCCGTCGACCAAAGACGGGTCCGCTAGCGTCGATACATCGCCCAGTGCACCAAAATCATTTTCGGCGATCTTGCGCAATATACGCCGCATGATTTTGCCAGACCGCGTTTTGGGCAGGGCGGGGGTGAACTGAATATGGTCAGGGCTGGCAATCGGACCGATTTCGGTGCGGACATGGCCGCGCAGAATAAGCGCAAGTTCGTCGGTCGGATCGATTCCGGCATTTAACGTGACATAGCAATAAATACCCTGCCCTTTAATATCATGCGGAAATCCGACGACAGCGGCCTCGGCGACCAAATCGTGCAGCACCAGCGCGCTTTCCACTTCTGCGGTACCCATGCGGTGGCCTGATACGTTGATGACATCATCGACGCGGCCCGTAATCCAGTAATAGCCATCATCGTCGCGGCGGCAACCGTCACCCGTAAAATATTTGCCCGTGTAATTGCTGAAATAGGTTTGCACGAACCGGTTGTGATCGCCGTATAATGTCCGCGCCTGCCCGGGCCAGCTGTGAGTAATGCAGAGATTGCCCGATGCCGCGCCGTCCAAAATGCCGCCTTCATTATCCACCAATTGCGGATGGATACCAAAAAACGGCTTGCCTGCACTGCCCGGCTTCATACCGTGCGCGCCGGGCAAAGTGGTAATCATTATACCGCCGGTTTCGGTTTGCCACCATGTATCGATGATCGGCGAATTGCCATGGCCGACAACGTCATGATACCATCGCCATGCCTCCGGATTGATCGGTTCGCCTACCGATCCCAGCAGACGAATGGACGACAGGTCATGGCCCTGTACATAGCGGTCACCCTCACGCATTAACGCCCGGATCGCGGTGGGGGCGGTATAGAATATGTTGACCTTGTGCTTGGCAATGACTTGCCAGAAACGGTCGTGGTCAGGATGGTTGGGCACGCCCTCAAACATCAATGCCGTCGCCCCGTTTTGTAAGGGACCATAAACGATGTAACTGTGCCCTGTGACCCAGCCGATGTCGGCAGTGCACCAAAAAATCTCGCCGGGATTATAATCAAACGTGTAATGGAATGTCGCAGCGGTCCAGACCGCATAGCCGCCTGTGCTGTGCAATACGCCCTTGGGACTGCCCGTTGAGCCTGAGGTATACAGGATGAACAGCGGATCTTCGGCGTTCATAACTTCGCACGGGCATTCGGAGCCGACATCGGCGCTATATTCATCGTAATAATGGTCCCGGCCTGCGGTCATTGTCACGTCGCCGCCGGTATGCCGGACGACCAAAACCGACTTAACGGGCGCTTTAACCAGCGCAGCATCGACGTTGGATTTCAGCGGGATAGTTTTGCCGCCGCGCCGGCCTTCATCGGCGCAAATTACCCAGTCGCTCTTGCAATCCTCAATTCGGCCGGCGATGGCCTCTGGCGAAAATCCGCCAAAGATAACGCTGTGTACGGCGCCAATCCGGGCGCAGGCGAGCATCGCAAAGGCGCCCTCTGGGATCATCGGCATGTAAATGGTCACGCGGTCGCCGCGCTTTACGCCCATTTTTTTCAAGCTGTTTGCCATACGGATGACTTCGGATTGTAACTGCGCATAGCTGATGTGGCGAACCACGCCGCCTGCATCATCGGGTTCGAAAATCAGCGCCGTGACATCGCCATTGCCCGCAAGCACATGACGGTCGACCGCGTTAAAACATATGTTGAGTTCGCCGTC